>MFGJ01000006.1:240968-241080 GCA_001778235.1 Candidatus Falkowbacteria bacterium RIFOXYC2_FULL_36_12
CTCCTCGTCGACCAGGTCGATGGCGTGGCTGTGCTGCCACCCCGGCGTCCAGACGAACGCCGCGGAGAGCCTGATGGGCTCTCCTGTGACGGCGCAGGCGACGGTCGGGTTC
>MFGJ01000006.1:241195-241329 GCA_001778235.1 Candidatus Falkowbacteria bacterium RIFOXYC2_FULL_36_12
TGACGAGGTCGCCCGCTTTGCTCCCCTCGCCGTTCATGGAATCCCCGCTGACCGACAGGAGAAAGGAGGAGGCCGGCCGGGTGATAAGGTACTCATCGAGCGAGAGGATATCCCTGAGCTCCTCCTCCGCGGGG
>MFGJ01000006.1:241449-242420 GCA_001778235.1 Candidatus Falkowbacteria bacterium RIFOXYC2_FULL_36_12
GCTTCTGCACCCAGAAATGGACGACGCTCTTGGAGCGCACCCCCAGAAGCGCTATCATCTCCGCATAGGTCGGCATCCGCCGGTTTCCCCGGAGGAAGCCGGCGATCTTCGCTTCCACCCCCTTGAGCGTCCGCCTTTCCTTTTTCATACGCCTCCCTATGTTCATCATTTCGCGCAGCCGGAGCACCCGCTTCCGGGAGCGCGATTTAAACGAAAAAACCGCTTGCCTTTTCCCGGTTTCAGGTATAATAGAACTATCGTTCTATTGTCAAGGGATTTTTTTATCCCCGGGTCGGTTTTGTAAAAAATTCGCCAAGTCGTCATTGACAGGGCAGGGGGAAAAGGGTTAATTTACCGCCCGATGCGGAATACCCGCCCGAATTGGATGAAAAGAGGTGTCGCCTGTATAAAAAATTCATCACGCTCGCGGCCACAGGGTTCGGGAGCGGATACGCGCCCCTGGCTCCGGGAACGGCGGGAACGCTGGTCGGCATCCCCCTGTTTCTGGTCTTTTCAGCCCTGCCATGGGCCCTCTGGCTGATCACGGTTGTCGCCTTCGCTTTCCTCGCCTGGCATGTTTCGGAGGAGGCGGAGAAGCTGTTCGGTCAGAAGGATGCACGGTGCATTGTCATCGATGAGATCGCGGGGCTCCAGTGGAGCCTCTTTCTCATCGCGCCGACTGCGCTGCATGTGGCCCTGGGATTTTTTCTGTTCCGCCTCTTTGATATCGTAAAGCCATTTCCCGCGCGGCTCTTTGAGGAGCGCCTGCCCGGAGGCCTGGGTGTGGTGGCGGACGATCTGGCGGCGGGTGTCTATGCCAACGTGGTTCTACAGATCTTAATCCATTTGGCAGGGATTTGAGGCCGTAATCGAGGGATCAACTATTGCGGCGTTTTGCCGGGGTATGGAGAACAGTGATGAAAATTGGTATATTGACTATCGGAAACGAGTTGACGAGCGGTCGGATCCAG
>MFGJ01000007.1:0-31106 GCA_001778235.1 Candidatus Falkowbacteria bacterium RIFOXYC2_FULL_36_12
CCTTCATGTTCTTCGTCAGGTCGCCGATGTTGTTGGGGTAGGTCTTCGCCTTGGCCATAGAATTCCTCCAAAATCGCGCCGATACGGCGCATCCGTTGTCAGTGGACTTGAGCGAACGCTCATTTTGTCCATCAATAAAAGACTCCAATCATTAGCAACTATTATAATAGATAAAATACTAATTAAAGTTCTTTATTGACGGACAAATGAGCTTGATTACTAATTTTTTATATAAATTTTCAAGAAACTAGAGATAAGCTGATAAATACTTATGTCACAACAAGCGAGACACAAACAAATATTTCAGGCTATCAACTGAACATTATAGCATAGAATTTTATAAATGTCAATACTTATAAACATTTTTGATGTTTTATGCCTATTTTTAGTAGAATTTTAGTGTTTGCGACAACTGACACATCCCCACAAGATTAACAGAAAATTCAACTAAAAGCAAGTACAGCAAGTAAAGAATAAAGCGAGTAAAGCAATAGCTGTACTGACTGTTCTCGCTGATCACTGCTTTATTGTCGTTGATTATTCCTGAAACTAATGATATAATCAGCATAAAGAAATCAATAAAATTTTATGGAAAATATTAATTTATCTAAAGTAAGAGTAAGAATTGCGCCTAGTCCGACTGGCTTTGTCCATATCGGCAATCTCCGAACTATTCTTTACAATTATCTTTTTGCCAGACACAATAAAGGAGAATTTATTGTCCGAATAGAGGACACAGATCAATCCAGATTTGTAAAAGGTGCAATGGAAGACTTGCTAAAAACTCTTGAGTGGGCTGACATTGACTACGAAGAAGGACCTTTTCTCAATGCTGAAGGTAAGATTGAAGAAAAAGGCGACTATGGTCCA
Source organism: Candidatus Falkowbacteria bacterium RIFOXYC2_FULL_36_12 (assembly GCA_001778235.1). Taxonomy (GTDB): domain Bacteria; phylum Patescibacteriota; class Patescibacteriia; order UBA11705; family UBA11705; genus XYA2-FULL-35-8. The sequence goes on from MFGJ01000007.1 coordinate 871, forward strand.
TACACCCAGTCAAAAAGATTAGACATTTACAAAAAACATATAAAAACTTTACTTGATAAAAATAAAGCTTATTATTGTTTTTGTAGCAAAGACAGACTGGAAAAACTTCGCAACGAGCAAAAAGAACAGAAGCTTCCACCAAAATATGATCAACATTGCCGAAATTTAAGCAAAGATGAGGCACAAAAAATGATTAACAGTGGTGAAGAATATGTTATAAGGTTCAAAACACCGGAAAACAAAGATGTTATTTTTGAAGACGCTATCCGCGGGACAATAAAAGTAAACACTCATGATGTTGATGATTTTGTTTTAGTAAAAACGGACAAATTTCCGACTTATCACTTTGCAAATATTGTTGATGATCACTTAATGAAAATCACTCATGTTCTTCGAGGCGAAGAATGGATTGCCTCAACCCCAAAACATCAATTACTTTACGAAGCTTTTGGCTGGCACCCACCAATCTTCGCGCACTTGCCAACCATTTTGAATAAACAAAAGAAAAAAATGAGCAAGCGAGACGGCGATGTATCTGTAAAGGATTTTATTAGCCAAGGCTACCTGAAAGACGCATTACTGAATTTTATTACTCTACTCGGTTGGAATGCTGGTACTGATCAAGAAATCTATACTAGAGATGAAATGATAAAACAATTCAGTCTAGACAATGTTCACAAGGCAGGTGCTGTTTTTGATTTAGACAAACTTGACTGGATTAATGGGGTATATATTCGCCAGCTTGATGATGAAAAATTTGCTGACTTGTGCATCCCTTATCTATGCAAAGCAAAATTAATAACCCAAGACAATGATAAATATGTGAAATCTGAAACAGGAGAGAATATTGATATCAGTTTTATTCGCAGAGCATTAGCCCTCGAACAAGCCAGAATAAAAAACATCAATGAAATCGCTGATACTGTTAAGTTTTTCTTTTCAGATAAATTTAAATACAGCAAAGACTTGCTGGTTTGGAAAAAATCCACAAAAGAAGCAACCAAGAAAGCTTTGGCTCTGGTAATGGATGAATTAAATAAAATTGATGAAAATCAATTCAAAAGTGAAACAATTGAAGAAAAGCTTAAAATGTTAGCCCAAAACAATAACCTAGGTAATGGTGATGTGTTTTGGCCACTCCGAGTAGCGCTGTCTGGCAGAGAAAAATCTCCTGGACCACATGAAATGGCTGAAGTCTTTGGTAAAGACAAAACTTTGATACGACTAAAAGATGCAATCCTAAAAATTTAGCAATACTTATAAAAAATCGCCATTTTTGGTGATTTTTTGTTTGAACTGTGAATTAAATTATCAAATAGATAAATAATATGCTATAATTAATTCGATGAATACAAAAAAGTTTGCAAAATTCAGCCTAAAAATCGCAGTTGTTTTAATTGTGTTTATTTTGGTATTTACTTCATCAAACAATTACTTGCAAGCTCAAACTGTAGAAGAAATAAATCAGCAAATCAGTGACATAAAACAAAAAATTGACGACTTGCAGAAACAGCAGGCTGTTTACCAAAAAAATATTCGCATAAAACAAGAAGAAGCTGTCACATTGAATAATGAGCTGGATATTCTAACTAATAAAATTGCTGCAACTGAACTTGAAATAAAAACCACTGACCAGGAAATCAAGAAAAATAGTTTAGAGTTACGACAAGCAGAAATTGATATCCTAAAAAATGAAGATGCTGTTGACAAGAAGAAAAAGGAACTAGGTGAATTATTGAAGCAACTACAAAAAGTCAGTAATTCAAATCCATTAGAAATTTTTGTTTTGAATAATTCTATATCAGATTTTTTTCTTCACATTGAAAACACAAAAATTTTAACCAATAATCTAGAAGAATCTGTCAGTACCCTGAAACTGGTTAAGAAAGAATTGGAACAGGAAAAACTGCAGATAGAGAACAAACAACAAGACTTGAAAAAACTTGAGAAGCAACTTGATCTCCAAAAAGCTGAATTATCAGGAGAAGTAATATACAAAGATCAGCTATTAGTTGAAACCAAAGAATCTGAAGAAAAATTTTATGATCTATACTGGCAGGCGAAGCAAGAACAGGAAAATGCAAATTCAGAAATTTACAATTTAGAAAAAATTGCTAGATCAAAACTGGACGATAATACAGGTGACAAACCAGAACTCACTGACTCAACATTAATCTGGCCAGTAACAAAAAATACCATTACTGCTCAATTTCACGATACTTCTTATCCTTTCAGGAATTTGTTTGAACACCCGGCAATTGATATCAGAGCTGCGCAGGGAACTCCAATAAAAGCTGCGGCCGATGGCTATGTACTTAAAGCGCTTGACGCAGGTATGGGCTATAGTTATATTGCTTTAATTCATGCTGATGGGCTGTCAACAGTTTACGGTCATGTAAGCGCAATTTATGTAAAACCTGACGAATATGTCACGAAAGGGGAGGTAATAGGTCTTAGCGGAGGAATGCCAGGCTCTCCAGGTGCAGGTCGTCTAACAACAGGACCACATCTTCATTTTGAAGTCAGGTTAAACGGAATCCCAGTAAACCCAGTTCTGTATCTGCCATAATTTATATAAAAATAAGCAGGGGAGACTCTGCTTTTTGTTATGAATGAAAAACTTTATTCTAATGAAAGATACCCTGAATTCGTACAAATGATTTATGATTATGTAATTCACAAACTTTTCAAATATCCTGATTACAAATTCCGAATTATAAAACGAAAAAAAGAAGTCAACCCAAATCATATGGTGCTTGGCTACATTAATTTTCAGAAACAAATAATTGCTCTTGATATTTATACTCCAAAAAAGAGACAAGCCAAAAGTATAAATTCATTACTGCGGACAATTGCTCACGAGATTGCTCACATCCAAAAACCTCCATACAGACAAAGATATCGAGGCCGATACATCACCCGGCAACATTATCCTGTTTTCTACAAACAATGTGATAAAAACATTGAAAAAATAAAAAAAGACCCGTATTTGAAACAATACTTTAGGCAGACTGAATAAATCAAACAACTACAAACCAAAAGAGAGCCTTAGGCTCTCTTTTATTAAATGAAGTAATATCTATTCTATTTTACACCAGCATATGCAATGGCTCGAAACACTGACCAGAGATGAGAACTGTTTGGCATCTGACCATAAGCTTTGGCAAAAATACTTAGTGCATTATTTTCTCGAGCCAAATCTCGATCAGCTACTCGTAAACGATAGGCAACCATGTGAATAAATTTTTCCTCGGCTGGGTTAGAAAAATTCACCAACCTCTTATAAACACGGATAAATTCTACCAAAGCAATCTTTTCTTTATCAATCAGCTTGTCCTCAATTTTTTCATTGTTTGCCATGTCTGAAATTTTCAACCAATCGCTTTCCGATTTTGGTAGATGACCATATAGAGCTGTAAAATCATTAACCAAACCGATTCTTTCATTTTCATTGATCCTTGCAGGTAAACCCTCTTGCCCATAAGCAAGAAAGTGAACTGTCTGCCAATCATTAGAAACAGGTAATTTTCCGGTTATTTCAATAAACTTCTTCAGGCCTCGTTGTTCAGCTGGGAAATTTTTGATTGTTGGGTTCTGTGGGGTAAAGACTGGTGTTTCTATTATTTCCTCTGGAGTATTATTATTTTGTTCTGACTCACTTGATGGCTCTGAATTATCTATATTTTCTTGATTATCACTTTCTTGTTCTTGGCTAGATTCAATGTCTGTTGGTAGGGTAGTATCCTCAACCAAACTATCACTATCAGTCGTATCATGTTGGTTTTGCTCCAAAGCCATCAAGGCATCATAATATTCTTGAGCAGCTCTTTGGCTTGATCGGCTACTTGAAGATGAAGGAGCTGTTTCAGCGGTAGATGATAATTTTTGAGGTACTGGAGTTGAGAGAAGAATAAAGTCATTATTGTTATTATCTGAATCATAGGCATTACCAAGAATCTCCTCTGCTCCACCTGAAGCCATGGTTATAGCCGATGAACTAGAAGTTGCCTTACGCTCATAACTTTTTGCAGTTGTCCAGCTGGTTGTTGCTTTTGCAGTGCCCTCATAACTAACCGCATCACCGAACCCGACTGAATCTGTAATGGTTGTGGCACAATTGGTTGAATCTGAACAAACTCGCAGAGCCAGACCACTGATTGTCTCGGAGTTTGTAACATAATCCGTATCAAAAACAGCTTCATCATCTAAAACCTGATCACCAGCCGTAGCCTTTATCAAATAAAACTTACCAGCTCCAACACTGGTTGGGGTTGAAACACTGGCAAAATTTGTCCAATCACCTGAATCAAAACGATATTGGACTTTATAACCATTTAAATCAATGGCTGTTGTTGTTGGATTGTACAGTTCAAGGAAGGTGGCGCTGTCAGCACCAGCTGTATGAAAAGCAGATGCACTGCTAGCTTCCTCAAACTGAAAAGCATCCACATAGATTGTTTGGTTTCTTCCATCACCAAGTGTGGAAAAATCACCTGTCCCATCTGAGCCAAATATAAGATTTGAATATATTGCGCCAACTCCATTGGTTGTGACAGTGTATGAATATCTAGCCCAATCTGAAGTCAATGTGAATTGGCTGAGATATGGGGAATCAATATCATTAACAGTTGTTTCAAAAACGCTATTATCAAAATTGTAATATGTTGTTTCCGCAGCTACAAGTGAAGCTTGGGCATTGAAAACTTCACCACCAACAGATCCTTTGGCATAAAAGGAAAAAGTGTAGGTTTCATCGGCTAAAATATCCGAGATAAAACCAGCTGACTTGCTTACAAGAATTACATCGCCGGTACCAGTAGAAATCTTAAAGGCTGAAGAACCATCATAAACAGTTGTTTGTTCCTGTGTAACAACGAAATCACAACTTAAAGTCATATAATTCTCTCTCCAGTTGTCAGGGGTGTTTGCAGTAGCATATTCTGAAGTATATGATAAATTGGAATCTAAATCACAATAAGATTCGCCTTCATCCCATGTGCTATTTCCATTATCGTCACTATATGGCTCACCCGCCATGGCTGAAGTCCAATTTTCAAATGAGGGATTTGTGACTGTATTTGTCAAAACCACCTCTGGTGACAATCTAAATTCACTAACCACTATATATGTTGCATTAGCAACTACCCTGGGTATTCCTGAATTCAGTAATACAGCCAAAATTGCCACAAAAATACTGCTAAAGAACAAGACCTGCTTTATATTAAAAATTTTTTTCATAACATTTTTATTTGATTTTTTGCACTTTCACAGTGCAATTTAATTTGTTAACATTATAGCACATTTATATCAAATAAAAAAATTATTCACATTGATAGGGGAGTCTGACCAGCTTATCAAAAACATCAAGTTGATTAAGTCTTTATTTAATTCTATAAATTAACAATCTTAAATCAATATTGGAAGAACATTCCAAACAAATAGAGTTCTAAAAGTTTAAAAATAAAATATTAGAGTTAATTATTTTTTAGTGCAAGGAATTGATAGGGGAACCCATTACTACAACTCCTGCTCTGGCGTTCTACACTAGAAGTAATGAGTGTCGCCAAATATACCTTTTACGACACAAGGCGCAAATTATGGACTTTATTATATATATACTCAATACCATAACCTAGCCGAATACTATGATATTACTTTTTAGATAAGTCTTGATATAGGGCAATTTTGAGGCTTGTTTTTTGGCTAATTTTAGCCCAAAACAAAGGCTAGTTTTGTGCTAGTTTAAGGCTCAAAATTGCCCTGATTTGATTTTAGATACATATATGTATTGTAAATTAAAAAAATTTAAAATAAATTTAACTATGATCATGAATTTGAAATTATTTTTTGAGTATTCTCTATCGCCTAACAATAATTCAACCTAAAAGCATCTAGCTACTTTTATTAATTTAATATTCCCTATTTATAACCTGCAATCATGTCAAGTGTCGTAAAATAATAATAGAGGAAAGAATGAAAAAATCCTGCTTTGATACAGGAATTTCTATTTCTATGGTGACAAGTTATTATTTGTAAAAAATCTTCTCCCCGAACCTAAGGTCAAAATAATTAATGGTATTAAGCTCTGTTTTAATCTTATCATCTTCCAATATGTAAAATAACCTTTGGATTTGCGCACTTGGGTTGGCTGAAAGATTTACCAGTATATTAAATCCATTTTCTGTTTCAATCTTGACTGAATCAGGACCTTCATAATTGTAGATAAAAATTGTTGGTTTGACTTTTGATTCCAAACCAGACTTGAATTCGAGCATCTGTTGCATTTTTGCTGGATCAAGTACTGGCTGTCCAATCTCAACTGGAATTTGCTGATAATCCTGAATTACAATCAGGTCCTCCCCTTCCAGTCCCTCGCAATTTTGGACAGCAACGGCTGAATCACTTAAATGTATGCACTGCTGGCCGGAATGCCAAATTATAAATGAATTATTTTCCTCAACCAGAATTTCTATTTCATTGGGGAATAATTTATCCACATCAAGCGTCTTTAAAAAGTAGCTCTCCCCTATTGTATTGATCAATTCATCTTGGGAAAAAACAAAAATATTTTTTCTTGGAAATAAAAACCATTTGTTGGATGACTGGTAGTTGGAGATAATTTTTTCAAAATTTACTCGGCTAATTTGATGTAGACCAACCACTCTGACCTCTTTTAACTGAAAAAATGGCGAGTAGAGCAAGAAATACACCAATCCAACTATTAAAATCAAACATAATATCCAAACTGTTTTTCGCAGTTGTTTTTTTTTGTCAGCTTGCTGTTTTTGTTTACGAGGGTCTGAAAAATTTACATTCTTATATTCTTTGTGCATATTACAAAACTTTTTTCACAATTGACCAATTTATCCGAGTAACAACTTCGTAATTGATTGTGCCAATTTTGGCGGCTATTTCTTCGGCTGTAATTTGTTCTTTACCCTGTTTGCCGAGTAAAACAACTTCATCCTCTAGCTCAACATTATTCAAATGATTTATATCAACAATAACCATGTTCATGCAAACTCGGCCCAAAACACGGCACCTTTTACCATGAATCAGGACTTCACCTATCTTTGATAGTTTGCGATCAAATCCATCCCGATAACCGATTGGCAGAATCGCAACTTTGGTTTTTTGTTCAACTTTTTCAGTACAACCATAGCTGACATAGCTTCCTGCTGGTAAATCCTTGATTTGAGCAACAATAGTCTTCCATGACATTACTGGTTTGAGAATAAAATCCTTGTTAAAATGCCTGGATGAAAGCAATGTTTGAGGTGCTGACCAAAGACCATAAAGACTTATTCCAATTCTGACCAAATCAAAATGAGTCTCTGGATATAAAATCGTGGCTGCGCTACTCGCGCTATGTTTCAAGTAATTTGTAAAGCCATGATTGTCAATAAATCTAATTGCCTCTTGATACAAAGCCAGCTGTTTCATGGCAAACTTCGAGTCAGTTGTATCTTCGATATTGGCAAAATGAGTTGAGACACCAGCTAAATCCAAATATTCTGAAGATCTAATCAAATCCAAATATTTTTCAAGGTCTGATATAAAAATTCCTTGGCGAGAAGTCCCTGTTTCAATCTTTAGATGAACCTTGGCTGTTTTCCCTAGTTTTTCGGCAATTGATTTCATCTGTTCAAGTGTGGCTAAATTGGCAACAACTTGATGAAAGTCATTTTCAATAACAAATTTTAGATTGGCTTTCAAAGTATAACCGAGAATCATAATTGGTACATCACCAACTAAACTTTTTACATCCATTGCTTCATCAATTGAATCAACAGCGAAGAAATCCGCATGTTTTTTTGCTATTTCAATAATTTCTGGGGCACCATGGCCATAGCCATTTGACTTTATAACTGCCATTAATTTAACTTCACGCCCGATATGCGTCCGGAATGTTGTTAAATTTGAATCCAAACTGGCTTTATCTATTTCAATCCAGGTTTTAGGCATTATATTTTTCATAATTATAATTATATTTCTAAATATTTCAGTAATATAATTTTACCACCAAGAATGATTTAACTCAATAATTAAAAAACAGCTGTTAGTTTGCTGTCTTTTATTCTAATAACTAGACGAAATAATTTATTGTGTAATTTGTTTTAACGCATTTTTAACATCCTGTTCTGAAATCTTGTCTGATATTTCTAATTTACCAAGGTTTTTAATTAAAATAAATACTGATTTATTGTTTCTGTATTTTTTATCTTTTTTAATATGAGATAATAATGATTCGAGTCTCAAGCCTTGTGGCAATGAAACTGGCAAACCTGCCTTTGCTAGCAAATTTGTAATTTGTTCAACTTTTTTCATTGGGAAATTTAGCTTCTTTGCTGAAAGCATAGACGCTGCACACAAACCAATTGACAAAGCTTTGCCATGAGAAATCTTATACTCCATTTCTGCTTCAATCGCATGAGAAAATGTATGACCAAGATCAATTTTTATTCTAATATCAGCAGAGTCAGTTTCATCTTGCTGTGTCAAATCTGTTTTAATTTTATTAGAAAGATAATTATATTTTTCAATAATTTTTGGTGTTCTATTTAACAATTTTGGGAAATCCTTTTCCAGCTGATCAATGAAATTATTGGTAATAGCATATTTCACAATCTCGGCAATACCATCAATATAGATTGATTCTGGCAGACTTTTTACCAAGTCAGTATCCTGAATAACTAAAATCGGCTGATAAAAAGTACCAATCATGCTTTTGCCTTCAGGCAAATCAACTGCACAACCCCCAATATTAACATCGGCTTGAATCAACAAAGTTGTTGGAATTTGAACAAAATTTATTCCTCGTTTGTAAGTTGCAGATGAATAACAGGCCAGATCCTGAACCAGACCGCCACCAAATGCAATTATAACAGAATTCCGAGTAATTTTTTGCTTATCACAAGCTGAATAAATTTTTGAAATTTCTGCTAAGGTTTTGTTGTCTCCCCCTTTAACAAGGTGCCAGGAATACTTATAACCGGATTTTTTTAAACTTGTTTCAAGTTTAGCGCCATGTAATTTTTTTATAATTTTTTCTGAAACAATCAAAACATTTTTATCAACTTTTAAGCCAGTTAACAGAATTGCTGTTTTATTTATTAAGCCTGAACCATAAAGAAAATCATACTCACGATATTTGAATTTGGCGTGCAGTTTTTTCATAGTGTGGATATTAAAGATTAGGTTACGAATATACGAATACTACAAATATTACAAATACAAGAAAGTTATTTATTTTTATTTTTTATACTTTTCGTGGATTCGTATCTTTATTTTTTTATTATTTTTGTTTGATTATCCATATAAGGTCGCAAAACTTCTGGAATATTTATTGAGCCATCTGAATTTTGGTTATTTTCCAAAATCGGGATAAGGATTCTAGGGGTTGCAACCAGAGTATTATTCAAAGTATGGCAATACTGCATTTTATTGTTTTCGTCTTTGTACCGAAGATTTAATCTACGGGCCTGAAAATCATGCAAATTGGAACAAGAATGAGTCTCGCCATAATTATTACGACTTGGCATCCAGCATTCAATATCATTCATGTAAAATTTTCCCTTGCCCATGTCTCCAGTACAAATATTAAGTACTCTATAGGGCAAATCAAGGCTCTGGAGGAATTCTTCTGTATTGGCCAATAATTCATCAAACATCTTCTGGCTAGCTTCAGCTGTTCCCTGACAGATGATAAACTGCTCAACCTTGTTGAATTGGTGGACACGATAAAGTCCCTGCGTATCCTTGCCATATGAACCGGCTTCACGGCGATAACAGGTTGATATGCCTGAAAATTTTATTGGCAAATTTTTTACATCAACTACCTCATCAAAGTAATAAGCTCCCAAAGCGACTTCTGATGTGCCAACTAAAAATTTATTGTCTTGTTCTAAATGATAAATGTCTTCTTCATTTCCAGGGAAAAAACCCGTACCTTCCAAAGCAAATCTATTGACCATCACGGGAACACTCATTAGTGTATAATTTTTTCGAGAGATAAAATCAATGGCATATTTGAGAAGTGCATACTCCAATCTGGCACCATCACCTTTTAGGATGTATGATCTTGAACCGGCAATTTTGCTGGCTCGTTCATTGTCAATAATGTCCAAATCCGCACCCAAAGTCAGATGATCTTTGGTTGGGAAATCATGGTTTGGCATGTCACCAACTTTTTTAATTTCAACATTACCAGTTTCATCCTTACCAATCGGTGTTTCATCGCTTGGAATCATTGGTACTAGTAGCATTAAATTTTGAAATTCATCTTTTACCTCAACCAGTTTTTTCTCGGCTTGATCCTGCTCATCTGAAACTTTTTTCATTTCTTGTAGTAATTGATTTTTTTCCACTTCACTTAGGGCAGGTATTTTTTTTGAGGCTTCATTTTTTTGCATTCGGAGTTGTTCAGTTTGCTGAACTAAATCTCGACGCTGTTCATCCAGTGCTAATAATCGGTCAAAATCTAGAGTAATATTTTTATTTTCAGTTGCCTTTTTCACGGCGTTGATGTGCTCTCTTATAAAATTAATATCTAACATAAATTTAATAATATTAAAAAATAAACAACTAGCCACAACAAATGCACGAGGTGGAAATAATCACTGTTTTAATTTTTCCAAATTTTTTCTTTGACAAATTCATATAAATACTTTATATTTCATATTGTTATTTTACCTCAATTTTTACCAAAGAACAATAGTTTGCCCCCCCCACAACCGAGCAGGAGGCTCAAATGGAAATCATTTTGATATTGCTCTCAATTATTTACCTTGTGTGTGGTGGATATGCACTGGTTCAAGTATTTTATGATGAGAAACTTTCAATTGCCTTTGAATCAGTTGAGGAGTACATCCTTTTCCCCTTGCTTGGAATCTTTGCGCTACTCATTATAAAAACTGCCCAAAAAAATAACCGACAAAACTCAAATGTGAACATGATTTAACATAATCATGTTTTTTGTTGACAGATTGTTTTATATGTTGTAATATCTATCATTGTCCTTTAACGCAGGGGGAGATAAATGACTCAAACACAAAATTTGGTAATGATTGCTCTAGCGATTAATATTATTCTGGGAATTCTCAATATGAAAATCTTGAGATCCAGACCAGAGATTTGCAGTCAATCTAGAAATGAAGATTTTATTTACTTCCAAATTTTCGGAGCAGTATTTTTCTTTATTATTAACTACTTGCTACTCAAAGAAAAAGTTTGGCTGATTATGCGTAGTAAAAAACCGGTGTGTGAGCTTGGAGATCTTTACAGCCGATGCGTTGCTGTTACGAGAATTCCAATAAAACAATACCCTGCTTGTTGCCTTGAATCAACCAGCGATATGGGAAATGATGGGGCTGAACAGTGTGCCAATCAGCCTGAAGAGGAAAATCTTACAATGACGAATTAGTTTATCTTTCTGCCTTTTTACTGATTAAATTCACATATTATGTGAATTTTTTTAATAAAAAAAATACCCATGATGTGGATAATTTTTCGTTTATAATTGTGGATTCCGCAGGAACTCAATAAGGTAACATTATTTTTTTATTACTACTGTTACAGGATTCTTAAAAGATAACTTACTTCCTGAAACTATTACCTTGCCAGTTTTCATGGCTTGACGCACTTCCCTACCGGTTTTCCATAAACCTGCATACCAAACAATGATAAACGACAAGGTAAAAAAGAATAAAATCAATTGCCAATCAAAACTTAAATCAAGAAAGGTTAAGCCAAATATTATCAGTAAAAAAATATAAACTAATGCTTGATTCGTGTAAACAATTTTTATTTCTGACTCTGATTCTTGTCTGGTGTAAAATAATGGCATATTTTTTATAGAATAATTTGTTGTAATTTTAAAGATAAGTCTGGTGTCCAATATTTATTAATCAAGGCTAATGATTCAACAACATCTTGATTATTGTCTGCCAAGACTTCTAAACTTAAGGCTAAAACTTGCAAAGCATTTCTTTCTTCTGGGTTAAGCTTCTTTTCCAAACTTCGATAGATCGGACCAGATTGACTGCCAATAAAATGCATTAATTCGATTGTTTGGGCAATCAACTGACAATGCCTAGCAACAATTACTTTGGCCTTGGCTTCAATAACATCGTCAATCTGGATATTTTCTTCAAGCTGTCCATTTTCAGAGAAAATCGCTGATTCAAATGATGATAAGACTGTGGTATTTTCTGACAAAAACTTATTCATTTGTTCTATTACAATTGGAATTTTTTTTTGCTCATATGAAGTTAGAGGTCGTCGGTTTTTTTCAAGATCATCAGACGCTTTACTGGTGAATAAATACTCTGCAGGGCGTGGAACCCACTGATTAAACTCTGGATCAGATTCACCTCTTTGTCTTTCTGCAACATCTTTGGCAAATTTTTCCAGTAGTTGGTTTAACCCTGGATTGTCTTGAAAACCGGTTAATCGTTGAGGTAAGTGTGGAAGTGGTATTTGCTCGGGTGATAAAACCATACTGCGTGATACGAATTTACAAATACTACGAATATTACAAATGCAGGTTATGCGTATTCATAATATTTGCAAAAATTTATAAATTAGTAATTTTACAATTTCATTACTTTCGAGTTTTAGAAATTTATTTCTGATCTTCAGATGATGATCTCATGAGCGGGAATAAAACTGTATCGCGTAAATTCTCTTGACCAGTAAGAATGGTAATCATGCGGTCCACTCCCATGCCCCATCCAGAGATTGGAGGCATGCCGTATTTCATGGCTGTAATATAATCAGGATCGCCTTCCATGGTTTCATTGTCCCCTGATTGTTTTAACTCGGCCTGCTGTTTGAAACGCTGTTCCTGATCAAGCGGATCAACCAGCTCTGAATAAGCCTTGATAATCTCCCAACCATTGATAACTAATTGGAATTGGTCAACTATGTTTTTGTCTTTATCATTTCTCCTAGCCAAAGGCTGAAGTTCGATTGGATAAAAATACAAAAATGCTGGCCCAACCATTTTTGGGCGAGAAACCTTTTTGTATAAATTATCAACCAATGATGCATAGCCCATGTCTTCCATACCATCGATTACAATTTTTTTGTCTTGTATTTTCTTCAATAATTTTTCCGTGTCTCGTACTTTTGTAATATCAATGCCTGTATCTTTCTTGATCAATTCAATAAAATTTATTCTTTCAAATGGTGTGGTAAAATCAACAATTTTTTCCTGACCATCACGGTCCTTTATTGTCAGTTGACGAGATATTTTTAATTTATCAAAAACATACTCAATCATTTCTTCGGTGAATTTCATGTTATCTTCGTAATTCCAATAAGCGCAATAATGCTCCAAATGTGTATGTTCTGGCAAATGTGATGGATCATGGCCTTCGTTACGAAAAGCTTTACCAATTTCAAAAACTTTATCGAATCCACCAACGATAAGTTCCTTTAACGGTAACTCATGTGAAATTCGAAGAAAGACATCAATATCCAGTGCATTGTTGTGAGTTTTATACGGAGTTGCATGTGCTCCAGTTGCTGAATGAAGTAATGTTGGTGTTTCAACTTCATAAAAACCTTTTAGCCAATAAAATTCACGCAAAGTTCGAATAAAATCACTTCTGAATTCAAATCTTTTCATGGTTTCTTGATTGGAAATTAAGTCCAAATACCGTTGGCGATAAGCTATTTCTCGGTCTTTCAGGCCATGCCATTTTTCTGGTAATGGAAGTAATGCTTTGCCCAAGAATGTCCATTTTCTGACTAAAATTGAAATCTCCCCCTTCTGGGTAGTGAAAATCTCACCTTCTATACCGATATGATCACCCAAATCAATATTTTTTATAAAGAGTTTGTACTCATTATCTCCGACGACATCTTTTTTGAAAACAACTTGAAATTTTCCTGAACTGTCCTGCAAATGAGCAAAGGTGATTTTCCCCATGTCACGAAACATAATAAGTCGTCCAGCGGTGCTAAGAGATATGCCTTCTTTTAATTCTGGGCATGCAGAGAGGTCATATTGTTTATCAAATTTTTCAGGATATGGATGCATTCCAGCTTTTATCAAATTGTCTAATTTGTTTTGTCTTATTTGTTGTTCATTTTGATCAGACATAGAATTGTTATTACAAATTTACAAATATTACTAATATTACAAAGCAATACTCCTTGGATCAACACAAAATGAATTAAATTTATTGTGATGAAAAGACTTTGCTACTCCTTGTTTGTCCAGTTGGCTATTTTAGCTCAACAATGCGGTAATGTACAATACCTTTGGGAATTTCGATTTCTACATTATCATTTTTTCGTCTGCCCATAAAAGCATCTCCGAGTGGAGATTCATTTGAAATTCGATTTTCTAATGGGTCTGCTTCGTTGAAACTGACTAAGGTAAATTGTTGTCTGGTACCTGACTCATCCTCCACAACAAAGGTAGATCCAAGACCAATTTCATCTTTTGACCCACTACCTTCTGAAACAACGGTTTTTTTTAATAACGATTCTATTTCTGAAAAACGAGCCATCATCAAGCCCTGTTGATCTTTGGCGTCATGATATTCAGCGTTTTCTGACAAATCACCCATTTCTTTGGCTTTTTCAATCTTATCTATAATATCTGGGAGCTTAACTTCTTTTAATTCCTTTAGTTCAGCTTTGAGTTTGGCCAGACCGTCAGGAGTAATCACTTTTGGTTGCATAATTTGAGTTTAAGATTAATAAATTAATTATATTAGATATGATTATATCGGTCAATTGATTTCCAGGATTATTGGAGTAATTTATAGTAGCCAAAATACCAATTATAAAATTCTCTGGCAATTGGGACTGCTGTGACACTACCCTCTTCACCCTCTTCGATTAGAATTGTTAATACTAATTCTGGATTTTCATATGGTGCAAAGGATGTAAACCAAGCATGTGGAACTTTGTCTGTTCCCCACTGGGCTGTTCCGGTTTTACCAGCAACACTTACTGGCAAAGCACTCAAAGAACGAGCTGAACCAAGTGTAATTGTTTGACGCATTCCTTGCCTCACAATTTCAGTGGTAGATGGCGAGACAACATTGGTAGCAAGAACTTCTGGCAGGATTTTTGTTTCAATCCCAGTATCTGAACTAATTATTGACTTAACCAACCTTGGTTTGTACAAGGTGCTTCCATTGGCAAAGTAGGCTGTATAATTGGCGACTTGAAGCGGTGTAACCAAGACATCACCTTGACCAATTGCCATATGATAGGTATCTCCAATGTACCAAGCTTCATTTTTTTCTTCTTCTTTCCACTCTGGAGATGGCAGAAACCCAGTACTCTCACCCGGTAAATCAATACCTGTCAAATTATCTAAACCAAATTTCAAACCGTATTCTTTTAATTTTTGCGCTCCGAGTCCAACAAAATCATTATAACCACCACCTATTATATAAAAAAATGTATTAACAGAATCTGCTAAAGCTTTTTTGACATTAGTCAAACCATGACCGCCAGCTTTCCAATCCGGAAAAAACCATTGACTTATTCTAATACCTCCAGTACTGGAAAATGATGTTGTTGCATTGATTATACCTTCTTCGAGAGCAGAAGCCGCAATCACTGGTTTAATCGTTGAGCCAGAGGGATATTCTCCGCTTACTGCTCGATTGAACAAAGGATTTGATTTTTCATCTAATAACCGCTGGTATTGTTCTGTACTGATACCACTTGAAAAGTCATTATTGTTATAGCTTGGTAATGAAACAAGCCCCATAACCTCACCATTTTGCGGATTCATAGCAATAACCACACCTTTTGACAAACTTTCTTTGGCCAAAGTATCTCGAAGTAATTGTTCCAATTTACTCTGAACATTGTAGTCAATTGAAAGGACGAGGTTATCACCTTTTTCAACTTCATCTTGAGCAATAATTTTCTTTTCTTTGCCAAAAGAATCAACCTCTACTTGTTTGCGACCATACTTGCCACGCAAGACTGGTTCATAACTTTTTTCCAAACCGGTTTTGCCAATAATATCATTAAACAAATACCCCTGTGGATATAGTTCGTCAAATTCATTTTCATTAATTTTTCCCACATAGCCGAGCAGATGAGACAGACTATTGTAAAAATAAACACTGTCAAACTTGATTTCTTTGTTTTGCTGATCTTCAGGAGATAACGACAGGTTTTTTGACATCAAATAGTTCCGTTGATTACTCATTCCAATATTGACTCCTGGCATGTCAGCGGTTAAAAGTTTTAATTTTAGTGCTGTTTCATATTCAATATGCTGTACAAGAATGTGTTCTTGATAATATTCTCGTTTTTCTCTATTGACAATAAGAATTGAGTCCAATTCTGTTTCTAAATCTGGTATATCTGAAAAATATGTTGCTAATTGCCCAGAAATCAGCTTTCGTTCATTGTCTTCCTTTGGAAAGTCAACAGGAGTGATATATAAAGAAAAATCCGGAATATTTTCTACCAGCTGGATATGATTACGGTCATATATTATGCCTCTTGGTGATTGGATATGATAGACTCGAATACGGTTGTTTTCAGCCAGTTCATAATAATGCTCACCTTGTACCACCTGCAAATAAGCTGATCGAGTAAACAAAACAAAAACACCTAAAAATAATATAATAAAAAATAAGTTGAGCTTTCTGGCGGTCAAGGCTAAACCAATATAATTATTGGTATCTGGAATGTCATTTGGATGATCAGAAATAAATGTTTCCTCGACCCAATCATAGCTTCTTTTTTTTGACAATCTACAATCTTTAAGTTCAACTTTCGGGACAAAAAAAAGCTCTTCTTCTGGATTTTGATTGTTATTTTTTTCGTCCATTATGTATTTATTAAGACTGATTTAAATTTATTGCTAAATAAATAGTAAACTATGAAAGATAAACTGGTTACAATGAAATTTAAAATAATGATGAAGACAATATGTTGCAAACTCGCGGATGAAAATATGGAAAAATCAAATTGCTGATAGCGAATAATATTCTCGAAAAACCAAAATATTTTTTTTAAAATAAATTCGAGAATCAGCGCAAAAGTTACTAAAGTTACAATAGAATAATAGGATTTATTGGTAAACACTTTGTGAAAAAATTTATCCAGTAGCCAGAAAACAAACAACCAGCTAAGAGTAATCGCGCCGAAGAAAATCGGGCTAAAAAGATCCACGATCGGACCGATGGCAAGGCTGAAAAGAATTGGATACCTGAAACCATGTATTACTCCGACAAAAACAAGTGTGATAATCAAGGGAGAGACAAAGCTTAGCCAAAAAATATTGGAAAACAGAGAAATCTGCATAACAACCATGACTGCAAAGCCAAAAGTAATAAATAATGGTTTAATTTTCCTCAACATGTGGAATTATTACGCTAATATAAATTATTTTATCAAAATCTATCGGTAATTTAATTGAGGCTTGTTTGAAAATTTCTTCATCTGCACCAAATATTTCTTCTACTGTCCCCACAACCAAACCTCTCGGGATATTGTCTTCCAAACCCGATGTAATAACAATGTCATCCAAATCAATTTTCTCATTTTGGGGAATTAAATCAATTTTTACACCTAACCCAAATTCTCCTTGGGCAATTCCGATTGTCTTGGCTGTATTTAGGATAGTAATGGCAAGCTGTGAACTGTGATCGTTGATTAATTTCACGATTGAGTGTTTATCATAAGCCTTATAAACCTTGCCAATAATATAACCATCATCCACTACCACGGGATACCCGTCAAAGACTTTATTTTTCTTGCCCTTGTCAATGATAATCAGTCTAGAGCTTTCATTTCGGTCAAGCCCGATAACACGACCAGAAACTAGATCGTGATCCAATGTGGCTGAAAAATCCAACTGTTTTTGCAGAAAAACATTTTCTTCCTCTAACAGTATTAATTTACTCTTGTCTATAAGAAGTTGATTCAATTCTAGTTTCAGCTGATCATTTTCAGCCTGAAGATCACGATTCTCACTAACTTGCTGATAAAAGTTTTTCACTTTGAAAGAAATGTTAAAGGCTGCTGTCTGCGCTGGCTTTAGGATTGTAACAATCAAATTCTCAACTGGTCTTATTATTCCGGTAAAATGCAACAAAAAAATCAGCGCAATGGATACCAGCGCAATGATAATAAATTTGGAATTTTTGATTGAAGGTTGCATGATATTGTTTTTTTTCAAAAATTTCACCGAACCATTTTATCTTCATTGGCTGATGGTAATAAAATCTCATCTAGTAATGGCTGATCATCAAGCAAGTTGGTCAGACCGCGAATAGTGCAAGTTTGGGGGTCATCGGACACACGGACTGGGATTTCAACCGCACGGGCAATTGCTTGATCAATCCCCATAAGTTTAGCACCTCCACCGGTTAAAACTATGCCTCTCTCATAAATATCAGCCACTAATTCAGGCGGAGTTGTTTCAAGCACTGATTTTATGTGATCAATAATTGAGTGAATTGATTTTGAAATTGCATCACGAATTTGATAATCACTGACAATAATTTCTCGAGGCAAACCTGAAATCAAATCACGACCGCGCATTTCAATTTTCAATTCCTCTTTTAATTCAAAAGCTGAACCGATTTTCATTTTTATTTTTTCAGCAATTTTATGCCCGATCAAAAGATTGAAATGGTTTCTGGCGTAATGAACAATATCATTGTCCAGTTCTCGACCAGCAATATTAACATTTTTCCAATTAACCACACCATTCAAGGAAATAACTGCAATTTCAGTCTTGCCACCACCAAGATTAATAATCATTGAACCAGACGCATCTTGGATTGGTAAACGAGCGCCAATGGCTGCGGCCATAATTTCCTCAACCAAATAAACCTTGCCAGCTCCAGCTGACATTGAGGCATCTTCAACGGCTTTTTTTTCTACTTCTGTAACATCGAGCGGAATGCCGATGACAACACTGGGTCGGCCAGTAAAGTTAAAATTTTCCATGAACAGTTTGTCAATAAAGTACTTCAGGAATTTTTCAGTGACCTCATAATCTGAAATAATACCATTGACTAAAGGACTGCATAGAGTAATATATCGAGGATTTTTGCCAATCATTTTCTGCGCTTCTTCACCGACGGCCAATATTTGGTCAATCTTGTTATTAATGGCAACAATTGATGGCTCGCGAATAACAATACCTTTGTCTTGGATACTAACAATGGTCTTGCTGGTTCCAAGATCTATTCCAACTTTTTTATTTAATTTGGAGAAAAACTTTTTAAACATTTATTTTGTAAATAATTTACTGACTTTGGCGATCTTTATTAATTCTACTTCTGATGAATTTCTTTTTTTCATCTCAACAAAATTCTTATCCAATGTCTTTGAACTTATGATAAGTCTAATCGGAAGTCCGATTAAATCCGCATCATTTAATTTTTGACCAGCTTGCACTTCCCTATCATCAAAAAGGGTTTCCACACCTGATTTAATTAATTCTTGATACAGACTTTCTGCCTGCGCCAAAACTTTTTCATCATCACCGAGAGCAACTAAATGGACTTGGTATGGAGCCATTGATTCTGGCCAAATCATGCCTTTGTCATCGTGATGGACTTCAACCACTGAACCCATGACACGAGAAGGACCGATGCCATAACAGCCCATTTGGACTGGTTGTTCTTTACCAGCTTCATCTGTATAGGTAAAATCAAAGGCTGTAGTAAATTTGGTCTTCAATTCAAAAATATTACCAACTTCAATTGATTTTTCAATAATTCTGTCATTACCACAATACGGACACTTGAGTGTTTGATTTTCAACAATCTCCTCGTTTTGATGACGACCACAAGAATTACAAACATAAATCTTGTCTTCACCACTTTCGGTAAACACTTGGAATTCATGAGAAAACTTACTAAAAACCCCACCTGAAGCTTCAACAATATGAGCGTCTAAGCCACAACGCTTGAAAACATTTAAATATGCTTGTTTTGATTTTTCATAAAAATCAGCTAGATCCTCTTCATTGCGGTGAAAACTATAAAGATCTTTCATGCTAAACTCCCTACCTCGAAGCAAACCTGACTTGGCACGAGCTTCATCACGAAATTTATCTTGTATTTGATAAACAGCGACCGGTAGATCCTTGTAGGAATTTACAAATTTTTTTACTAAGGGAGTAACTATTTCTTCGTGAGTTGATCCTAGAGCATATTCTTTGTCACCTGTTCCTTGTAATTTGAATAAAACATCAATTTCATCCCATCTTGATGTTTTTACCCAATTGTCTTTTGGCGTCAAAGCTGGCATGTAAATTTCTTGACCACCCAAAGTCTCCATTTCCTCTCTGACAATTGCTTGGATTTTTTTCAAGACTCTCAAACCTAATGGCAGATAAGTATAAACCCCAGCCATTAATTTATCAACAAAGCCTGAACGAATTAATAATTCGGCATTTTTGCTGACTTCATCTTTTGGTATTTCTTTTGTGGTTTTACCAAATAATTTTGATTGTTTCATAATATTGCAATATAAGCCTTCAATCCTATTGGGGAAATGAAAGTCTTTTTATCTTTGTTTTATTTAATAATTATAGTTTATCATACTGGCAATTATTATTCAAACTATAGAAATTACGCAAAATAACAAAAAAAGAGGCGTCTGCCCCTCCTATATAATCATTATCTTGTTCCATGGCGATATGAAAGAAATAAAGCTTCGAAAAATACTGCCAAGGTAATCAAGATTAACAAATTCCAAAATTGCAGATAGCGCTGACTTTGCAAAATGAGCGCGGAAACCACTAATAATGATAAGATCAAGGCTTGCCGTGATGAAACATTTAATTGTTTGTACCAAAGATCTGTTTTTCGCCAAATACTTCTAATATAATACCCTAAAATCGAAAATGTCCCCAGTAGTGCAAAAAACAAGCTAGTATAGAAAAAAACAAAGCCCAGAAAACCTGATTGGTCCGCCTCTACTGAAAATAAAACCAAGAACCATGCGACCCAACTAATACCAGCACAGATGGCAATCAGAATTAAATAATTTTTTAGTGACATATTCTGTATTTAATTTCATTAAATATTATAGCATATATTTGAATGAACTAACAGTATTTTCACCAAATTTTTCATTTATGGCACTGATTATGCTTTCTTCTGAAAATTTTATCTCATTGGCAGCTGATGAATTCAAACAAGCAATTGTCAATACCCGATCTTTCAGATGCAGAGCCTGGATATCTGACAAAATTTCTTGATCAAACATTTGTTTCAATAATTGATGGAAATATTCTATCACAAGAGCTGCCGTGACACCAATCATTATGCCGGATTTTTTTTTACTCCGTTTGTTTAATATTTTTCCTATGGCATCCATATAGCTTTGATACTATTTTAGCACAAATAAAAAAGAAAGTTTAGATTAACTTCCTTTGTTAAGCGAAAAGTTTTAATTGTTCAGGAGGTTTGAAGCCGAGTGAGAAATCTTTGATAGTTCTTAGCATTCTTCTTTTTTTGGCAAATGTAGCATAAAGTAAATTCATGTCAAAGGAATGAGCTGATGCTAAATAATGGACTTCTCCATCTTTTGTTCGGCCAACTCGTCCCCACCGCTGAACCATGGTACTTTCTTCAAGTGGGAGAGAATAATTTATAATAATATCAACTACTGGAATGTGAATCCCTGCTTCAAGAATTGATGTACTGATCAAAATTGGAATTTTACCGGAAATAAAGTTCTCAATGGCTTCAACATTCTTGGCCTTACCAGTCTTGGTAGATTCAGAATGAATGATGGCTGATTTTTCAGAAAGTCCGGTGCAAGCTTGAAGTGCTCGATAAATTCCTGTTTGAGAATCTCGATTGTTGGCAAAGACTATGACTTGCTGACTTTTGTGAAGAGCATTATATAACAAATCAATCAATCTCAAGATTTTCGGATGTTTGACATGCTGATGATATTTTTCAGTAATTTCCCTACGAACTACTTGGAGCCTAGGATCATTGATTATTCTCTCGGAGGCTTTTACTTTATTCTTGCCGCGAGATTCAGTAAATAATTTCTCAAAATAAAGATACACAGCAGTATAATTTTCTGTCATCAACAACAATAACAGGTGTCTAAGTTTCATAAATTCAGCTGCATTGGTTAAAACAACTTTGTTTATTGCAATATTGCCTTCCTCGTCACGACCAGCTCTAGCCTTGGTAATGATTGCTCCTAGCTCTTTAATGGATAAGATCTTGAAATCACCATACACATAGTTATACTGGCGCAAAATATCATAAATTCCCCTCATTCTGATATCGATCAAAAACTCATAATAGCGGAGCTCGCTTGTCAGCGGGACGACATGCTTAAATTCATATTTCACATGTAAATGCTCTCCGACTGTTGAATCCTCGGCAGTGCGAATGACATATTCTGACAATTTCAATCGAGATAGTGCTCGATCAAATTGAGCATGATCCAAACCTGGAGTAGCGGTCAAACCAAGCCGTGATATTTTCTTGATTTCTGCAATTGTGGCAATATCAACATAATCATAATCATCGCCAGCTAAATGCATTTCATCGAAAATTATCAAGGATATTTGATCAACAGGAACTCTACCTTGGCGCATATCATTGAGCATTGTTTGCGGAGTTGCGCAGGCAATCCTAGCTTCTTCCCAAAATTTTTGTCTTTTTATTGGTGGAATAATGCCAGAAATCACTTGAACTTCTGATTGCTTCAAATTCATGAATTGATGGATATCTCTTTTGTGTTGTCTGATTAGTTCATTGTTCGGTCCGAGAAAAACAACCTTGCCTTTACTCAAATATTTATCAGCTATTTTTATAGCCACAATTGTCTTTCCAGAACCAGTAGGCAAAACAACTGCAATGCTATGATCTGATGCCAAAAAATGCGCCACTATATCTTCTTGAAAGACTCGAGTTTGGATGGCTGAAAGCTTGAGCCATGTCATGGTTTTTCTCCTTGGTATTTTGAAGGTACAATTTAATATATATTATGATAAATACCTTATTTTGTCAATAGACTTTATCTAAAATTGACAATTACCAAATCGTGAGGTATAATTATATTCGCTGAAACCAGGAGGGAAACCGAGGAAACCAATGATAAGATCAATTATCTGGACTATGTATGTATTGGTATTAATTGTGGCAATGAAATATATTGGTTTGATCGTGCTACTTCCGGGGTTTGGAATTCCACTGATTTTCTATTTTGTTGATGTTATTAAACCACAAATCAAACAAAATAATGATAACAGAGGTTATGCCAACAGATTAGAAATGATTGAAATTGCAGAAGTGTCTAGGGTCAATGATCAAACACAAGAAAAAGCTGAACTACTTTTAATCAAAATGGGAGCAAAATTCAAGCCTAATCAAGTTGGTTTACCGATTACGGTTTTTCAGCTTAGCAATAGGTATCTGGGGAAATTACTGGCTCACTTGATGTTAAGAGATTATCCTACAGGTGTATATAAAGCCATTGCTGATTCACTATTACAACATAGAAGAAACGGACTCAAAGAAGTCTTGGAATCAATACATGAATTGAACCCTTCGGCGGAAGAAAAATTAAAAGTTATTATCACCTAATAAGCTACCAATAAATTTGGAGCTTTTTTTATTTTAAAAACAGCTTTGATAAGCTGTTAGATGCCTGAAATTAATCGGCGTGCCAAATTGGGTGAAAGATTTTTTTCCTGTGCTCTTTTTATTGTTTTCCCAATATCATAAGGAACACGGATTGTCTGATATTTCATCAAACCAAGGTCCAGTAGACCAAAACTGGCTCGTGGGTCACAGTCTCTTGGTTGGCCAACACTGCCAACATTAACAATATACTGACTATGACCATCAAGATCAGTAAAATCCAACATTGAGAAATGATCGCCATTGAAAATAGCTGGAATATGTGTATGCCCAATAAAAGCAAATCTTTTGGCATTGGGACGCCTTGATTGCTCAAAGAAATCTTCAGGGCGTTCAACATAAAGCTTTGTTCGATTGCCCCAGAAGGCTCCATGGGCGAATTCAAATTGGTTGAATGATAAATAATCTGCTAGGTCAAAAATGAACTGCGCATTTTCAGCTGAAAGTTCACTTCTGGCCAACATCATGCCATCATGCGCCAAGAGATTTGGACAACGACCAAACGAGTATTCACCCTCCATATATTCGCCAAAAGCATCTTCATGATTTCCTCTGATGACATAATCAGTTATTTGGCGAACCAAAGCCACAACTTCATTTGGGAAAGGACCATAACCAATAAGATCACCAATAACAACTATTTGATCAACTCCAATTCTTTTGATTCTTTTAAAAACAGCTTCCAAAGCTGGAAGATTGGCATGAATATCTGAAAGTACTGCTATTTTCAATTTCGTCCTCCTGGTTGTTGGTAAATATCAGTAAAACATAAATATTATGAAATGTCAACAAATTTTATACAAAAAAATCTAGTTGATTAAAACTAGATTGGTCAAATTGAACCTGGACAAACTTTCTCCTGATACATATCCAACATCTGTTGAGCTTGATCAAAAAGAACTCGAATAATATCAGATTGTTTATCAACTGGCAAAGATGACGGGCTACTCATATCTTGATTCTCAAATTGGAAGACAAGAACTTCTTGTGTTTTGGAAGAATCATCAGCAGTCATTATCTTTCGCAAATTTAGCTTTTGTCCCCTATACTCAAAATAAAATAAACTGACAGAATCCGTTCCGTTGGAAATCAAACTGAAAACCAAAGAATTGCTTTCAGGATTGAAATTGGCCTGAAGGGAATTGTCTGCTTCATTCCAGACAACATTGCTAATTGTTCCATGGCAAGGAGGAGTAAAAACAGGTGGAGAAAGATCCAATTCCTTGTATGTAAACGCCCACTGGGCATTTTTTTCTACAGACTGTGGCTTAAAATGAAAAATAACCAGTACAAGGATGGTAGTCAGCAAGGGAATGACAGTAAAAAAATTAATGTAAAAATATTTCGGGAGTTTATAGACTTTTCCACCCTTGATTATGTTCACTTAGTCCTGCCTTTCCGCTTGTGATGGAACACAGGACTATATCATTAATGCCGATTATTGTCAAGTTAAAGCTTCTTGTATTCACAAATGCCCTGATAATCGCAGAATTTGCAGATATTTGGCTCTGGAGTAGCAATAAAATTGCCAGTTTGGACTTGGGTCATGATCTCAAGAAATTTATTTTTCAAGTTTATAATCTGTTTATCCGTACCGAGAAATGAAACCTTGGTATTGTTTTCAAGGTATTGATAAGTTAATTTAGCTGGTTTCAAGCCAAAAACCTGCTCGGTAGCAATTTGGTAAAGAATGAGTTGACGCTTATCATCTATTGAGAGTTTTTCCTTTGTTTTCGGAGAGCCTGTCTTGTAATCAATAATTTCTACTCCACCTTCAACATTGTCCATCCGATCAATTCTACCAAGAATTTTAAATTGTCCAATTTTCACATTGAATGAATGTTCAACCAATCTAATATCCGGCTTGGAGTCAATAAAATCTTGGCGGAAGGTTTTTAATATTTTCTGACCTTTTTTAAAATAATCTTCTTTTAGTTTTGCGGTCGGATACCAATCATCACGCCAGTTTTTCTGGTATAAATCTAATAATTGTTTTTCATCAATAACTTTTTTGGCATTGGTTTTCTGTTCAATCGCACCGAAAAGATTGGTTTGAGCCGAGACAGCAATTTCTGCGGACATTTCAAGAAAATCTTTTATTGTTCGGTGCATAACATCACCAAAAGTCAGAGCTGGTTTACCAAAAGTTGGGATCTTGAGCATTTTGGCGAAATAAAATTGGTAGGGACAACGAGAATAGGTATTTAAAGCTGAAAAACTGAAATGTTTGGGCATAGACAGTGGCATTTCTGTTTTATCTAAGGCTGAATCTGAAGCCAGAATGTTTGACTCAAGCTGTTTGGACGAAATATCTGTTTCTATTTTATTTTTTTCAAAAACAGTTGAATCATAACCAAGCTCAATCAAAAACCTTGAAATTTTTTTCTTGCGACTGCCACCATAGTTTTCAGCTGAAGTGAAAAATAAACCAATTTTGGCTCTAGTCATTGCAACATAAAACAAACGGCGCTCTTCCTCCAAATGAAAATCACCAGTATTGATTGATTCTTTTATTAAGGTGGTTGGAATTAATATTGGTTCTGATCTTTCATCGCTGGGGAATTTACGATCTACCAGATTTACGATAAAAACATACTTAAATTCTAAACCCTTGGCAGTATGCACGGTCATAATCCTGACCATGTCTGGACCTTCTTCATCATTGAAGTTTATTTGACCACTCTCACCTGATTCAAGTTCAAGCGTTATTAATTCCATAAAACCACGGAGACTCTTATCAAAGCTGGTATTTTCAAAATCCTGAATTTTTAGATAAAATTGGTTGAGATAATTGTAAGAGAGGTGTGAAGCACGGTCATTTTTTGTTTTCAAATATTCCAGATAACCTGATTGGTTCAAAAAATTGACAAATATTTCTGAAGTTTGTTGTTTTTGCGCCAGACCTGAATCATGGTTTATCTGCGAAATTATTATATTAATTTTTTTATAAGTCTCTGGCTGAAGACCTTGGACCATGATGATGTTTTGGAGAACTTCAAAAACTGAAAAAGCTTTTTTACCAGCAAAATGAATAATTTTGGTGATATCATTTGGCTCAATCTGCCAGATTGGCAGGTTTAAAATCCTATAAACAGCTGAATTTTCATGGTAATTATCAAGTAATTTAAAATAATTTATTATGTCAAGAATAATTGGTTTATTGTAAAGCCCCTTTAGAGCCAAAAACTGATACGGAACTTTTGCTTGAGCAAAAGCCTGGGTAAAAGCTTCAGCTGAACTATTGGCTCTGATTAATATTGCAAAATCTGACCAAGATAAATCTTTGTCATTTTGTTTTATTTCAATAATTTTATTAACTACGCCGGCAATTTCATTTTCTACACGATCAAAATGAAGATGCTCCACCAATCCGGTGTCTTCAATTTGTGAATTTAATTTCTTATTAATATTTAGACTAACCTCCAGACGATGAGGGTTGTTTTGGGCTATAAACTCATAAGCCTTGTCCAATATTTGTTGAGCTGAACGATAATTTGAAGTCAGAACAACTTCCTTTACTTGCGGGAAATCAGCTTTGAACTGCATAATATTTTCAATTGATGAACCACGGAAACGATAAATACTCTGATCATCATCACCCACCACCATTAAATTATTTTTCGGAGCTGAAAGCATTTTTATTAACTGATACTGAATAAAATTTGTGTCCTGGAATTCATCGACTAGAATGTATTGGAATTGCTGACGATATTGTTCCAGTAAGGCTGGGCGCTTTTTAAATAATTCAATGGTATATAACATCAGATCAGCAAAATCAAGAGATTCATTTTCCAAAAGTATCTGCTGGTAAACATGATAAGCATTGGAAATTTCTTCCAAGCGTAAAATTTCATTTTTTATTATTGCATCCTTGTCATTAACTTCAGTCAAATCTAATTGGGCGATGAAGTCACTGGAATCGGAATTAAGTTTTATTTCTTCAGCGTACTTCAGATAATCTGCCGGTAATATTCCTTCATCCTTACACCTCGAAAAATGATTAATCAGAGCGTGAATGAATTTTGTAGGATTGCCCATTGGGCGATAATAATCAAGATTAAATCTTTCAATATTCCTGTGAATTAAAATCCAAGCTTGAGTCTGATTTACCAACTTGTAATTGGTTGTTAGACCAATATCCAAACCATGGCGGCGCAAAATTTTATCACAAAAAGAGTGAAAAGTAGAAATCCATAAATCAACATAACCATATGGCAGTTCTTTATCAACCCTTTCTGCCATTTCTTCTGATGCCTTGTCAGTAAAAGTCAAAGCCAAAATTCTATCAGGGTTGACTTTTTGTTCAATGATTAGCCAAGCTATTCTCTGGGTGATAACCCGAGTTTTACCTGTACCGGCTCCGGCCACGACTAAAAGCGGGCCATCTTGGTGAAGAATCGCTTGTTTTTGTGCTTCATTTGCGGTTGAAATATCCATAACTATTATTAATGTTTAATGTTTTAATATTAGCAAATTATATTCAAAAATAAAAGTGCTAAATTATAACAACACAAATAAAAAAAGCAGATATTATCTACTTGATTTGATTTCAATATTTTAGAACTAATATTTATAATTTTCGGTTGGATCACTCCAATCCGTCAACAGCTTTTCCCAACTAGCGATTTTTTTCCAATCTGCCATTTTATTCAGCATCAAATAGGTACAGCCAATCTGGAAATTTGTCAGCAGTATGCCAGTGATTTTAATCCCCATATCAGTTAACATTTTATCAATTTGAGCTTTTTCATCCTCTGATAAGTAGGTTCGTTTGAAGAATTGCCAGAGTGCATATCTGCGTTCAAAATCTGAAGAAAAACCTGTTCTGGTAATATAGCTCTTGCGAACAAAGTAATCTCTTGCAGATTTTACAGCTTCAGATACGCAGGAAAAGTAAGCCCCTGTTTTTTCAGTGGGTATTCCGAGAGTCATCTCAAACCAGATGGTAAATTTTGTCTTACGAGCAAACAGATCATAATGGCGACGAATATAAAAAATCCCATGGAGATCACCTTTGGCGTCAAAAATATAATGAAGGGCCATTTTTTGTCCACTTGCTGATTCAGCCATTGCCTACTCCTGCTCTGGGGAGAGTGTCTAAATCAAGGCTTTAACATTAGACCAATTCAAAATAGACTTTGCTTTTGATATTTTGATTGTCAACACTTGGTGAAAAGACTTTCCCAATAACATTAATACAAAAAAATACAAATTTATCCCAAAAATTATTTGAACCAAATCTTGCCAAATATTTGCGAACTTTTAAATTCGGGAAATGTTTTTTTATTATTGCTTCAGCTGATGCCAAATCCTGAATATACTTGTTCTTTTCAGATTCACCACCACCAAGAGTAGCATTGCCACCATAGGCGCCACAGTCCCAATGCGCAATCAGATAAACATCGGTCATGCCATGCAGTTTGGCTGAAAGTTCAACCTGTTTCAAAGCTGTTGCTTGAGTTTCTGGGTTAAGAAAAGTTTTTTGCGTTCCAGCAACAGAAAATAAATCATAGCTATCAATCAAACCTTGAGCTTTTAAAAATTTTCTAATAGCTGTTTGGAATCTGAAGTCCATACAGGTTACTACCAAGGCTTTGCAGGTGTGTGACATAATGTTTTCCTCCCTTTAATGGGTTAGTGAATATTAATTATTTAGATAAACTACTCATTGTATTTTTTCTGTCCAATACCTTTGTAATCAATTCTAATACGATGTTTTTTGGCCACACGAATTCTGGCTGTTTCTTTTTCAATCATTGCGCTCAACCGAGCAAATTCCTTGGCATCATATCGTTTGTTTTCCAAGGCTTCTTCAGCGCGTTTCTTGGCTGCCTCGGCTCTTTCAATATCCAATTCTTCAGCCCGCTCGGCAGTATCAGCCAAGGCTACAACTTTGTCGGCTAAGACTTCAATAAAACCACCAGAAACGGACAAAATAGTATCTTCTGTTCCCCTTTTTATCCTGATCTCACCCGGCTGTAAAACACCAATCAAAGGAATATGATTGGGCAATATTGTTATTTCTCCCTGCATAGTTGGCAAAGTAATCTGATCAACATCAGCTTTGAATACAACTTTTTCAGGAGTAGCGATTTTGAAATTTATTTTTTCCATAATACAAATACAAATATACAAATACTACAAATATTACAAATACTAGAAATACTAGAGATACAAATATACAAATACTACGAATACTACAAATACTAGAGAGACTAGAGATACCAGAGATACTAGAATTTGAGATTTGTAATTTTTTTATTCGACTTCATCAATTGAGCCCTTCATGTAAAAAGCCTGCTCTGACTTGTCATCATGTTTGCCATCTAAAATCTCTTTAAAACCTCTGACCGTTTCTTTGAGTGAAACATATTTACCAGGAGTTCCTGTAAATGTTTCCGCAACGAAGAATGGTTGAGATAAAAACTTTTGAATTTTCCTAGCGCGAGAAACAGTCACTTTGTCTTCATCTGACAATTCATCCATACCCAAGATAGCAATAATATCCTGTAAATCTTTATACCGTTGCAATACTTTTTGGACTTCTCTGGCAACTTGATAATGCTCATCGCCAACTGTTTCTGGAGTTAAAATTGTAGAGGTAGAATC
>MFGJ01000007.1:31115-72577 GCA_001778235.1 Candidatus Falkowbacteria bacterium RIFOXYC2_FULL_36_12
AACAGCAGGATAAATTCCTAATTCAGAAAGAGAACGGCTTAGCACAACTGTAGCGTCAAGATGACCAAAGGTGGTAGCTGGAGCCGGGTCAGTCAAGTCGTCAGCTGGAACATAAACAGCTTGAATAGAAGTGATAGAACCTTTTTTGGTTGAAGTTATTCTTTCCTGCAGAGCACCCATTTCAGTTGCAAGTGTTGGCTGATAACCAACAGCTGATGGCACTCGACCAAGTAAGGCGGAAACTTCTGAACCAGCTTGGGTAAAACGGAAAATATTATCAACGAAAAATAGAACATCTTGTCCGGCTTCATCTCGGAAGTATTCTGCCATTGTCAGTCCGGTCAAAGCAACACGGGCACGGGATCCTGGAGGTTCATTCATCTGACCGAAAACTAAAGCTGTCTTTTCAAGGACACCTGAATCTTTCATCTCGTGATAAAGATCATTACCTTCACGAGTACGCTCCCCTACACCAGCGAAAACTGACAGACCTCCATGTTCTTGCGCAATATTTCTGATCAATTCCATAATAACAACTGTTTTACCAACACCAGCACCTCCGAATAATCCAATTTTTCCACCTTTGGAAAATGGACAAATTAGATCAATAACTTTTATACCAGTTTCAAAAATTTCTGTTTCTCTTGACTGTTCAGCAAAAGATGGCGCCTTGCGATGAATAGGATAATATTTTTGTGTTTTTACATCTGCCTTGCCATCAATGGCTGAACCCAAAATATTAAACATTCGTCCCAAGGTTTCCTTGCCAACGGGGACAGAAATCGGACCACCAGAGTCAACAACTTCAATGTGTCTCTGCAAACCATCGGTCGCTCCCATTGAAACTGCCCTGACGGTCTTGTCGCCAATGTGTTGCTGGACTTCGAGAACTAAATCTTGACCATTATCAAGTTTAATGTTCAGGGCATTATAAATTGCTGGAAGATCATCAGAAAATTCAACATCCACAACCGGACCAATGACCTGCTTTACTTTTCCGATATTTTTCATAAGTTTAGAGCAATATTTCGATACTGTTACTGAATTTTATTTCAATACTTTTCAGTAAAATTGTATCTATATATTATAATTATATTTATTATAAAAATTATTTATTTTCCAAAGCGGCTTTGCCTGAACTGATTTCAGCGATCTCCTGTGTAATGGCTGACTGTCTAGCTTGGTTGAAAACCAAGGTTAACCCGTCTATCATGTCGGTGGCGGCATCACTGGCATTTCTCATAGACATCATGCGAGCACTGTGTTCTGATGCGTCTGACTCCAAAACTGCTTGATAAATCTGAACTTCTAACAGTCTTGGCATTAATTTTTCCAAAACAGCCCTTGGATTTGGTTCAAAAATATATTCAAAATTCATGTCACCTTTTTTCAAATATTTTTCTTTTTTCTCTGAAATAAATTCTTTTGTCATCTCAATCCCAGCACTTTTTCCCACAATGCCTAAATATTCTTCTGGATTTGGATCAATTGGTAAAAGTTGCTTTACCCTGGCTTGCTGTTTTACAGCTGAAACATAATCGGTATAGGCAACCATAACTTTGTCGTATTTTTTCTCGGTATAATCTTTTATTATCATGTGGACCATACTAGAAACCTCGGCTGCACTGGTTGTGACATCTTGTTTGATAAAATCAGCTGTTACTGTCTGGTCCTCATTTAAAAGCAAATCTCTGGCTCTGGTTCCCAAAGTAATTATATCGGTTTTTTTGATATTTTTTTCATGCTTTCTTATGGAATTCATGGCTTTCTGCACCACAGCATTATTAAAGCCTCCACACAAACCACGATTTGAACTAATTACAATTAATGCAACATTTGTTACTGTTCGCTTTTGAAGTAGTGGATGATGAACAGTATCGGTTTTCTCTGATAAATGTAAAATCGTGGTCCAAGCTAAATTGGCATAATCTCGAGTAGCCAAAACATTCTCAACTGCTTTTCTCATCTTAGCAGCAGAGACCATTTCCATCGCCTTGGTAATCTTGTGAGTATTACCAACGGATTTGATTCTTCTTTTTAATTCTCTTGTTCCAAGCGACATAGCTTGACAAATTTAATAATTTATTATAATATATTGGTTGTAACCGTGCGCCAACCCCTGAAGTATTTATCTCTCATGATAAAACTTCTGGGCAAGGGAGGACTAGTAATGAGCGACAAGGTACGAGATGCATGCAGATTCTGTCGTCCTTGTGATCATTTTGACGCTTATCATGGATTTGACTGTACATTGATTGCTGGAAATTCTGAACGATGCTGTGAATTTGGTGCTTGTACAAAAGCAAGAATTTCTGGCAAGCCTGTAAATCTGATGACGGCAACTTATGCGACGGTTGAAATGTGTGATGGCAATGTTACTGACATTTCCCGAAGGGGTCCTGATTTTATTGGTCGAATGGCTCAAATTGAGGTAATGCCTCCGCGATAACTATTAGAAAACTTCTAGTAGTTTTTTTATTTAATTTGTTTTATCCTCGGCTTTTTCATCCTTGGCAATCATAAATTCTGGGTTGGCAGATTTAAATTCCTCAAGAACTGATTTTAATAGCTTCTCAATTTCTTCGGTTAATTCTTTTTCAGTTTCGATTTTCAGTAGCAGATCTTTGGCATTGGCATTTAGATATTTATGCAAAGCTGATTCAAAATCTTGAACTTTAACAATCTCAACATCATCTAAATAACCATTAATTACTGCATATATAATAATGACTTGATTGGCTACAGGTACTGGTTCATAAATACCTTGTTTCAATATTTCAGTAATACGAGCACCGCGTGTAAGTTGTTTCTGGGTTTCTTCATCTAAATCAGAACCAAACTGCGCAAAAGCGGCTAATTCTCTGTATTGAGCTAACTCAAGTCTTAATTTCCCAGCAACTTTTTTCATGGCTTTTATTTGGGCTGATGATCCAACACGAGAAACTGACAAACCAGCATTTACAGCCGGACGAATACCCTGATAAAACAAATCATTTTCCAAATAAATTTGTCCATCTGTAATAGAAATTACATTGGTTGGAATGTAGGCAGAAACATCACCGGCCTGCGTCTCAATAATCGGTAAAGCAGTAAGAGAACCTCCACCATATTCATCGTTAAGCTTGCAAGCTCTCTCTAGTAATCGTGAATGCAAGTAGAAAATATCCCCAGGATAAGCTTCACGACCTGGTGGTCGACGCAATAAAAGAGAGACTTCTCTATAGGCGACCGCGTGTTTACTCAAATCATCATATATTACCAAAACATCTTTTCCCTGCTCCATAAAATATTCACCCATAGCAACTCCAGCGTAAGGAGCAATAAAGCTCAATGATGCTGGATCTGAAGCGCCGGCAAGTACAACTGTAGTATATTCCATGGCTCCATGTTCTTCTAATTTATTTACAATACGAGCGATTTTTGATTCTTTTTGACCAATTGCAACATAGATACAAATCATGTCTTGTCCTTTTTGGTTTATGATAGTATCAATCGCAATTGCGGTCTTACCTGTTTGACGATCACCAATGATTAATTCGCGTTGACCTCGTCCAATTGGGATCATGGAATCAATAGCTTTTATTCCGGTCTGAACTGGCTGGTGAACAGATTTTCGAGTAATAACACCTGGCGCAATTTTTTCCACTGGATTAAATTTTGTGGTTTTTATTTCACCTTTACCATCTTTTGGGAAGCCCAATGGATCAACAACTCGGCCGATCAAAGCCTCACCAACTGGAACCTCAAGAATTCTACCTGTGCTTTTGACTTCATCGCCTTCTTTTATCTTCAAATAATCACCCAAAATCATTGCACCAACAAAATCTTCTTCCAAGTTCAGCACAACGCCAAAAACATTGTTACCAAAATCAATCATTTCTGATGCCTTGGCATTACTCAAACCAGATATCTTAGCAATACCATCTCCAACCTCAACCACTCGTCCAACATGATCAACAGAAACTTGTTGCTGAAAATTTTCTATCTGCTGTCTAAGAGCATCAATAATATAATCCTTGTTTATTACTTTTTCATTTAGTTTTTTTCCTGACATAAGTATAAAAATTTATAGATTAGAAATTTTCGACTGCAATCTACTGATTTTGCCAATGACAGACGAGTCAACGACCTTGTCACCAAGTTGCAAACGCAAACCACCAATCAAATGTTTATTAATTATATTTTTTACAATTATCTGCTGTTCAAGTTTAATTGAAAAAAGTTGTTTCAAAGTTTTTTCTTGCTTGGCGGTCAGAGGGACTACACTCTCAACATTTAGTTCGAAAATTGAATCCTCATCAAGATTGTTTTTTCTAGCTTCAGCAATAATTGAATCCAAAGTCAGAAGAGCTTTTGACTTCAATAATAAAAATATAAAATTATAAGTCATCTCACTGATAAAATCCTGGAAAACTACTTTCAGAGCTTTCTTTTTATCAGTAAAACTGATGTGCGGATTGGTCAAGTACTGTTTCAATTCCAGGTTAGCATTCAATTTTTCGCTGACATCTGTCAAATCTGCAAGCAACTGTTCGAGAATCCCCTTTTCACGACCAAGCCTTGTCAATGCCTTGGCAAAATGTTTTTTATTAATCTTTTTCATGACAATTTATTATTTTAGTTCAGTTTTTTCTAGGTCAAGCAAAACTTGATCTATTAACTTTTCTTGTTGTTTGTCTGTCATAGTATCAGCAGTTAATTTACCTGATGCCAATAGAACCAATTCACCTAATTCTGATTTTACTTCCTTAATCATTTTTGCTCGTTCACTAGTTATTTCATTTTTTGCAGAGATAACAATTTTTTCAGCTTCTAATTTTGTTTTGGCAAGTTTCTCCTGGCGAACAAGCTCTGCGTCTTTTTCTGATTGTCCAATGATTAATTGAGCCTGCTTTCGGCCTTCGGCGATTGCTTTTTTCTTTTCCTGCTCTGACTTCGACAGATTTTCTTCAATCAATTCAGCATTTTTCAAGCCATCATCAATTTTCTTACTACGATCTACCATCAGCTTCATTAGTGGTCTTAGCCCAAAATAATACAAGACAGAAAAGACAATAATAAAATTGATTCCTTGGGCAATAAGTAATTTCCAATCAATGTGAAAAGTTTTAATTAATTCGTCCATATATTATGAAATGAAGCGAGGTCAGCGAGTACAGCGAGTAAAGCTTATAAATTAACTCTTTACTTGCTGTAGTCTGTACTTGCTGTTTTAATTTTCTATTTCTCCCCCACTAATTATTAATGAGGGAACAGCAAAAAATTATTTGATACCAAAGGCAATCACAAGTGCATAAATAGCAACCGCTTCAGCAAAGGCAGCAGCCAAAAGCATTGGAACTAAAATTTTTCCAGCAGCTTCTGGATTTCGGCCAATGGCTTCCATGGCCTTAGCGCCAATCTTTCCAATTGCCAAAGCTGGCGCGATTGATCCAAGACCAATTGCAATAGCTTTCGCAAGCATTGTTAAATCCATAAGTTTTCCACGAATTGCAAATTTACTACAAATCTACAAATAAAACTGATGAATTCGCACATTTGTAAACTATTTACAATTCGTAATTTTACAAGTTAATTACTGTCGACTTTGAATGAATTTATTTATAGTCGGTTTAACTTGATTTCAAGTGAATAAAGCGAGTACAGCGAGTACAGTAAATACAGTACCTGTACTTACCTCGCTTTACTTGCTTTAATCGCTGTTTTAATGTTCTTCTGCTGTACCAGCGATGGTGTAATAAACTAGTGTCAACATACCAAAAATCAAGGCTTGGATAATCCCAACAATAACTTCCAAAAACATAAATGGAATTGGTAGCCCAAAAGCAAAAATCACCGCAATCGAACTTAGCAAAACCTCACCAGCAAAAATATTACCGAACAGACGAAAACTTAAGGAAGCAACTTTGGCAATTTCACCAATTATTTCTACGAGCCCAACAAAAGCTTTGATCGGATTGACAAGAATTATAGCTGGTTCTTTTCTGATTTTCTTCGGTATTTCAATCAGTGCATTGAAGTTTATAAATTTGTTGGTGTGTTTCCAAAAACCGACGGTGAACATGCCAAAAATATTTGCGCCAATAACAGAGATCAGGGCTAATGCCAAAGTAGTATTCAAATCAGCAGTTCCACCTCGAAAATATGGGATAAAAGTATCATTTTCAATAAAACCAATAGAACCTATCCCCGGCAATAGACCAAGCCAATTATTCAATAATATAAAAATAAAAAAAGTGAACACAATCGGGAACACTTTCTCTGATTTTTTTCGATCATTGGTAACTGAATCACAAAGGTTTAGAGCCCCTTCAATCACCATTTCAAAAACATTTTGTAATCCTCTGGGAACTTGTTTTAATTTTAATCTTAGTACAACTGAAAAAATCAAGACTATCAGAACCACTAACCAGGTATTTAACAAAGAATTTGTTATATTAAAGCTTCCAATAGTGTATATCGGTTCAGCTGACAAGGAAATCTCATGCTCAAACTGTTCCCCACTTTGTTCAGTGTGGGCTTGAATCTCTCCAGTACGAGTTTCCACTGGTATTTCAATAGAATTATCCAGTTCATTACTAATCACTTGTGACATAATATGTGAAGCTGAAATTTTTATTTTTTATTCTTTTCAGTTTTTTTTGAATTTGATGAGATTTCATTCATGGCTTGGATTGACTTTTTTACAACAGCAATATTGGTAATGATAAAAGCAATTCCAATTGAAATTAGGAATATCCATGGTGATTTATTATATCTTTCATCAAGCCAATCCCCAACAAAAACTGCCACAATAATCGGTCCAGCGACCCAAGCTGTTAATTCACCAAATAACTTCATGGCTGGTTGCCACCATTTTTTTTCATTATTTTCGTTGTTCATCAAATTTTCAAAATATAATCACCTTTTATAAAAGGCTTTCGCCTATATTCTACTGAAAATAAATGCTTGTGTCAATAAACCATGTTGATAAACACCA
The DNA here is from genome assembly GCA_001778235.1 of Candidatus Falkowbacteria bacterium RIFOXYC2_FULL_36_12. Classification (GTDB taxonomy): domain Bacteria; phylum Patescibacteriota; class Patescibacteriia; order UBA11705; family UBA11705; genus XYA2-FULL-35-8. The sequence continues at coordinate 38,095 of MFGJ01000007.1, forward strand.
GTTTTTGACAAATAAACCAAAAAATGACTAAAAATAGTCATCTCTGTATATCTTTTTTTATATGAAAAATTAAAAAACTAAATTAAACAGCTGTTTGGCATTTTTTACTGTCAAATCTGCGGCTGCATCAAAATTAATTTGACGAATTTCAGCAATCTTCTGAACAACATATTCAACATAGATTGGCTCATTTCTTTTGCCCCGATAAGGCTCTGGTGTTAAATATGGACAATCTGTCTCGGCTAATATTCGATCTAGAGGCATCTGGGAAATAATATTTTTTGTAGTCCCTGTTTTGTCAAAAGTTATAACACCGGTAAAACCAAGGTAAAAGCCTAATTCCAAAAACTGCTTGGCTATTTCCCAATCTGATCCAAAACAATGAATCACTCCCCTTTTTTTCGGCAGATTCTTTTTCAATTCACTCAAAATATCTTTGTAGGCATCTTTGGGATTGTCTTTGCTCCCGCGACAATGAAGTATCAATGGAAGCTTATTTTGGTTGGCTAAATCTATTTGGGAGTGTAAGGCTTTTTTCTGTTTTTCTTTTATTGAATAAATATCTCGAGTAACATCAACATGGTAATAATCCAGTCCACACTCTCCGATTGCGATGACTTTTTTTTCTTGAGCTAAAATATTAAATGCAGAGTGATCAAATTCTTCAGCTTTGGCGTGAAATTTTACATCATCTTCCTCGACAATAAAATCTTCGAGGTGCACAGGATGAAGACCGATTGAAGCATAAGTTTTTTTGAAGTCTGCGGTCATATCAACCGCTCTTTTGCTGGTACTAAATTGTGAGCCAACATTTATAATAGCAACCTGATGTTTTTCAGCCCTGGCCATTACTTGCTGAAAATCTGATTTAAAATCATTGAAATTTACATGAGCATGAGTATCGATTAACATAAAGAATCATTATTTCACATTTTATAAAATACTTTTCAAGGCTTTCAAGGCTTCGGGAAGAAGAGGTAAGAAAATGTAGGAAATCATAAGTAATAATGGCGTAATTAATGAATCTGCCATTTGGGAAATCAACCAATCATTGAGCGGATATTTACTTAGGAAATAAATAACAACGGATAAAACCAGAATGCCTTGGACAATCCCAAGAACTGAACCAAGAAGTCTCTCAAAAGTTTTGAGAAAAGGAATAATTGCAATTATTTCAAAAACCTTGCCAAATCCCCAGAATAATAAGCTCATTATTTTCAATATAAGCGAGAAAATCAGCAGAAAAGCAAAAAAATTGGATAAATTGTTTCCGCCCAGAAATGAGCCCAACAGAAGATAATATTTGCCGGCCAGTACCACGGCCACAACTAAACCTACCATACTGCCAACAACCTGGAGAAAACCCTGCTTAAAACCCCAAATAGCAAAAATCAAAATAACTCCGATTAGGATATAATCTAGAATGATCATATTTTTATTTTTATATTTTTATTTTTCTAATTTTTTTTACAAATATCGGCTATAGCCTGTAATACTTGCTCCAGCTCATTATATACTTGATCGTTTCTAACTCTAAATACATTAATTTGTAGACTCTCCAAATAATCGGTTCGAATTCCGTCATAATAAACTGCCTTATCTGAATAATGCGATGGTCCATCAACTTCAATTACCAATCTAGATTCAGGACAATAAAAATCAACAATGTAACGACCAATACTATGCTGTCGTCTAAACTTAATACCACAAAGTTGTTTGCCTTTAATTCTACTCCATAGCATGACTTCAGCTGAAGTCATGCTATTTCTTAGCTTCCTACGAAGTGGTAATAACTTTCTTTTATTGTGAATTTGTCCCATGTGTGATTTCCTCATTGTATAACCACCCCAGAGAAAGGATGCTAATATTCCCCTCCTTTTAGGACAAGGAGGGGATAAGAGAGGTGGTAATTTTTATTTTCGCATGAACAAAGACTCACCTTTGTCTAATTTTGTGCCCTCTTTTACTAAACCAATTTCACGATAATTTTCTTCAACAGATTGAATATTCAATTTCTTCAATATTTGGTCTGATGTTTCTGGGAGGTATGGAGAAATAGCATAAGCTAAATGTCGAACAATCTCAATCAAATTATATAACACTTGTGACAATTTGTCATTGTTATTTTTTGCCAGTTCCCATGGTTTTTCTGAATCAATATAATTATCACACCATGAAACCAATTGCTGAATTAATTGAATGTTATCGTAAAGTTTTAAATCAGAAAAATTCTTATCATATGTTTGCCAAAAACTTTTTAGATCAAAATCTGCTGTATATTTTCCTGCAGGAACAGAGCTAGAAAAATATTTTTCCGCCATACCTAAAACGCGACTGACAAGATTACCCAAACCATTAGCCAAATCAGCATTGTATTTCTTGACGAATTCTTCCGCCTTTATATCTCCATCATTACCAAAAGGAAATTGGGAAATAATTAGATATCTTGCAGCGTCTGAACCATAGGTATCAACTAATTCATTTGGATCAATAACATTACCAATACTTTTACTCATTTTTTGTCCATCAATAGTAAAAAATCCATGGGCAAAACAAACTTTTGGCAAGGGTAAATCAAGCGCCATTAATAAAGCCGGCAAGATAATTGCATGGAACTTCAAAATATCTTTGGCTAAAAGCTGAACTTCTGCTGGCCAAAATTTCTGGAATTTCTCACTATTATCCTTTATACCAAGTGCAGAAAGATAATTGAGGAGAGCATCAACCCAAACATATATTGTTTGGTCCTGGTCAAAAGGAACTTTTATCCCCCAGTCAACACTTGCTCGACTGATAGCAATATCTTGTAAACCGTCGTGAATAAAGCTAAGAACTTCGTTTTTTCTTGATTCTGGTTCAACTTTAAATGCTCCTGATTCAATTATTTTTTTTAAATCAGTTTGAAAATCAGATAAACGGAAAAACCAATTTGCTTCTTTTAGATGGTTTAATTTTTGCTTTGGATGGTCAGGACATTTTCCGTCAACTAAATCGCTCTCTGTTTTGTAGGCTTCACAACCAGTACAGTACAACCCTTCATATTCTCCCTGATACAATACTGGCTGACCAGAAGGGCCTTTGGCGTCTTTTAACTTTAATAATATTTCGATAACAGCTTCCTCGTGTCTGAATTCTGTAGTCCGAATAAAATCATTGTTTGATATGTTTAATTTTTGCCAAGTTGCTTGAAACTGCGCAGAAACTTCATCGCTAAAATCTTGCGGTAATTTACCGGCTTTTTCAGCTGCTTGAGCTATTTTTACTCCATGTTCATCAGTGCCTGTTAACAGAAAAACATTGTCATCCCCTATCTGCTTGCGATAATAACGAGCTAAGATGTCGGCGGCAATTGTGGTATAAGCATGACCGAGATGAGGTTTATCGTTGACATAATAAATCGGAGTTGTGATGTAGAATTTGTTCATAGGTTATTAATTACGGATAATGTTCGTATGTTTTTTAAGCTTTTCAAATTTATTTTTTTTGGGTGAATGGTAGCCTTCCGTAAGCGGCATAGGCTGTTGAATGGAGGGTAATTAAAGGGGGTGAATTGCCCGAAATCCAAGGCACTTTATTGTAATATTAACATTTTTATATTGAAAATACAAACAATTGATTTTTATAGTTTGTTTTGGTATATTATTAACACAATCTTATTTTAAATTGTAAAAAAATATTATGTTTCTATCAAGCAAGGACATCCGAAATACTTATTTAAATTTCTTTAATTCAAAGGAACATACGATAATTTCTTCCGCATCCCTAATCCCCCAGAACGACTCCACTCTTCTTTTCACAAACTCAGGGATGTCCCCATTAGTCCCTTATTTATTAGGAGAAAAACATCCAGGCGGAAGCCGGCTGACAAACTGTCAAAAATCATTTCGTACTGAAGATATTGAGGATGTAGGAGACAATCGCCATACAACATTTTTTGAAATGCTTGGGAACTGGTCACTTGGAGATTATTTCAAGAACGACCAATTGAACTGGTGGTATGAGCTTTTAATTGATAAATTCAAGCTGGATTCAAAAAAACTTTACCAGTCGGTTTATGTTGGTGATGATTCCATTGAAAAAGACAACGACTCTATTCGCATAATTAGCAATGTGTTTTCCAAATACGGAATCATAGCTGACGAAGGACCTGAAACTACTGGTAAGGGGGACTTGGGGCCAGGCTTTGAAATTGATTTTAATAAATATCGTATCTTCGCATACAGAGACAAGAACTGGTGGCAAAGAGGTGATGCAATCGGAGAACTTGGAGGGCCTGATTCTGAAACTTTTTATGACACAGGAAAAAAACACAACCCCAAATTTGGGAGACATTGTCATGTAAATTGTGACTGCGGAAGATTCTTAGAAATTGGCAATTCGGTTTTTATGCAATATCAAAAGACCAAAAAAGGATGGGTGCCTCTGGCTAACAAAAATGTTGATTTTGGCGGAGGATTGGAGCGTATAACAATGATTTTGCAAAATAAAGATAATATATTTGAAACTGACCTGTTTATAAATGTACTGAAAAAAATTGAATCTTTATCTGGAAAAAAATATCGGGACAATATGAGTCCATTTGAAATTATCGCTGATCATTTGAAAGCTGCTACATTTATAATGGGAGATGATAAAGGAATTACACCATCAAATGTCGACCAAGGATATGTAGTTAGGAGGTTAATACGAAGAGCCTTGCGATACGGAATGCAAATTGGAATTGCAAAAGAATCCTGGACATATGATATTGCCGAAACAATTATAAGCGACTACTCTGAAATATATCCGGAACTTGATCGAAATAAAAATTTTATTTTGAACAGCTTGAACGATGAAGAAAATAAATTTATTAAAACGCTAGAAAAGGGTTTGATTGAAGTTGAAAAAATATATAATAACATCATCAATAAAGGAGCTGAATTTACCATAACTGGAGAACAAGCCTTCAACATATACCAAACCTATGGATTCCCAATTGAAATGATTCACGAGGAAATAAAAAAAAGAAACGGGAAAATTATAAACGAAGAAGATTTTCAGAAATTTTTCAAAAAGCATCAAGACACATCCAGAACTGCTGCTGCAGGAAAATTCAAAGGTGGATTGGCGGATCATAGCATTAAAACCACAGCATTGCATACCGCTGCTCACCTTTTGTTGGCTGCTCTACGAAAACTCTTAGGAGATCAAGTTACACAGAAAGGCTCCAATATTAATGCGGAAAGATTGCGCTATGATTTTTCTTATCCATCAAAACTTACGCCATCAGAATTAGAACAAATTGAAAACCTAGTGAATGATGCAATCAAAAAAAACTTATCCATAAGCCAAGAGGAATTGACAGTGAATGAAGCAAAAAAAAGAAATGCCATCGGGGTTTTCGATTCCAAATATGGGGAAAAAGTGAAGGTGTACAAAATTGCCAAGGATAGTGATGTTTTCTCATACGAAATATGCGGCGGTCCCCATCTGGATTACACTGGAAAAATGGGCAAGTTCAAAATTACAAAAGAAGAATCAAGCTCTGCCGGAGTGCGCAGAATTAAGGCTATCTTAATAAAATAATATAACATTATGCATCTCACAGCTCAACAGAAAGAAATAGTTAACAATACAAAAAAATTCGTAGAAAAAAGAAAGACTAGATTTCCTAAAGGCGAGGATATGCTTTCTCATAATAAAAATGTTGAAAAATTTGCCGTCGAAATATACCAGGGGTATAAAAACATAAAAATCTTTCCGCTCATATTAGCAGCACATTTACATGATATTGGATTATCAGAATCTTCCGACCACGAAAAACACGCTGCTATAGGCTACGATATGACAAAAAAGTATCTAAGGAAATATAATTTTATTACTAGCGACCAAATCGAATTAGTAGCATTATGCGCTCTCAATCACCGAGGAGATAAAAAAACAAAACGCTCAATAGAGGAAAAGATAATTTCATCAGCTGCGGCGATGGATTTCATTGATCGTTCCCTTTTCTTATTTACAGAAAAATGCAAACACAATAAATACAATGACTCTGTAGCATGGATACAAAAAATACTAAATAAAATCATGACAAGAATTGAGCTGCCTGAAGCTCGCAAAATAATCAAACCAAAATACAATGCTGCCAAAAGAATTTTTGAATTAGAAAATATTTAAAATATTTTTTCCATATTTTTTAGTCAAGCGATGCAAATTCATTTCCATAGAACAAGCGCCGCACGATCCACAACCAGATGTTTTGGAAAGTTTATTTGTCAACCCTTTTTTGTCCATCAGAAGGATGGCTTTTTTTGTTATTCCCAAAAACCACACAGGATTAATTCTCTCACGATTTTCTAATGATGACCCTGGAAATGAACGCAGACACAGGAGATTTGTCGGAACGCCGATTTCAGAAAGATATCTAATGCCATCTAATGTGTCCTGTTCATTCTCCAGGCCAGCGATTAGAACTGAAAAAACCTTAACTCCATTTGCTTTGTTATAATTGAATATATTTTTATATTCATTTACTTTTATTTCAGATTTACCGGGAAGAAACTCATTTCTAAATCTATCGGAATATACTTCGAGATTTGCAGAAAAAGTATCTAGCTTTAAATTTGCCAATTTTTTCATATTTTCTAGCTCTTTAGGAGGTGAAGCCTCAATTGCGATTTTAACCTTCCCATCAAATTCACGCAGCTTTTTTAGATATGGAATGTATTTTGCTAATCCTCTATCCAGTGAAAAATTATTTCCTCCTGTTAATAAAATCTTTGGACGTCTACCAGTTTTATTAATAACCTGTTTGTAAGCCGACAGTAATGTTGTTGGGCTCAACATAATCTTATCCTTTTTCAAAGCACAAAAGGCGCATGCCTTTTTAACTTCCTGGTAGCAACATCCTCTTATGCTGTTTGGAATCTGGGGTATAGCAGCAATAAGAGTTTCAAAATCCATGTTCACATTCTGATTTCTAATTTTAATTTCTGGAACCAGCGACACCCTAAATAATTTTATCCCATCAAACTCGATTATTGCATGTTTTTTATTGCCAATCATTTTTATTTTTATTGGATTATCGTTGCTGATATATGAAAATGGAACTAATGCTCTCAGTTGTTTATTCCCAACATAAAGCTGTATGCCACTATTTCCAGTTCTTTTATCCTTTTTATTACTAAGATCTAATCCCAAATCCACCGATGCCCCACAGCAGACAAGATATGCACAAATTTTTACCTTATTAGCAAGACAACACGGATTTTTAAAATCCAGATTCAATTCGGAAATATATTGGTTTAATATTTTTTCTTTCATATTAAATATTAAATTGATGAATTGAGCAACTTGTTATTTCCGGCATTTTTTCATGCGAATCAAATAAGGTGTATAACATTTTTATAGCTGCTCCATGCGTAACAATTGCAATTTTCTTATTCCTTATTTCTTTTAAATATTCTAATCCGTCCAGTAGTCTCAATCTAAATGTTTCAAAGCTCTCAATATCTGGCACATCAGCATCGTCAATAAGTTTTCCATCTCTAAACCACTCCGGGGTTGTCTTCATTATTTCCAATTTGCATTTTCCTTCCAAAAAACCGAAATTTCTTTCTCTAAAACAACTTGATTCATACCCCATGGAAATTCCCGAACTCATCGATAAAATTTTTGCTGTCTCTATTGCCCTTCCTAAATCACTTGATATTATTATATCAACCTTATTTTTTAATAACTTCGCCAATTCCATCGCCTGAATTTTACCAACACTAGTTAAGGGGGAATCTAGCCATCCCTGATAAATGCCTGCTCTATTCCATTCAGTTTCAGCATGCTTAATAAGTATGATTTCCATATTAAGATAATTCACCATAAAATTGTTTATCCGTATCCCCAGAGCTTATATTCACCACAATTATTTTTTTGTTATTAATCCTTGCTTGCTTTATGACCGATGCAATAGCATACCCTGTTTCTAGCGCAACAAACCTTTCCTCACTCTTAAAAAATAACTCAGCAGCATTCTTCGCTTCATTTGATGAAAATTGATCAACCTCAATTAATCCTCGACCATGAAAATACGCAACCGGACTAGCAACAATGGTTGATCCTAGACCTCCTATATAATTACCCTTTTTTAGGCCATCAATCCCATAAGTTTTCATAAGGGGGTAATATTTGAGATTATCAATTGAAAACATTCCAATCCTCCCTTCCGACAAAATCGGACATGTAGCTGCTTCAGCAGATACAATTTTTGTCTTTCTTTTGTCATCCAATATATCTGCCAAAAATATTGCCGATGTGCCCAGGAGATTGGCTCCGCCACCACAACTGCCTATAATAATATCCGGATATTGCCCCATTGCCGATAGTTGTTCTTTAATCTCTAATCCAATAATGGATTGTGGGATAATAAAATAACCATAAACTGAACCAAATATATATCGGGCATTTTTTAATTTTTTTGTATATTCTATAGCCGCATCGGCAGATAAACTAAGGAGATCTTTTACTTTTTCATCTTTTTTTGGATTTACAATTATAACCTCTGCACCAAATTTTTCCATCAGACTTTTTCTATCCGGCCTTTTTCTATGACTTTCATAATCCATAAAGCAAATAGTCTTAACTCCAAATTTATTGCCCGCCATAGCCAAAGCTATTCCCCAATTACCGGTAGTTTCGGTGGTTATTGTATCAATGCCATCTTTCTTGCAAAGATATGCGATTAAAAAAGCGCTATTTGCTTTATGGTTTTTCGTTGGAGATTCTCCCTCATCTTTGATATATATTTCGCAATCTGTCCCAATCGCATGCTCAAATTTCTTCGCCCTGAAAATAGAGGTAGGCCTATATGATTCATAAACTGGCCATAACTCCTCTGGAATTTCTATATATTTATCTCTGGATAGCTCTAATTTTGCCAATGACGGAGGGATAACTTCGGAAAGAGTATCTAGGGTTATCTCTTTTCCAGAGACAGGATCATGCAGATCAACTGGACAATAATGCTTCAGATTTAAAAATTTTTTAATCATAATTTTTTATATGTATTGAAAATATTTAATAACAAAATTTGAAATTTGATCTGCGCCCGCAAATCCTTTTTGATAGTTTAAAACTGATCTCTGCTTAACCGCAAGCTTATCTAAAGCTATATCAGTAGAATATTCATTTTTAAGTAAATCCAATAGATCTCTTTGATAGCTTCCTGACTCCTCCCATTCTTCGTATTTTTTATACATCCAATGCATTTCTTCTATGCCTGATTTAAATTTTATTTTTTTAAGATCCTTCTCTTTTTCATAGATAAGAATACCTGGAAATTCGCCCCCCATTTTTCTGTAACCAAGAACCTGAGGATACTGTGTTGAATTTTGCTCTGGAAGAAATATAATAGGAACGCCATAATGAATAGCTTCATATATGGATTTTTTTCCGGGTGCAGTTATCAGAAGAAACGTTTTCTCCATTATTTTGAGCATTTCTCTATGACTAAAGGATTTCACCTTAATGCCAGCATGCAAATTGAAAAATTTCTTATTTTTTTTGATTCTTTCGGCAATTTCAGGATGAACAACAATAATAAATTTCTTGTCTTTATATAATTCATTAATGACTGGGCTTATAAACTTAGCAATCATCTTTACGTATATATCTAAATCAGCATTATCATTAACTGGATTTTTCATTCCATTAAGATTAATCAAGATATAATCCTTTTTTATCTTTTTATTTTTTACCACCGATAAATCTAAAACTGGACTTATTTCCGAAAATTTATTCTTACCTCCAAGGATATCACCCAGTCGAAAAATTCTTTTTTCAGTTCCAGGAAATTTTTCGTTAATATACGGGAATTTTTCCAAAAAGGAGTGCAGGGAACATTTATTAGACAACAACTGAGATTCGTGTGGCGTTAGGCCTGATTTTTCCAGCCTGGAAATTTTCTCTAAATAATTACCACCTTTTAATATGTGTTCCATTATTTGACTGTATTTATCATAATTTTTCTTATCTTTTGTCAGCAACCAAAACCAAAAATTCGTATCAATATTAATAACTGGAATACAACAATCGTATCCAAAAATAGAGATGTATGGATTGCCACAAGAAATAATCAAATCAAATTTTTTATCAATATTTGAAATTCCTTTTATATCTGTCTCTATTATTTTATCAGAATCAAATAACTCTTTATAATTTTTGAAAAAATGCGTAACATTTCCCCACCCCACAAGATAATTATCAGATTTAAATCCCTTCCTCTTTAGATTTTTAAGAATATACGCTATGGTAGCTTGCGACCCAAAACCAAAATGCTGAGCCGAAAACAATATTTTTGGAATTAATTTTTTCATAACAGCTTTACTTTATAGGACTTGAATATTTTAAATTATTTGTAGTCGCAATGGATACACCTGCATGCAACATCATAGGACAATATTTGCAGAAATCCATTCTATTTTTCCGGTATTCTTGCATTTCTTCTCCTTTCCATATGCCTAAAATAGATTCTTTGCGCACATTTCCCACAATCGGCTTATGCGTATACTCAGACCCATTACATGGAAGCACATCTCCGTTTGGATAAATCAATAGAAACACATTTGGCCGATTGCATTTTTTGTGTATAACTTTTTTCTCCCAATATACCCCATCATAAAACTTACTTTTTGCACTTTTTTTATTACCATAAAATCCACTCAAATTCAAAAGACTTTTTCTATCCAAAACGATGTTGTCTTGTTTTTTACGATTATGGTAATCCTTGATTGCCTGTGGCAATATTTCATCCCTGAAAATTTTCAGATCTTTTTTACTCAACAAAAGATATTTTTCCGAGTAATCATTCTCCGGGTAATTCAAGCTAAGCGAAGACGCATTAACATCAAACGAGTATGCAATAAAATCACTGAGTCTTTTATAATTATGCTTATTTACGACAATATGAACAACCAGCCTGACTTTACTTTTTCCTATTAATATTGCAGCGGCATTGGCATATTTAAAACTTCCGCGCCTTCCTCTAATGCGATCATGCTCTTTTCCATTCGTGCTATATAAAGAGAGCTTGATCTGATCAAGTCCAGACTTTTCTATTTTGTGCAGCAAAGGTCTATCCAGGAAACGGCCATTTGTATTTAACGAAACAAAGAAACCCATCTTTTTCGCCTCATAAATCAGCTCTGTTAATTTTTCATAATGAGTTGGCTCACCGCCTGATATTGTAAGATAAAAAACTCCCATGTCCCTTGCTTCCTTAAAAACTTTTTTCCATTCAGTTAATGAAATCTCGCTATTGCGCGAATTTAAAATTTGCTTCCTGCTGATGCAAAATGGGCAATTATGGTCGCAATATCCAGTAGGCTTGATAGTTAGGTGTTTTAATTTTCTCATATTTTTAAACTAATCATTATGCCACCGATATTCTTCTTTGAGTATATTCTTGGGATTATTGTTGGTTAAAATTTTGTAAATTTTTCGAGACATAGTATCCGCTGAAATAAGTTTTAATTTGTCGGTTTTACAAAAGTTGTAAAAAAATCCGTCATCTTCTATCTTTTTAATTTTATTTATTGATTCAACAATTTTTGATTTTTTATATTTTGACGACAATATTTTAATTATATTATTATCTTCCAGATAATCAAAATGTTGCAATATATCATAATCAACCTCTGATATTTCTTTTATTTTAGAGCTGCCTATGTCCATAACGAAAAATTTATCTTCTTCGTTGAAAGTAAAATAGCGATATTTTGAATCTGGCACCCTCAGCTTATCAAAAAATTTAATTTTGGAGTCCAAGAAACCTAAGTATTTATCAACTCTTTCCCTGATTTTATATGTTTCTCCCTTAATCTTTTCCTCATTTATCTCGCCGTTTTTTATCCAGATAATACTTTCTTTGGTAAAATTTGCGTATATATCAGTTAATTTTTTGAGTAATTTCTCATACTCTTCTCTGCCAGCTAACGACTTTTTATTTTTTATACCATTAATAACCCAGTGTCTATTTTTATTAATAATATCAATCCACTCCACAAAAATAATTTTTATCGCCATGTATGCCTTTGCAACATCCTTGTCCACATAATAATCATGGTAACCATCCATTACATTATTGTGAATAATCTTTTTCTCATTTTCCAACATTTTTTGCAGGCTTGCCCCATCATGCACCTTTAATGCCTTATGAATATCAGTGCCATAACTTTTTATCTTTTCCAGGAATTCTATGTCTTTCAAAATGGAATCCAATGTTGAATATGGATTAAATAGTATGGCAGCGGGGAAAACGGAGATCTCCAACTTTTTAAGTTTCCTGATAGCCTCCTTTATTTGCCCCGAACTTACTTGCTTGTTGAATTTTTTTAAAGTGTAATCATCTAATGTTTCCATTCCTACTAATAATCTTTCGAATCCGGCCTTTTTCATCTTTATTACTACATCTTCTCGAATATCGTCTGCTCTGCACAAGGCCATTAGATGTAATTTAAGCCCTCTTTTTATTATTAAATCACTAATTCCAATCACGCGATCAATTCCTGCTTGTCCCGGCCCAAATAGCTCATCGTCTTGGAACTTTATAACTGAAACTCCAAATGTTTTATTTAGATATTCTAATTCATCAACCACATTTTCTGGCGATCTCCCTCTCCAACAGGAACCTACATTTATCCTATTAAACGAATTCTGGCTACAAAAAGTACAACTTCCGTAGCAACCCCTACTTGAAAAGAAACAAGCATACCCAATACGCTTCATCGAATGCAACAGGAGATCCCTAGCGGGAAAAGGTATGGAATCAAGATTGCTTATTTTTTCTCTTGGCTTATTGAAATACAATAATCCGTTCTTTTTTCTATACGCCAGCCCCTTTATTTTTGCTAATGTTTTTTTCTCAAATATACGCTCTACAAGCTCAAGTAATGTATCCTCTCCTTCCCCTAAAACAATTGAATCTAGTTGATCAATGGCATCAAACAAAGATCTCGGCGAAAGGGTTGGCGTTATGCCACCAAAACAAAGATGAAAATTTTTATCTTTGTTTGTAACAAGATTTACTATGGTTTTTATCGTAGGCAACGCCCGCTGCGTCACGGAAAATCCCAATATTTTGAATTTTTTCATTTTTATTATTTCTGCGGTCTGATTTGCGCTTAAACCAAACATGTCGGCATCCATTATGTCGACCGAATAACCATTTTTTCGCAAAACTGCTGCCAAATACAAAATTCCAAGTGGCTCTTTAGGATCTTGATCTCCAAATCTCGTGGTCTTATAAATGGGGGGGTGAACCAATAGTATATCTGCCATAATTTATTTAAAATCCTTTAACTTGTAACTTGGAGCCAACTTCCTTGATCCATGACTTTTTGCAATCACATTTAAAAGCCAGGACAGCATCCGTAATTATACGCACATTTTTTTGATGCCGATTGATATCATTGAGATAATTCCTTATTTTATTTGAACAAGTGCAAATTTTTCCAGATTCGTCATAATTCGAAGGAACGGATATTGTTTCCACATTATCCTTATAATTTCCCAAAATAATTTTAAAATCATATTTCTGCTCCTTTCTTATTTTGTCCAAAATTTCAATTGACTTGGCTATGCTATATAGCCAGATAGGTTTAAACTCATTTCTAAAATAAGGAATCTTAGCAATAAAAGAATTTTCCGCAACAAAAAATGGCTGGACCGCAACCACAAGACTGCTTGGTTTATTTTTCATTAAACACACCAAATCCTTTACGCTTTTTGCCAAGTCCACAATTGATTCATATTCGCTCATATCAACGGGAGGTTTCAATAAAAGATAAGCTTGAAATCCCACTCCTTCTTTCTGTAACACATCGATAGCCTTGATGAATCTTTTTTTTGTAAATCCCTTTGCGGTCTTTCTCCTTATTTCATCGCTCATTGTTTCTAGGCCAACAGCGATAAATAATTTTTTTGGATCAATATATTTTGTTAAGTCTTTTATGTTTTTTGAATTGATAAATTCAGGTCTCGTTTCCAAAACTATTTCCTTAATGGAATCTCGATTCAAGGTCTTTACAATCTCCTGACGCGAATTTGCCGAAACCTCACAATCATCAAAAAAACTTCCAGAACTATAAACCTCAACCCTTGAAATGCTTTTTGTATAATTTTTTTCGAAAAAATCCAAAAAATAACCCCCAACTTTTTGGGGTTCAATTGGTTTTTCCCAATTTATAAAGCCACAGTATACGCATCTTTTTCCTTTTCGAACGCTAATACAAGGCACTGTGTTGATGCCTATTTTCCATCGGAGCCCATTTTCATATGGTTCCTTCAGATTTAGGGTTATTTTCGACTTATTTTTGAATTTCATCGATGCGTATTACATATTTAAACTTCGATTAACCGTAGCACTTTATGAATAAAAAATCAATTACAAGTAGAAACGCACAACATTATTTGGCGAGATAAACTATGTGTCTGCCTGCGGTTCGACTGAACTCGCCGAATGTCCGTTAGACAGATAGCTAATTTGTTATTTATTGAAACTATTTTCCTCTGACTACAACTACGAATTCACCTTTTTGTTTTTCAATGACTTGTTCAATAACTTCGGAAAGTGTTCCACGATAGATTGTTTCAAATTTCTTGGTAAGCTCACGGCCAACAATGATTTGTCTTGAATCGTCAATAAAATCTTTCATTTCTGCCAATGTTTTTATCACTCTGTGTGGTGAGTCGTAATAAATTGTAGTTATTTTTGAATCATTTATTTGCTGAAATATTTTTGTTTTGCCCTTGTGAGGCATGAAACCAAGAAATAAAAATTTATCGGTCGGAAAACCTGAAGCACTCAAAATAGTTGTGACAGCACTGGCTCCTGGAATGGGAATTACTTCAATATTGTTTTTTATTGCAAGCTCAACAATTTTGCCACCTGGATCTGAAATTCCTGGGGTACCAGCATCAGAAATGTAAGCAATGTTTTTTCCTTGTAATAATGATTCTCCAATTAATCTTTCAATTTTTTCATCTGATGAATGCTGGTGCAAACCAATTGTTTTCTTTTTTATATCAAAATGAGACAGTAATTTTGCAGACTGCCTGGTATCTTCACACCAAATAACATCAACACTTTCCAAGGTTTCCTTGGCTCTAAAGGTTAAATCAGAAAGATTACCGATTGGTGTGGCAACTATGTATAAAATTCCATTTTCCATATAGCTAAACTATAACAGAATAATATAAATAAAACAAGTTTTTGCCCAGTTTTAGTATAATAAATTAGCACCTATTGACATTTATTAATGAATATGCTATAATTGTTAGTTGTAAATTAAAAAAAGGCAATTTCGCATCACAACCAAGAACATAAGTACGAGGTAAAAATGCGGAAGAGGCTCTAGGACCGTCAAGGAAACGAAGAACGACTTGGCGGGATCAGGCTGAAGCAGACAGTGAAGAAGACACTGCTGAAGCCTAAAGGTTCTTCACCCCTCAATCCCAAGTGTCCACAACCCTTCAAAATGTGGGCAAAAATGGGAGATGAGGGTCGTCAGCTGAAATGCTGATCTCGTCGGCAGGAACATATTTATGTTACCTGGCCGTTAACCCATTTGCAGTGGCTCTTTCATCTCCCTAGCTGAGGCTAAGGAGAAAAAGGAAACTTCGTGGAGCGTCATAGTTAACCACCCCGGGAATAGGAATTAGGGCGCCCGGCCAGTGGAAAACCCGAGAAAATCTCGGGCAGAAAATTGGGATAGCTAACAAAGCGATTCCCTTAGGTCCTCCCCCCGTCGCAAGTGTCGGGGTTTTTTTATTTTTTAAATTAGAAGGCTACAATGAGTTGACAATTTTATCAAATTGATGTATTGTACCTAGTTATGCATTCACCCACAGGCAGGAGGATCAAATGCAGTTTATTGGAGTTTTTGTGGCAATTGTAACGGTGATTGCTGTAATTATTGCAATTTTGTATTCTGTTGGAGTGATGCTTATTGGTATCTTGTTGCCGGCGATTGTTTTAATTTTGATCGGTGGCGGTTTGGCGCTTTACTTTTTCGAAAAGAATAAAACCGGGTCGGCTGTATCGGTGATTTTGGCAACACTTTTGTTGGGGGCAATTTATTACACCAGCGATGCAAGTACACATAACTTGGGTAAGGTATTAAGTTGCGCAATGCCTGATAATTTTATGGTGTGTCCTTTGTCAAACCAGCTTAAGGTGGAAATTAGATGCAGATGGGAGATGAGATGTAAACAGGTAGCTGACCATATCTATACTATCTCGGGTAAGTCTCAACAGGAATTGTACGAATGGGCTCTGCATACCTGTTCTAAAAGAGTGGGTTACCCACCGTTTGATGCGTATCTAAATTGTCTTGATCGGGCGATGAATCAAGATGATTATAATCGTTGCCAGTGAGACTATTAGAGTTTATTTGAGGAGAAAAACTTCATTGGATATTGACAATTATCTTGCGCTATGATATAATATAAACTCGTATGGTCCTGACGGAAGGACCATACAGATTCTCATACAATGTCTTGGAAGACTCGAAACACTGAAGGAGGACGCAATGAGGCGTGGATGGTGAGCCAAAAGCCCAAAGCCATCCAGTTCAAGCTCAAAGCTTGGACCATGCCAACAACAAATGTTAATATAGACCCCCCGACATGTCGGAGGGTCGTTTATTTTAAAAATGTTATTTTCTGTTATAATAGCTTTATGAAGTCTGCAAGAAATAAAACTATCTACATCAACCCAACTGAAATTAAATCTTTTCAAGATTTTGAGTTATTACCAAAAGAAATAAATGCGCGTGATTTACAAAATAAAATTTATCTAACAAACTCAATAATCGCTTTAGCAAAAATACCTTCTGGTTCAATTGATCTAATTGTTGCAGATCCACCCTATAATATTAATAAAAATTTTGGTCGAGGATCAATAAAATTACCTGAAGCTGATTTTCGCGATTGGTGTGATAATTGGATTGAACAATGTGCAAGAATACTGAAACCAACCGGATCAATTTACATCTGCATTGATTGGGTCAGCTCTGGGATGATCCAAAACATCTTATCAAAATATTTTTTTGTCAGAAATAGAATTACTTGGAAACGAGAAAAAGGCCGAGGGTCAAAAAATAACTGGAAAAATAATATGGAAGACATCTGGTTCGCGACTAAGTCAGATAATTATACTTTTAACTTGGATGCTGTGAAGGAAAAGAAAAAAGTCCTAGCGCCATATGTTGATAAATTTGGTGAAGCAAAAGACTGGACTGAAAAAAATGGTGAGAAATTCCGAATGACTCACCCATCAAATATTTGGGTTGATCAGGTTGTGCCCTTCTGGTCGATGCCTGAAAATACTGAACATCCGACACAAAAGCCGGAAAAATTGATTGAACGAATAATCCTAGCATCATCTGATGAAAAAGATTTGGTTTTTGACCCTTTTCTAGGTTCTGGAACAACTGCGGTCGTGGCAAAAAAACTGGGACGAAAATATTGTGGGTTTGAAATTGAAAAAAAGTTTTATATAATTGCCTGGAAAAGATTAAAAAAAACTGTTTGATTAAACAGTTTTCAAGATTCAGACTCCCCATTCATCATTTTTAGATAATGACTATAACCGATAAAGACCTCCAGCATCTTTTGAATGTCCACAACCTCAAAAGTCTCAATGAGATAAAGCTCCAAATCTTCAAGAAAAATATTAAAATTATATCTCGCACCTACTTGATCCTGACAGCTGACAACCATTTTTGTTTTATCTTCAGAAGGATAAATATCATTGGCCATGGATAATAGATCAGATTCAACAGGTCTTGGGGTTGGACAAATTACCCCTCTAAGAACGAAAGGACCTGGTGTCAGAGAAAAACCAAAAATCGATCCCTTGATATTCTTCAATCTTCTTATCTCAACTACAGTACCTGCTGGTAGATTCAGAAAATCCTCAAAATTTTCAACTCTTTTCATGTTGGCTTCCCTCCTGGTTTGCCACTGGGAAAATTTATATTAACAATAATTAATAAAAATGTCAAATACACTTCGATAATTCGATCACGCACTAGAAACAAGTTTAAGTGCATGGGAAGAAGGCTCAATGCAGGCGAAATTCAGAGTGAAAAGTGAGTGGTGGTTGATTATACCCTGAAATAAATTCAGGGTGACAAGTGAGGGGTAGTGACAAATTTGGAGATCCTGAATTGACATTAGAGGAAGGAATGGAAAAATTAATTTGATTTTTGAAGAATTATATCCTGAAACAAGTTCAGGATGACAAATTGGGAGATCCTGAAACAAGTTCAGGATGACAAGAGTGTGAGGTAGGCTATTTTTTCTTCATGTTGATATCGTATAGAATGTATTCAATTTTATTCAAATTTTTCTTGGCTTGATCAAATTTTGTACGAAGATAACCGCCAAGATTGTATTCAAGCAATAAATGAATTATGTCTGAAATTTCTTCGGCGATTTTTTTTACTTTTTCAAATTCATCCTTGGATGAAAGCAGGACTGCTTGCCGATGAAGCTCTCCAGTAAAATCCGATAATCCCCCGACATATTCGTCAGCATGAATATCCACGCCAACAATTTCTCCGACTTCTTCGCCTTTTTGGTAGGCTAAAAATAATTTTGCTTCGGCAAATTCTTCAACAGCTGAACTCCAGGTCGGCTCATTTCTTAATTTTTGATTTTGCTTAAAATCAATTTCCATTTTCTGAATTAGTTGCTGACTTTCGGCTAATTTTTCTTCTGCTTCTACCATGTTATCTCTGTGAAGTGCAAAAATCGCCTGTTTGGCCAAATGCTGGGCTTGAGCTGACTGCCCGATAATTATTCGACGAAATTTATCATAATCTGCTTGATTTGAATTAATTTTTCTCCAAAAATCTTTGTTGATCATAGATGTTGTGATGTGTAATACTGAAATATTGAAATAATGTAATATTGGGTTATGATCCTATTTTTACATTTTTCAAATAAGTCATTTTTATAAATTTATTAATTCTGTTTTGTAATTCATTCCATAATAATAATAATAATAATAATAATATTTCTCGTAGAAGGACGAATCCGTCCTCTGGTTGATATTATTACAATATATCAATATTTCAATCGAGATATTTATTTCTATTCATAATATGTTCCTCGTGATTTCGGCTGAAGATTATTTCATTGGTTGGGGTTGTAAGGAAAAAATAATATGGAGTTGATTGGGGATAAATTACTGCTTTGATTGACTCGATGCTTGGATTGGAAATTGGGGTTGGTGGTAAACCAATTATCTGATAAGTATTATAAGGATTTTCAATAACCGTGTCATCAATGCTAGGTCTGGTTGTACCTTTGTTGGTAATATAGTTTACGGTTGCATCTGACTGGAGAGGATAATTATCGCCAATTCTTTTCCAAAAAATATTAGCCACAATTTGCCTGTTTTCATAACCAAACATTTCTTTTTCCACAATACTAGCCAGGGTTAGAATATGATAAAAATCTTTTTTTTGTGCTTTTACCTCCGCTAGTAAGTCACTCGTAACCTTGTATTCAAAATTATCCAGCATTTTACGAACAACTTCTTCAGGAGTTGAGTCTACATATACTTTATATGTGTCAGGATAAAGAAACCCTTCGAGACTGGCTGATTTAGGCTTGTATTTCAAAATTTCATAATCCAGATTTGGTGTATCTTCTACAATCTTGAGAAAATCAGTTGCTTTGAAAAGTTCTTTTGATTCAAGGTATTCGGCAATCTCTTCCTTTTTCCAACCTTCAAGAATTGTAATTGAAATTTCCTGTCTAACTTCTTTGCCGGCAGTTAAAATACTGATTATTTTCTTCAAACTCATATCAGTTGAAAGATGATATTCACCTGGTTTGAAATTTTTACGAGCACCAGAAAGAACAACGAAAATTTTTGCAGTGAAATCTTTGCTCGAAAAACCTTGTTTTTTCAAACTATCAATAATTTGGGTGACGCCTTGACCTTCTTCAATAACAAATGTTTTAGACCCAAATGGATTATTGTTTGGACTCTCAACTAAAATATTGAGTCCAACCCAGAAAAGAAAAGTCAACCCAATAATCGCGATAATAGAATTTAGAACTTTTTTTGTCATAAAAACTTATTTTGGTTATTTTTTTTTAATCTTTCAACTATTTTTTTTACTTCCTGCGATTTGCTTTTGGGACAGATTAGGAGAACATCTGGCGTATCAATAATTGCCAAGTCATTTAGGCCGATGGTTGCTATCAATTTATTTTTTGGGGCGTAGATCAGACAGTCTGATGAATTTTCATGAATATGATTTGCCTTGGCAACATTGGCATGATCATCTACTGAATTTTGTTGAGCTTCATAGAGAACATCAAAAGCACCAACATCACTCCAGCCAAAATTTCCTTTGATTATGATTACTTCACTTGGATCAATTTTTTCAGTAATGGCATAATCAAAAGAAATTTTTTCCATTTGATTGAAGGCTGAACAAACTAGTTCCTGATTGTTAATTGCCAAAGCTTCAACAATTTGATGAAGTTTTTCTGAATGAGCTGGGCTATGTTTAGAAAAGGCTTCAAGAATTTTTCGTGGAGTCCACATGTAATAATTGGCATGCCAAAGATAGTCGCCTGCTTCTAAATACTGTTTTGCTAATTCAAAAACTGGTTTTTCAGTGTGACCTCTGAATTCATATACTTCTGCGGAGTTATTTTCAAGGCAATTTCCAATTCGGGTGTAGCCGAGTACTGTGCTGGGAAAAGTCGGTTGGATAGCGATGTCAATCATTTTTGAGGTTGAGCGAATTAATTCGTCAGCTTTTTTTATTGTCTGAATAAATTTGTTGTTATCAAAAATATAGTGGTCTGATGGGATATAGGCGATCGGTTCATCAGGGAATTGATTATAAAGTTTGGCAGCAATAAAACCCATTGCCGGTGCTGTATCACGCTTTTCTGGTTCTATTATATAATTTTCTAATGGAATTTCCGGCACAAGTTCTCTAGCTTGGGCAACTAAATCCGGATTCAGACTGACATAGATATCTGTAATTGGAAATTCAGATTTAAAACGATTAACTGTTTGTTCAAACAGTGTTTTTTCACCTACTATTTTGCTAAATTGTTTTGGCTTACTTTCACGGCTAAGTGGCCATAATCGTGTACCACCGCCACCAGCGAGAATTACGAGTTTCATGGGATTACTAATTACGAATAACTATGAATCTACCACTGCTAGTATTATCTTAATTTAAGCATAAATAATGAAATATTGAAATAGTGTAATAGTGAAATATGGTCGAAAATATGTGAAAAACATTTTTCCGTGAGGAGTCTGCAAGAACGACATAACAGTCTCTGACACCTCGAATTTATTTACCTAATTTTAGTATAAAAATCAAGTGCATTATTGACTTTTTATCGAATATATGCTATAATTATAAGAAGTACCTAGACAACTGAACGGCCGCTTTAGGCGGACATGCACCCCACAGCATTGGAGCTTTAGGCTCCAGGAGGGTAATTATCATGACGACGAGCTACGACTACTACTTCGCCAACATCCGAAAAGAGGGCGAGAAGTTCTTCGAGAACTATGGTCCCGAGGAGCACATGAGCCTCAAGGAAAGCATCCTTAGGGAGACATCGGAACAAGGATCAGAAGGGGCTCTGAACGCACTCCAGCTCAAGGTGCTGGAGGTGCTCACGAGCTTCGCGAAGATGATCTTGTTCGGCTGGCTGACCGAGGTGAACATCAGCGCCCCGGCCAAGATCGAGAACGAGTACTTCGTCTCGGTCGAGTTCAAGCTCCGCAACCGCGAGAAAAGCAACTTCGCCAGGATCTACCTGGTAGAGAGGTGGCAAAACACCTTCTACGCGCAGGCCATCGTGGCCGAGATCCCCACCCACCCCGAGACCCAGGTGTTCAAGCTCCTCGTCCATGACAAGGGGAGCGACGAGTTCACCTTCCGCGCGCTCGAGCACACGGATCGGAAGTGGAGCTTCTAGCTCCGGTCCGCGCACCCACAACGAGACAAGCCTGTCTCAAATCACACGAACAAATAAAAGTTGATTATGCAATGCATGGTCAGCTTTTCAGTTTAAATAATGAAAGATTGAAATATTGTGAAATAAAATTGGAAATAGATGGAAATACAGTTGTAAATAAATTGAAATATGTTGTAAATAACCTTGATTGACATTTTGATAAAAACCGATTAAAATAAAGTCTTAATTGTTCCTCATACAGCAGGAGGGCGGGAAAATGAGCATTGGATTGTCAATTATCTTGTTAATTTCAATTTTTAGTGCAATCGGTTTCCTGCTGGCTTGGCACAGATGGAATATTTTTCACCTTTATTCCAAAAATCATCAGGTGGTTTCAAAAGTATTTGAGAATGGGTATGGAGTAGAGACTGAACAATGTTTAATCACATTTTGGCCGATTAAGAAAAGTAGACTAAATAAACTACTGTTTCCTCGACCAACTGGTAGCAGACAAAGAATGGTAGATATATCGGGTAATTCAAGTTTGAATATTCAAAATTTGTCACAAGCTGTCTACTGTATAATTGTTGGGCTAGCTTTCCCTGTTCTCCTTTGCGTCAACGCATTGGGAATAATCCCTGCCCTACTTGCCAGATTGATTACAACCGCCATTGAAAGAAATAAAAATTGCAATCTCATTTAAATCAATGAGGTTTTTTATTATAATAGCGCAATTAATAAAATGACTATTCCTAAAATTATCCTGTACCAAGCAAAGACTGAAAGTGAATGTTTTTCAAGAAATTTGAGGAAATATTTTATTATTAAATACCCAACAATAAATGCTGTTAGAAAACCGACAAGAAATAAATACTGTTCTGTTTTTTCAAGAGTAAAAATACTAATGTCCAACATTTTTTTTATGCCAGCGCCGAGTACAATTGGGATACTTAACAAGAAAGAAAACTTGGCTGCTTCGGAACGCTTTAATTTCAAAACCATTCCTGTTATAATAGTACTGCCGGATCGGGAAACTCCAGGGATTAAGGCTAATGCTTGGGCACAACCTATGATGATTGCTTCGGGGATTGATAATCCTTCAAAAGAGGCTGTTTTCCTAGACCACTTTTCTACAATGAAAATTATAATTGCACCGACAATTAATGAAATAGAAACAACCAACAGACTTCTGAAATATAGTTCAATGTAATAATCGAGGAAATATCCAGCGAGGACCGCTGGGACTGTGGCAACCAGAAGATTTAAAACTGTTTTTTGTTCATCATTACCAAGGTTAAAGCTACGAAACATTTGCAAGAATGCTAGAAAATATTTCTTTAAATCTTGTCTGAAAAAAATTATCAGGGCCAAAACCGTACCTAGATGAAGAGCAATGTCAAAGCTTAGAGCATTAATTTGATTAAGAGGTAGAATCTGGTGTAAAATAACTAAGTGACCTGAACTTGAGACTGGCCAGAACTCTGTGACCGCCTGAACAATTGCTAAAATTATAGCGTACAAAAAATACATACTTATATTTATTTAATTTTGAAAACTATGATGTATTATTTATTAATTATCCCAATTTTATCAGCCATCATCGCACAAATCATGAAAATGATAATTGATGCGCTGAAAAAACAGTTCTCGTGGAATGACTTGAATAGCTACGGTGGTATGCCATCATCACATTCAGCCATGGTAGCATCCCTAGCTTCGGCTGTTGGCTATTTTGAAGGTTGGGACTCGGCAACTTTTGCGATATGCATTGTGCTAGCTTTAATTGTAATCCGTGATGCCGGAGGATTCAGAAGACAAATTGGTTTCCAAGCCAAAACTATAAATCAACACATTGCTCAAATTTCGTCTGAACAAAGTTCTGAATTTGAACATTTACGAGAACGAATGGGTCATTCACCTCTAGAGATTTTGGTCGGAATTGTCCTTGGTGTCTTGATCACAACAATTTTTATACTATATATTGTTTAATTACTTCTGACAATTTGGACAAAAGCTGGTCCCTCTGCCGACCAGTTTTATTTTTTTTATTTCAGTTTGACCACATCTTAGACACGGCTCACCGGCTCGACCATAAACTCTTAGGAATTGAGCATAACTGCCTCTTTGTCCACTGCCATCAACATAGGTATTGACTGATGAACCTCTATATTTTATGGCTTTTTTCAAAATTGATTTCAATGATTTACGGATATTTTCTCGATCAATTGATGTTAAGGTTTGAACTTTTCGCGTGCAAAGAATTCCGGCTTCAAAACAAGCTTCATCAGCGTAAATATTGCCAATACCTGAAATTAAATCTTGTGTTAATAAAAATTTTTTAATACTCCAGTCTGGACGACGATCCAATAATTTAGTAAACTCAATCATGGTAAACTTGCGGTCAACCGGTTCAATTCCGAATTTCTGCTGTTCAAGCTCGGCTAACTGGTCATTAACCAATTTTAAATAACCAAATTTGCGGATGTCATTATAATACAGCTTACCATGACGACCAAAATTAAAAAAAACTTTGTTGAAACGATGAGGTTGGTCAGAAATTTGCTTGATTGGGTGACCAGCCGAAACTGAACCAGTTACAGGATGGACAAAAACAAATTGTCCTGTCATCTTCATGTGTGCCAGGACCTTTTTATTCTTGCCAAAGTCAAACACAAGCATCTTGCCGGTGCGCGTAATATTTTTCAGCACTCTATTTTCAACAGCCCTGATTAATTCTTCCATTGATGGCTGTATCTTTTTTGCAAAATCAGCTGATATGTTAATCTCAATAACTTTTTTTCCTTTGACAAATTTATCTAAGTCTCGACGGACTGTTTCAACCTCTGGTAATTCGGGCATATTGAAAGCGAGAAAAGCGAGGTCAGTAAATAAAGCAAGTAAAGCTGTGATTTAATTTATGTTGTATTTACTGCACTTGCTGAACAGGCTGTACTTGCTTAAATCAATGGTTTTCCAGAAAGGTATTTTGGGATTTCTATCTCCATCATTTTCAAGGCTGTGGCTGTAATATCACTTAGAAGACCGACTGGACGGACAAGACTCAAGTCTGTGCCGATTAGCTGTGAATTTGGATCTGACTTGCCACGAAAATTTTCGCCAACAATAATACATGGAACTGGGTTGGTAGTATGGTCCTTGGTAATTTCGCCTGTCTGCAGATTTCGAAGCTCTTCAACATTGCCATGATCGGCGGTAACAATACATTGTCCACCTTTTGACATAACCAGATCAACAATCTGGCCAATACAATAATCTGTGGTTTCAACGGCTTTGATTGCGGCTCTTATATCACCGGTGTGACCAACCATGTCTGGATTGGCAAAATTGACTACAATAAAATCATGCTTTTCCTGCATTATGACTTTTGTTAATTTCCTGGTGACTTCAAGCGCAGACATCTCTGGTTTTTCCGCATAACTAGCAACTCGGGGAGAAGGAATGACTTCACGGTCCTCTGATTTGTAAGGATCTTCTTCTCCACCATTGAAAAAGAAAGTTACATGGGCATATTTTTCTGTTTCTGCAATATGAAATTGATTCAAACCTGCCTCACTTACGACTTTGGCCAAACCGGTTTCAACACCTTCCTTTTTCATCGCAACTTCAACCGGCAAACCAGCTTCATATTCAGTCATGGTTACGAAAAATAAATTATTGATTTTTTTACTTTCAAACTTGTCAAAATTATCAAGAACAAAAGCTTTGGTTAATTGTCTTGCTCGGTCAGAACGGTAATTAGCAAAAATTATCGCGTCCCCATCTTCAACTAAGGCAGTTGGTTTACCCTCGGAACCAATAACAAATGTTTCAAATTCCTCGTCATAAACCTTTTTAGAGTAGGACTCCTCAATTGCGCCCACTGGATCTTTTGAATAATGCTCCGCTGTCCCGTTGACCATCGCATTGTAAACTTTTTCAATTCTCTCCCAATGATTATCACGATCCATGGCATAAAATCTTCCAGCTAGAGTCGCAAGTTCTCCGACTCCAATTTGTTTAATTTTTGCTAGCAATTCTTCGATATAACCTTTTCCACCATTATAAAGCGTATCACGACCATCTAGGAAAGCGTGGACAAAAACATTTTTTATTTTATTTTTTTTAGCGAGCTCAAGTAAAGCATAAATATGAGCATTTGATGAATGGACTTTGCCGTCGCTCATCAAGCCAAAAATATGAAGCTTGGAATTGTTTTTCCTCACATGCTCAACTGCGTTCAAGAAGCTCTGATTGTCAAAAAATTTACCGTCACTTATTTCCCGATCAATTCTTGGTAAATTCTGAAATAAAATTTTGCCAACACCAAGATTTATATGACCAACTTCAGAATTACCAATTTCCCCCCAAGACAAACCGACTGACTCACCAGAAGCGAGCAAAGTAAAAACAGGAAAATTTACCAATAAATTATTGAAATTGGTTGTTTTGCCGAGAGTGACTGCATTACTATCACACGGAGGAGCAATTCCCCAGCCGTCCATAATTATGAGTACAAATGGTTTTCTTTGGGACATATTTTTGAAATGAGTTCAGCAAGTTCAGCGAGAAAAGCTAGTAAAGTTTTTGACCGTACTTGCTGGACTTGCTGTATTTACTTTTTTCTTGTTATTAATGATTGACCTGAAAGATATTCGGGTTTAGCAATATCAAAATAATCGTAAATTGTTGGGGCGATATCTCCAAGATTACCAGAAGTTAGCTTTAGGTTCTTATCATGATTAGCAACAATGAATGGAACTGGATTGCTTGTATGTTGGACATTAAATTCATTATTCTGTGTTAACATGGTTTCTGCATTGCCATGATCAGCGGTCAAAAATAGTGTTCCTGACCGTGAAATAAGCTCGGACATTATTTTCCCGATACAAATATCGACATGACTAACCCCCTCAACTGTAGCATTAAAATCACCTGTATGTCCAAGCATATCAGCATTAGCAAAATTTGCAACGATAAAATCGTGCTTCTTATGTTTCAAGCTTTTTATAATATAATCAGTAATTTTATAAACGGACATTTCTGGTTTTTCGGCATAAGACTGAACAACAGGAGATGGAATCATTACCCTGTCTTCAGCAAAGACTGGATCTGCATGACCTCCATTCATAAAATAAGTAACATGTGCAAACTTTTCGGTTTCAGCGATATACAATTGCTTGTAGGTGTTCATAACAAATGGCAATGTACCAATCAAATCATCTCCTTGAAAGGCAGTGACTATGTTATTTGATAAATCTGGACCAAAATCTGTCAGAGCGCAAAACAAAACATTCTTTGGGACTTTGCTTCGTTTGAATGAACCTGGATTTTTTTTATTGAAATCTCTCTGCGCAAATGTTTTGGCGATTTGTCTAGCCCGATCAGAACGCAAATTGAAAAAAATAATAGCATCATTGTCAGAAATTCTTGTCTGTTTGTAATCTCCGTCTTCGGAAATTATTGCTGGTTCTAAATATTCATCAGTATATCCAGCATTGTATGAATGTTTAATCGCTTGATCAACAGAAGTAAACCTCTGGCATTTTGATCCAACCAAACAATCATAAGCAACTTTTGTCCGGTCCCAATTTTTTCCTCGATCCATGGTGTAAAATCTTCCTGCCAAGGTAACAATTTCAACACCGTTATAACCTTTATCAAGTTTTTTAATTTGAGCTTTTACAGATTTAATAATTTTTTCAATTGACCTCTGCGGAGAGTCTCTTCCGTCTGTAAATAAATGAAGATATACTTTTTTTATTTTATTTAATCGAGCAAATTCTATTAACGCATACAGATGTTTCAAAGAACTATGCGGGCTGGTACCATCACAGATTAATCCCATGAAGTGTAATTGTGATTTATAAGCGTTCAAATGATCCAGAACATGCAAGAAAGATGTGTTAGAAAAAAAAGTTTTATCCGAAATTGAACGGTCAATAACACTGGCATCCTGCAGTACAATTCTACCTGCACCAATATTTAAATGGCCTGATTCTGAATTACCAGGCTGATGCTCGGGCAAACCAACACAACTACCACTAGCGCAAAGCTGGCTATGTGGATATTGCTTGATTAACTTATCGAAATTACTTGTCTTGGCTTTGACAATGGCATTGCCACGACTTTTTGGGGCTATACCCCAACCATCGAGAATTAATAATACAATTGGTTTATGCATATTTCAATTGATGAATTGAAGTTAGACAATCAATTCAGGTTTGAGATTTTATTTATTCAGTTCTCTTTCTATCTCCATCAAACGATTATACTTTGAAACTCTTTCAGATCGAGACAATGAGCCTGTCTTGATAAAATCTGAATTTACAGCGACTGCCAAATCAGCAATAAATGTATCGCAAGTTTCACCTGAACGATGAGAAACACTGACTTTGTAATTATTGGCTTTGGCAAGATAGATTGTTTCAATGGTTTCACTCAATGAACCTATCTGATTTAATTTAATTAAAATTGCATTGGCGACATAATTTTCAATACCATGATACAAGCGAGATGAATTGGTAACAAATAGATCATCCCCAACTAAAGTAACCTGCTGTCCAAGATAGTTGGTAAGTTTATTCCAATTAATCCAATCATCCTCGTGCAAAGGATCCTCAATGGAAATAATCGGGTATTTATTCAACCATTGTTCCAGAATTTTAATAACTTCATCGGCTGAAATAAATTTCTTGCCTTTTTTATCATTCAAAGAATATTCTTTGGTCTTGGGATCAAAATATTCTGACAAAGCTAAATCCATAGCCAAAAAAGCATCCTTACCCGGTTTGTAACCAGCTTTTTTTATGGCTTCAACAATAAACTGGAGGGCCTGCTCATTGGATCGAAGGTTTGGAGCAAAACCACCTTCATCACCAACTAAAGTGTGGAAGCCGGCTTGTTTTAACAATGTTTTCAAGTGGTGAAACACTTCAGCTCCGATCTGAATACTTCTGGCAATAGTTGAAGCCTTTGGGACAACCATGAATTCTTGGATGGTCAGAGAATTATCAGCGTGCTTGCCACCATTTAGAATATTCATAGTCGGAATTGGCATGCGCCAGCCCTTTTCTTTCAACTTAAAGGTTTCGCGGATATAGCGATAAAGCGGTTTTTTCTTGGCAAGAGATCCGGCTCTAGCACAAGCAAGTGAAACTGCCAGAATAGCGTTAGCACCAAGTTTTCTTTTATTATCAGTACCATCTAATTTAATCATTGTAGAATCAATTTTTGCTTGATTGGTGATGGTCATTCCCTTTAAAGCTGGTGCAATTTTTTTCTCAATATTATTTACAGCTTTTAGCACTCCACGGCCAAGATATCTTTTTTTATCTCCATCTCGTAGTTCAAGGGCTTCATGAATTCCAGTTGACGCGCCTGAAGGGACCGAAGCTTTGGCAATAACTTTATTGGTTAATTCAACTGTTGCTTCAACGGTTGGGTTACCTCGAGAATCAAGAATTTCTCGGGCTGTGATTTTTCTTATTTTCATAAATCTTACTCTAAATTGATTGAAAAATAATTCTTTAGCTATCAACTATTTATAAAATTTCGTATTCAACTGTAACATTTACTGTAATTTCCTGACTACCTGCTTCAATTGAAGTGGTACCTTCTGGCATGCTTTCAGCTGAACCACCTAGCCCAAAGGTATCTTTGTAATAAGCTGGATTGGCTGAACTTTCGTAAAATGAAACCACTTTGCCCAATTTTACACCGGCGGCCTCGGCCAAATCAATTGCCTTGGATTTGGCTTGTTCGATCGCTATTATTCGAGCTTCAGATTTTATTTTTTCTTCATCATCAACTGAAAAAGTCAACCCACCGACTTGGTTTAATTTGAATTCACCTATGAGTGAGATAACATCACTTATTTTTTCTAAGTTGCGAATTTTAACTTTGACGGTTTGATCAACTTTGTACCCAGTCAAAACACTGCCAGAATCACGCCAGTCATAATTTGGATAAACATTGTAGCTCTCTGTCTGTATATCCTCTTTTTCAACATTAAATTCCTTTAATTTTTTTATTACATTATTAATTTTGTCAGAATTCTCTCTTTGGGCAACGGCAACATCCTTATTTTCAGTAGATAAGCCCAATCGAATTTCTGCAATATCAGGAACAACAACAACCTTGCCCTCTCCAGTCATAGAAATTTTATCTTTTTGGTCCAATGATTTTCCAACATAATTGTACTGTTTCCAAGCGTTGCGTGAGAGCAAAATCAGGAAAATCGAAACAAAGACTATAAGAACTGTCATCAATATCAATTTCCATAATGTTTGTTGACCACAACATGATGAGTTTGTTTGTTCTTGCATAAATTTTATATTATTTATTATTTATTTTTAATTAGAGGTTTTATGCCAGGGAGAATAATGCCTTCTAGAAATTCAAGCATTGCCCCGCCACCGGTTGAGATAAAATCAATTTTATCTTTCAAACCAAACTGTCCAAAGGCAGCTATAGTTTCTCCACCACCGATTATGGTAGTTACATTTTTCTTTCGACTCCGAGAAGCAACAAACTTGGCTAGAATTTTTGTTCCACGAGAAAAGTCTTTGAGTTCAGTATTACCAACTGGACCACCCCAAACTATAAGCCGAGCGCCTTGCAAGGCATTAATATAGCGACGAATTGTTTCTGGTCCGATATCTAAAATCATTTCGTTTTTTGAGGCGATCTGTGAATCCCAACTAAGTTTGTGATACCTAGATTGAGTCATCTTTTTCTTGTCAGATACAATATAATCTATTGGATATAAAATTGTTCGTCTTTTTAATAAAACTTTAGCCCGACGCAAAAATCTATCGTCACAAACTGAAGCTCCAATATCAGCTCCGGCTGCTTTGAGAAAAAGATTACCAACACCACCAGCAACCAATACGCTGCTATATTTCGAAGAAAGAGCTTCCACAACGGGAAATTTTGAATCTATTTTTATCCCACCGATAATGGCAACGGCATAAGATTTTTGATTTATTGCCCGTGATAAAAAGTCAACCTCTTGGTCCATGTTCAAGCCTGAAAAACTTGGCAAACATTTTGTAATAGCTGAAACAGAAGCTGCTTTACGATGGCAAACGGCAAAAGCATCATTAACATAAATATCTGCCATTGAAGCTAATAGCTCGGCAAAACGACGGCTATTTTTTTCTTCAGCTTCATCAAACCTTAAATTTTCTAAAACAATAATCTTTATACTACTATGTTTTATACTCCTAGCAGTTGATTCATTTAGTCGGTCTGTAACGAATTTGATTGCTTGACCAGGTAAGTCTTTTTTTAACACACGGACAATTGGTGCCAAGGAATACTTCTTCTGTCTGCGTCCCTCTGGCCGACCGAGATGTGAGGCAATAATCAATTGACAGTTCCGTCGTAGAAGATACTTGATTGTTGGGATTGTTCTCTCAATACGATATGGCTCAAGAATCTTGTTGTTTTTCATCGCAACATTCCAATCAACTCGCAAAAATACTTTTTTGCCTTTTAAATCTTTTACATCTTTGATGCTGTATAATTTCATATTTTAATATATACGATTTGAAATTTCGTAAGCTTTAATTGTTTGTCCGGGTAGAAACCCCTGATTTTGGACTAAACATTTGGGCACCTTGACCAGACAGGACAGAAACTATTTGATCTGGATTACTAGTTGAAATAAAATATTTTTGCTGGCTATTTTTATCTTTGAATCTTATGCCAGACCCTTGTCTGGCGATAAAACCTTTGACTCCATTTCGACCATGACGAAAACCAAATCCGCCGAATTCTGAAAATTTATAATCATGTATTTCTAGATCTACAATATTTTTTACATAGACTTCTTGCTTCATAAAAGCAAAGCGAAACTTAAACAGATCACGACTTATACATAGGTGTAAATGGTTGAAAGAAAAACTGGCTAGAATCAATAACCCTGCCGCGAAAATCATAACAATCAGGGCTATTGGTTGATTGAATAATTGGTAATAATAAACTAGATAGCCCAGCACAAATATTGTAGCTAAATTCATGGCTAAAAATATAGGCTGAAATCTTTGTTTCTCCTCATAAATGATATTTTCCATAAGATCAAGAACTTCACACAATTTTACCTAATAATTATAACAAATCTTTGCTCGGATGCAAAATGTGGTAAAACAAAAAACAGGCTCAAATGAACCTATTTTTATACCTTACTTTTTTTCTTTATCCGCAAAGCTTGTCTTTTTATGGTTTTTGAACGGCGGTCTTTCTTTACCGGATTCATATGCTTGTTTGCACGATCATTTGGTCTTATTTTTCTCATATTATTTAAGCTTTTTCAACATCCAATTCTTAAATCCTAATAAATAAAGACTATCATAGTTAATAATATTAGTCAAGAAATGAAAAAATCCATTGATAATATCAATGAATTTAGTGAATAAGATTTCGAGCTTCTTGACCAAGAAGCCAACCACATTCATCTTGCCAAAATTTCAACCAATTCTTTCTCTCTAGAAATGTCGGAGGATCTCTCATCAAAAAGCCTTGAGTGCTTGCAGAGGCAAAACTTGATGAAAGATAAATACTGACTCTAGCCAATCTGTGGCCAACTTCTCGAATCAAAATGTCATTGTGTCGAACACTACGCATGAGTCTTGCCAGTGCATCACTAGCAGTTTGGTAATGAGCATCAGTGACATGTCGAATAATATTTTGGATTAGTTGTTCTTGTTCAGATGTCAAAGGTACCATGACCCAGCCCTCCTCGGCGCTGATTGTTTATTCAAGTATAAGTCAACTGTTTATTCTAACATAAAACATAACTTTCGTCAACAAAACTAACTAAAATCATCAGATCCTTGACGGAATCCTCCTATTTTTTTTCTTAATCTGGATAATTTTAATAGATGAGCTGGCTTAACGGTTAACTCGCCATATCTATCATTTATTTGATCCAAATACGGTACCAGTTCAAACCGCTGACGGTCAGCCTGAAACAAGGGAATTTGGCGAGAGTTCGGAGCTAAATTGCTAACTCTGATGCCGATTAAACGAACTGCGCTAGGTAAACGATAACGACTTAAAATTTCTAATCCCCTTTTGTACAACTCTAAACTATCATTAATATAACTATCAAGAGTTACACGAAAACCAGAATGAGTGAAATCAGAAAAACGCCAAAAAAATTGCAATGTTCGTCCTGCCAATTTTTTATGCCGTAGCTCCCGTCCACATTTTTCACAAAGATGAAGCAACACCTGTAAAATTTCCTGTTTATCAAAAGTATCATAAGGCAGAGTATAAGCTCGGCTAATTGATTTTACTTCAGCCTCTTGCTCGGCTGAAATTACAACTGAATCATCATGACCATTACTCATATCTTTCAATTTCTGACCGTAAAATGGTCCAAACTCTCGAACAAGTTTTTCAACTGGGTATTGGCGAAGTTTCTTGACTGATTCAACACCAATATTTTCTAATCGTTGTAAAATGCGTCGACCAATACCACAAAAGTCATCTAATTTTATGCTATCTAATACTTGAATTTTATTTTTTTCATTAATAACAACCAGACCATTAGGCTTTTGCATATCAGAAGCAAGTTTAGCCAGTAACTTATTGGTTGCAATGCCGATTGAACAGGTAATTCTCTCGCCTATTTGTTGCTTTATCTCAAATTTAATTTTATTAGCCTTGTCTCTTGCTGACTGCCAATTTTTGCACCAGCCAGTCATATCGAGAAAAGCTTCATCAATACTGAAAACTTCTACTTTGTCAGAAAACTGATTAAATATTTTGAGAAACATCTTAGTTGTTTGCATGTATTTACTGCCATCTGGCTCAAGGAAGATCAAATTTGGACAAAGTTTTTTGGCTTCGAAAGTCGGCATTGCAGTTTTTATCCCAAACTTTTTGGCTTCAATCGAGGCAGCGACAATTACGGACCTAGAACCCTCTTTGCCACCGACCACAATTGGCTTACCTCGGAGAAAAGGATTAGCTTGTTGCTCAACGGAAGCAAAATAGGAATTCATATCAATGTGGAAAATAATTTTTTTCATACTTCATATTTTTTCAAACAAAAAACTACTAATCTTGTTTTTGAACTTAAACCGATATTTTAATGGTTAGTAAAATAGATGATTAGTAGTCTTACTCTGAATAACTTTCATTTAATGTCCAGCAATTTTTTTCAGTATCAAAACACAATTTAAAATAATTAGACTTATTACTGACTGAATAAAAATACAATTTATCTCTGCCTCGTCTGACAGAATGAACTAGATTTACTTTGTCGATTTTGTATCTTCTATTGCCCCAACGGAAGTAAAGAGGCAAAGATTTATTTTTCAAAAATGCACAGATCACTTCAATTGGTTCGTCAATTTTATTAAACATACATTGTTAGGTCCTGCCAGAAACCTTTTATAGTACGACGATAAAAAGCTCGGAATCTTCGTTTTGACATAAATTTTGTTTTTGCTTTCGGGGGAAAGGATCAGACAACCCCATGCTTGAATAA
>MFGJ01000007.1:72585-75150 GCA_001778235.1 Candidatus Falkowbacteria bacterium RIFOXYC2_FULL_36_12
AATAACTTTCCCCCATTTTAATTTTTAAATAAAGAACAATTTTGATAGCAAGGTTAGTAAGTTCAGTGAACACGAAGAGAGAAGTTGTGAATGATACTCTTACTATATTTACCTTATTTACTAAACTTGCTGAATATATAAATGCGCAGTTATTTTTTGAACTTTCGGATAATACCGCTGACTACCCCTCGAATCGCCACATCTTTGCAGTAAATAGGCTTCATGGTGGCATTGGCTGGCTGAAGACGGATACGATTTTTTTCACGATAAAACTTTTTCAAAGTTACATAAGCATTATTCAATAAAGCAACCACCACATCGCCATTGCTAGGAGAAGGATTGTGTTCAACTACAACATAATCTCCATCCCAGATACCTTCATCAATCATTGACTCTCCTTTTACCCGTAAAACATAGGCATTGTCATTGGTAACCAAATCAGCTGGAACAGCAATGGTATCATTTTCTTCAATTGCTTCAATTGGCTGACCAGCGGTAATCAATCCGAGTAAAGGTAATTCTATACTTTTGCCAAGTTTCATAACTTTTGAAGTCATTTGCAAAGATCGAGGACTGCTCGGATCAATATCCAGATATCCTTTGCTTTTCAATGTCTGTAGATGTTGATGAATAGTAGCCGGAGAAGACAACCCTAATCCCTCTCCAATCTCCCGATAGCTCGGAGAGTAATCATTGTCTTGAACAAAGGCTTTTATAAAATTTAATATTTCGCTTTGGCGTTTTGAGAGAGTCATATGTTTAAAAGCAAGTAAAGCGAGATCAGCGAGAAAAGCTAGTACAGCCCGAATTGGCTAATTGACTTCTTATCCAACCATGAAGGGTTTTGCCGGCCTCTTCACTTAACTCGACTAATACACTGTTTACTTTGTTATTAATTAATTTAATATCATTTGAAATTAATATTTGATATTTTAATTCTTCTAGTGAGGCGTGAGCAAAATTATAGAAATTTAGACTCTCTTTAATATTTTTTCTAGCAAAACCTTCTACAATATTACTAGCTACTGATACTGAAGCTCTTCTCATTTGCGAAACTAATCCGAATTTTTCACTATCTGGAAATTTTTCAGTGATTTCATAAATATTAACAACTAACCGATGTGCTTTCTGCCAAGCAATTATGTCACGAAAACTTTCTATTTTTTTATTCATACAAATTACTTTACTTGCTTTATTCTGTACTGGCTGAACTCGCTTTTCTGTTCGTATTTTGTTCGCTTTACATACTCATTATACCGAACAGAAAGCGAACGTCAAGATTCGGGTGTGGATAACCTTCATAAAAACAAAAAACCGCTCATTACGAGCAGTTTTTTTATTGTTTAATTATTCTTCTGACTCTTCAGAATCGCCTTCTTCCATGTCCTTGAACTTACCATCCTTCTCCATAGTAGTAACATCTCCAAGAAAGTTTTTCTCCTTTTCCAACACTTGTTCCCATTCTGCCTTGTCACCTTTGTTTTCAAAAAATCTTTGTTTCAAGCTAAAACAATGAATAAAGTGATCAAAAACTGAAGGGAAACGATCAAGTAAATCAATCATTTTTTCAAACTTTGGGTCCTCAATCATAGATAAGAGGAAAACCCGTAGATGCTCCTGTGCTCGTGGATCAAGTTCAGAGCGCTCCATTATTTCAACCACTTTATTAAATTTTTCGTCTTGTGTCATAGTCATAATGTTCGAAGTTATGCTTGAGGTTGAGCAGTTTGCTCCGGTTCCTTGGCAACACGACCGCTATCTACAAAATACCCAGTTGAGGCTGACAATAAATCAGCAACATCAGCGGTGAAGCCTTGCCTCTCAACTTGAGCGAAAAAAGCAGTGAGAGCTTGGTCCTCTATTGTCCTTGCCTCTTCAGGAAACAAGGCTGGACCTATTTCTTTTCTTGCAGGAGCAGTCTCTTTTTGTGAACTGCGACCGCTAAATAAATTCTCAAAAAATCCCATATACTTGTATTTTAATCTATAATTATAACTTACTTAATTATAACTAATGATTGATTTTTTTACAAATCAAAAAGAAGACTTTTTTAAATCTTCTTCAAGCTAATTATACGACTTTACGATCATTTATAACTGTGTCAATTAATAATGCAAAATAAATACTAGAAAATGTATAAGCAGCAACTAGAATTCTTGGGATTGTCAAGTCCACATTGTATTGACTAAGAGATGCTTCAGCAGATACCCCGACAATACCAACAAGGATTAATTGAGCTGTGAGCTGTAGGCCGAACTTGCCAATCTTTTGTTGCAAATACTGAAACGCAAAATATCCTGCAAGGCATAAAATCACAATGTATCTGGCGAGAGTTCTGGTATCAGTCCAAATAATGTCCAAATCCATGACTATCCTCCTCCCTCGGTTGAGCAGGTGGCGTGGAGATTAGTTTAAACAAAGTTTTATAAACGATCTAATAACAAAAATATAATATTTTAAGAATAATGTCAAGTTTATAAATAAATTATACTAATCAAAAAATTACCAACGAATGGTAATTTTTTGGTGACCCCACAGGGAATTTCACTCGGCTCTTCGTAGCCT
>MFGJ01000007.1:75200-141173 GCA_001778235.1 Candidatus Falkowbacteria bacterium RIFOXYC2_FULL_36_12
TTCGTAGCCTCTTGGAAGGGCTTCCGCCCCTCCAGCTCCCCCTGAATGTAAGGGGGAATCCCCCTTACCATCCCCCGTTCAATTCCTTTAACTGAATCAAAAAATTACCAGTGAATGGTAATTTTTTGGTGACCCCACAGGGAATTGAACCCTGATTGCATGATTGAGAATCATGCGTCCTAACCGTTAGACGATGGGGCCAAAATATAAACTTTGGGAAAATTATACCAGAAGAAAAACTCTCCGTCAATGGAAAGTTTTACTTCATATTAATTTCTTAACCAAGAATTTGTTTGTCTTATCAGCAACTCTTCAGCTTTTTCAGGTTCAAGCATTAAAGCTTTGACGATTTTTTCCATACGAGATCCTTGAGAACCTTTGACCAGAACAACATCTTTGTCATTAATAATTTGACGAATTTGATTCTTGGCAATTTCAGAATTCTCAAAACCTTGAGTAAAGCCCTCAAGTCCATTTTCTCTTGCCCCCTTAATAATATAATCTCGATATTTACCGACAGCTATAATATAATTATAACCATTTTCAGCAATTAATTTGCCTAAAGTGTAATGAGCTTCCTCTGTCATAGAACCAAGCTCTAACATATCTCCCATTATTGCAATTTTGGCATTGACATCTTTTGGATTAATCTTGGCAACAGCTTCGACTGCAGCTTTCGCAGCTTCGGGCGAAGAATTATAAGTATCATCAACTATCAAAGAATTTTTTATACCTTTAATTAAATTCATTCTGCCTTTTGGAGCGCGATATTCTTTTAATCCAATCGAAATATCAATCAAATTCATACCCAGAGCACCTCCGACTGCAGCCGCGGCCATAGCTGAATAAATTTGATGCGCACCAATGACACCTGGTAAAAACACAGGGACAGAACTACCATTATACGATATTTTAAATTTAATGCCTTGGATTTCCAATCCTTGACCTTGGTCCTCCAAATCAATTGCACGAACCTTGGAATCGGCTGAATAACCGAAGGAAAGTACTTGGGCTTTGGTATTTTTTTCCATAGCACGAACATTGTCATCATCAAAATTCAAAATTGCAAAATTATCTTTTTTTAGATGAGTAATTATTTTCTGTTTTTCCCTTGCAATAGCCTCAATAGAACCAAAGAACTCAATGTGAGCAGGAGCAACTTTTGTTACAACACTGATGGTACAAGGGACAAGATTGGTTAAATATTCAATATCACCGGGTTTGTCAGCTCCCATTTCAAGAACAAGAATTTCAGGATAGCTTTTATCTTGTTTTGAAAGCAATTTCCAAGCTTTGATAAAAACTTTTAGCCAACCGAGGATAGAACTCCCACCACTTTCTTCACCAATAACTGTCAAGGGCAAACCAATTTCATTATTATAATTTTTCGCGCTCTGCCTGACGCGATATTTATTTTTTAAAACAGAAAAAATTGCTTCTTTGGCTGATGTTTTACCAATTGAGCCAGTGATGCCGATCACAGTCGGTTTATACTTATTGATAATTTTTCTGGTCAAAAAAGCCAACAGCTTTTGAAGTATATTTTTCATAAAATTAAATAAAAGTAATAATAATAATTGTACCTCGCAAACTAGAGAAGTTCAAGTCTTGACAACTACTTTTTGGTTGACAAAAGTTTGAATTTCTACTATAATATTACAGTATCCACGGGAAGAAGGGAGAGATTGATGGAGAAAGCAACAAAATTAACCTTGACAATGACCTTAATAGTTTTTATTCCAGCAACAACAATATTTATCATCGCATTGCTATTGCTAACCGAGTTGAACAAAGCCGAACCGGAAAAAATTGTTATCCTTTTTCTATTAATAGTGAGCTCCATGATTATTTGCTATTGGTTAATTAGGATTCTGGCTCAAATCTTCTATCTTTGGCACAATTGGGAAAAACTCAATGAAAAAAAATGGCTTTTTTTGTCAGTGGACATAATATTCATTGTTCTTCTAATAGACATCATTGATTTCTTGACTGAAAAAATTATTTCTCTAAACCTCATTTTTATTTAATGCGGTTTTTTCTTTCTCATTTTACACTTGGAGGAATCTCATAGTAATCTAAAATAAATTTAGCTATTTTGCCGAAAATTGGGGTGGTTGAGGAGTCAGCAAATCGGGCAGTCTTAACATGGTCTAATTTTACCAACATTACAAAAGCTGGATCATCATAAGGCGCATATCCGACAAAAGTGTGTATTGTTTCATTACCGTACCCACCTTTTTCTGGGTCAGGGACTTCAGCTGTCCCAGTTTTTCCCGCAACAAGATAACCGGGGATTTTGGCTGATGAAGAGTGACCATTTTCTACAACCGACACCAACATACTGCCAAGGAGTTTTGAAGTTTGTTCTGAAATTACTTGCTTGATAAATTGGGGGCTAGTAATTTTTTCTGTGCCGTCAGGATTGATAATTTTATCCACGACATAGGGTTTCATAAATTTTCCTTTGTTGGCAATGGTTGAATATGCTTGAATCATTTGAAGTGGGGTAACTGTAATACCCTGCCCGAAAGAAGCTGTAGATAAATATAAATCATGTTTCTTATCCAAACTGGAAATATCGCCAGTTGCTTCAGGTGAAATATCAATGTCAGTAATCTTACCAAAACCAAAATCTTTGACATACTGTGTAAATAAATCTATGCCAACCAACCTAGAAGCAAATATTGTTCCAGTATTCAAGGATTCTTCTAATACCTGTGTCATAGTTTTCCAGCCATGAGCCTTTGAATCTGAATTGCGAATATCATAACCTGCAATATGAACCACCCCGGTATCTTCATAACCTGTAAATGGAGTTACCTTACCGGTATCAAGAGCAGCGGCCATGGTTACGGGTTTAAATACAGAACCTGGTTCATAACTGGCGAGCAAGGCTGAATTATTAAAAACACTGATATCCTCAACTTTATTATATTCATTTGGGTCAAAATCAGGATAAGAACACATGGCAATAATCGCGCCAGTTTTGGGATTCATAACAATAATTTGCCCAGAATCAGCAACAAAATTTTCAATTCCAAAATACAATTGCTGACAAGTATAATATTGAATTGCTTTATCAATAGTCAAGATAATACTAGAACCATTGCTGACGCTCTCGGATTCAGTATCGGCGAGAGCCAACAGACGACCAGTAGCATCTGATTCCGAACGGATAAAGCCTGAATGACCTGCAAGGATTTTGTCGTAATTACCTTCGATGCCATAATATCCTTTCAGCAAATTACTTTCTTCTGAATGGCCAACAAAACCCAGGAGCTGGCTACCCATGAATTTATCAGGATAATATCTGGCCGGTTCTTTTACCCAACGAATTCCTTCTAAATTATAACTCTGCAAGGTTGAAATCTGATCTTCGGTAATTCGCCTTTTGACTGGCTCGTATGGATCATCTTTTTTACTAAGCCTCTCTAGCATTTTATATTTAAATAAATCAGTTGCTTCTTGCTCTGCCTGTTCGGTCAATCGCTTTTTCTCTTTGTCCAAAGCCTCAACAGTAAGCTCTTCAGACAAGGGAGCACTAACAGTCTCGATGGTTTTTTTTATATCATCAGAAAAATCAATATTTTCAAATAATACCGTCATAACTGCTTCGGGATCTTCAATTTCTTTTGGCACGGCATAAACAAAATATAACTCCCGGTTGGTGGCAACGGGATATAAATCATAACCGCCATTTATATTTTTTTCTTG
Organism: Candidatus Falkowbacteria bacterium RIFOXYC2_FULL_36_12; assembly: GCA_001778235.1. Lineage (GTDB taxonomy): Bacteria > Patescibacteriota > Patescibacteriia > UBA11705 > UBA11705 > XYA2-FULL-35-8. Next base: position 78,915 of record MFGJ01000007.1, read on the forward strand.
GACAAAAATCTCACCTCGTTCAGGATATAAATTTTGGATTAATTCATGTTGATCACTGGCCAAAGCATAGTAGTAATCCCCTTCTATTATCTGTAATCGAATAAGCCTAAAAAATATTGCGCCAGCAATAATAATAAAAAAGAAACTCAAAACTTTTATTCGACGGTTGGAATGTTTCTCAATATCATTTTTTTTACCGCCAAGATAACTTGATGGCCTAATGGTGCGAACTTTAGTTTTTTTTACAAGCAAGGACATGAATGAATATTTATAAGATTAAATAAATAAAACTTGCCTCAAAATACTCGAGGTTTCTCTACATATTATAGCAAAAAATTTCCATAAAACAAAAAAGCCCAATAAAGGGCTTTTCTAGATGTATTAATAGGTTTACATATTATGGCCTTCTTTACCTACGCGTTCTAACGCTCTAAGAACTTCTAGAGGAATAGCGAGAACTACAGTATTTGACTGATCTGAACTAAGGTCATTTAATGTTTGTAAAGTTCGTAAATGTAATGCTCCTGGAGCACCTGATAAAATTGTAGCTGCTTTTGCCATATTTTCAGCTGAAAGAACTTCACCTTCAGCTTTGATAATAACTGCTCTTTTTTCTCGTTCAGCTTCAGCCTGTTTAGCAATTGTTCTTTCCATATCTTCAGGAAGAGAAACATCTTTCAATTCCACATTTTCTACTTTTATTCCCCATGGATCTGAAGCCTTATCAATAACACTTCTAATCCTCTCGGAGATATTTTCTCGCTCACTCAAAAGTTGATCTAATTCAACTTCGCCAACTAGATTTCTCATTGTGGTTTGCGCCAATTGACTCATAGCAAAAAAGAAATTTTCCACCTCAAGCACAGCTTTTTCAGCCAAAGCAATTTTATAATAAATAACAGCATTAACTGTAACTGAAATATTGTCCTTGGTAATAGCCTTTTGATCAGGGACATCAACGGCCTTTGTACGGAGGTCAATCTTGCGCATTTGTTGAAAAACAGGAACAACTAATCTCCAACCTGGTTTTTTGGTACCAGAAAATTTACCCATAGTAAACATTACACCTCTTTCATATTCATTAATTTGACGAAGACTAATTAACAACAGAAAGAGAATGAACCCAAGAAAATAGTACATAGATATATAAATTATTTATAATTATTGATTATCAAGTTGCCCGCCATATTGATTAATCATTTCATTTAATTTTTGTAGGTCCTGCTCACTCATATTGTCAAAGTCATCAAGATTAACCTCTGGGGCTGTGGGATTGTTTAGATCTGGCATCTGTAGAATTTCAGCCAAGTCAAATGGTTTGGCAGTAGCTGGGACATCAATATCAACTTTTTTATTGTATTTGGAAAAATTTAGAGCTGCATCAACGCGAGAGATACTGGAATCTGGGTCATCAATATTTGTTCCCAGTTCAACTCGATATAACAGCTTGTCATCCACACCAATCCATACTTCTGGTTCAAACTTTTCCCATTTTGTCAGAGAAGCCTCTAGATCAGCTTCTTCATCTGTAGTTAATTGTTCATTGTCGACAATTTTATTCAATTTTATCAGAAATTGTTTAATTTCAGACTTGTTCAATTTCAGACGGAAATGATATGTGTTGATATTATTTAAATCTGTCTGACCTAAATCTTCAACAATCTGGAAAAACTGTGTTTTTGAGACCAATGACTTTATTTTCCTCAAATCAGCTGAACTCAATTCTGTCCCTTGCTCATCAACTGGGGCTTCAGACCCTAGAGAATTTAAATCAAATTTATACCAATCGTCGCCAAGCGCTGAAGCATCAGTGCCAGTTACTTGTGGCATGGAATTCACTTTTATATATGTTTCTTGACTGCTTAAAACCATTGAGAAATCTAAATTTTGGTCTGAATTGTTATCGCCTTGTCCCAGCACAATATTGATGAGTTGCAAATATTTATCTGGATCAGACATATCAACATCACCGGAAATTTTTATTTTGGTGTTGTCGTTATTTGAGGCTGTTTGAGGATTTACCACAACGGCTAATCCTGGAATTGTCCCGAGAAGACCAATTGAAGCATCATAGTGATAAGAACTGGTTTTGACCATGTTTTTTATCATTGATTTCATGACTGATTCTGGCGACTGGGTACAACCAGACAAACCAAGAAGAAGAAATGGCAGAATTATTAATAGATATAATTTTTTCATAGTTTATAACTGATAATTTAGCTAATAAATATTCTTTATTTAATATAACATGCAAAAAAACCAATGTAAACCTAAAACTTGACATTTTCTGACTTATATTATAAGATATAGATTACCCGTGACAGCAAGGAGGGACAATGTCAAGGGGAAATGGTAAAAGATTACCTCTGACTCTAGTTATTTCCAGGACTGAAACAGGAGTGAATGTTCGCCTGAAAAATGCACCTGAAATTTTTGAGGTTTCAACCATTTCTGTCGCCGATGCTGTGGGAAAACTGCTTATGGGTCACCCTGATCTGTTTGGAGTGTTATGTGGTTTTAGCCATGACCCAATGACTCAAGGCTTTCTAGCCAACCCAATGAATTCTCTCAAATACACTGTTGATTGAATAATGAGCGTATAAATCTGCGCTTATTTTTTTTATTAAAAAAGAACACATGATATGCGTTCTTTAACTAGCCTTTCAAGGTAGCACAGCCAAGGGCGATAACAAAGGCTGAACTATTTCCACCATGTAGAGTAAAATCTTCTGGTTTGGTATCGGTTTCAGACATTTTTATTTGCCATTGCTTGAATGGATCAAATTCTGTAAAAACAATTCTTTCTCGAACAGGCTGAACAGAGTCTTTAGATGGATGTGCTAATTTTTCTGCATCATCCAAGCGACTATAGCCTTTAAACAATCTATGACTTCTTTCTACGGCAGAGTCAAATTCAGTCTGAAAATCATTTAGACTCATACCTGTGAAGGATAGACAGGCTCTTTTAACATTAACGCCCTTAAACTCTCTTGCAAAAGCAAAGCATTTATCAAGCTCCACATAAAAATTGAACTGCCCTTTGTCATCGATTACGAAGTTCCGAGAAAAAAGGACATCGCCACTATAATAAACATGAAATGAGCAAACACGCCTACCAACATGAATCAAGGCAGTTGTGAGATCAAAATAGTTCAACTTTGCGTCAGGATCTGACAATAATTGAGCATAGGCTTCAACTGGTGCGGTAACAATAACCGGTTCCAGACCAGCCAGTCTCATAACCTCCAAATACCCCTGATACAAATCCTTTTTTACAGCAACAATCATGACTCTTTCTCTGCCATCAAATATTTTCATCTTGCGCCAACCATAGACAAAGGTCTGTTCAGGGAAAGGAAGAATGCTGTCAATGTCGCGAACAATATTTTTTCTCAACTGTTCATCATCATAAACTTCATATTCCAAAAATTTCACCATTACAGCAAATCCTGGCAAAGCAATGGCAACACGATTATTTCTTAAGCCAATTCTTTCTTTTAGTTTTTGCAAGGCATTGGCGACTGTACGAATGGCTGATTCATCTCGCAGATAGACCAGATTTTCATCTGCATAATGAGGCAAATCACAGCTTCCAATCTGATCGACCACATAACCATCATCATCATCCTTTAGCGCTACAATACTAATACCTTCGGGTGACATGGCTACACCGGTTAAAGGTGCCTCTACAGAGGAAGGAACCGAGGCTTGGCGTAAAAAGTTCATGACATCTGTCAATCCAGGTAGATTAAAAGTTCTTTCAGCAGTTCGTGTTTTGACTGTCAACTTTACTTGATAAATCATCTGATCAGCTATTTGTTGTTCTCGATATAAATTGATAACCATTGGCGCCTCCTCCCGTGGGCAGGGTTGTAAAGAACCAGAAAAAACAGTATACACTAAAATTCAATTTTATTCAAGTGGCCATTTATTATAAGCAATTGACAAATCTTATACTTAATGCTAGATTATATTATTAGGAAACGGGGGGGAAAGATGAGCAAATCCAAAATGCTTTTTAGCCAGTCATTGCTGGCTTTAACCCTGATGTACTTTTTCTCTAAAGAAATTATCCCAGCTTGGTTGATTAATAATATACTTTGGCACCAAATGGTGAATTTGTTGTCAGGGAATACAATCAATGCCTTTGTTTGGTTCCCAATTTCCCTTGCATTAAGTTTGACATGTTCACTGGTAATTTTCAAGCTGACACTACCTAATCTGCCAACGGCAAAGGAGAACAAGAAATGACAAAACATGGACAAAATCTGATGCATAATCTGAAGATTTTTTTAAAGTCTTTTTTACTAAATTATCTGTTGATTCTAGTGAGCATAGCTATGATGATTTTCACTGTATGGATTTGTAGTGTAGCCTTTCTACTGATTTATGCAATCAGTATTGGACTTACCTATTTTCTGGGTTTGCAGATTAATGCTTTGCTTCTTGGGGTGATTGATTACCTACTGATTGGTTTTATAATTACTGTCGCCTACATAACCAAACATGGTATTTATAATTCTAGAAGATTCTAAAAACTAAAACAGACTAAATTGTCTGTTGTTTTTTTTAATGCTATATTATAATAAACAATCTAATAATAAATATATACTTGCTATGTTTAAATTTATTATCATCGGACTGGTCATGGTGACTCTGATCATCATAGCGTGGTCACCTTGGATGTCGCAGGATGAAAGCTCGGCTATAATTTATCAAACTGCGGCGATAACCAAAGATGGTGAACGATGCACAGAACAACAGTGGACTGCAACCTGGGCGCCATTTGGCCGTATGGTCCGCCATTGCGACCGCAGTTGGTATGTCGGCTTCTGGGAGGCATTATAAAACACTAATCAATCTGTTTTGGACAGGCTTTAATCAGCAGAATCGCAGAAAAACTGCGTGGCTGTAATTGGCCTGTTTTTTTATAATTATTAATTTTTCATAAATTATAGCTAAATACCGCAATTAAATTTAAAAACCGCGAACCCGTTGCCTGGCAACGGGTTCGCGGAATATAACTTCACAATTGCGGGTTCGCGGTTTTTTTCTGCTATTTTGACTTCAAAGTTAAATTGATTTTCTAATTTTCTTCATTAAATCCAGGTAAAATTCTAGATTGTTTAGAGTTGCTAAACGAATTGACAGGGGTTCACCGAGGGAAAACAAATGGCGCAGATAAGCCTTTGAATACTTTTTCAAAACAGGAAATCTTGAATCTATATTGATTGGAGAAAAGTCTTGACTCCATTTCTCGGCTTTAATATTAATCTGTTTATAGCTTGACCTCGGAGTGTTGAAAATGTCAGGCTGTGGCGATCGGACTGTGGCATCGGACCACAAATACAGCCTTCCATGTCTGGCTTCTCTAGTTGGGATAACGCAGTCAAACATATCAACGCCTCTTTTGACTGCATTAATAATATTTTCTGGTCGACCAACCCCCATTAAGTATCTCGGTTTATCTTCTGGTAATTCAGCTGTAATATAATCAAGAGTTTTATACATTTCTTTTTCAGATTCACCAACTGAAAGACCACCAATTGCATAACCATCAAAACCAATGGTTTTCAAATCATGTACACTTTTTATTCTTAATTTTTTATCCAAACCACCCTGTACAATACCAAAAAGCTTGGCCTTGTCACCTTGAGGCTGTTGAAGCGTCTTTTTTTCAAAATAGTTCTTGCATCTCTCGGCCCATCTGGTTGTCAGTTCAACAGACTTTTCCAAATAGTCTTTTTTGGCTGGGAGTTCAACACATTCATCGAGAGCCATTATGATGTCTGATCCAAGATCCAGTTGAATTTGGATTGAATCCTCTGGACGCATAAATCTTTTACTTCCATCAATATGTGAACGGAATTCAACACCATCTTCGGTAATTTTCCTAATTTTGTTTAGAGAGAAAACTTGGAAGCCACCGCTGTCAGTCAAAATCGGTTTAGACCAATTCATGAATTGATGAAGACCACCAGCTTTTTTTATCAATTTATTACCAGGTTTTAGCATTAGATGATAAGTATTGCTCAAGACAATCTTGGCTTCCAGTTGTTCCAAATCTTCATAGGTTAGCGCTTTAACCGAAGCTTTGGTGGCAATTGGCATAAAAAACGGAGTCTCAATAATGCCTCGTCGAGTCTTCAGTTGACCGCGACGAGCTTTTGATTTTTGGGATTGTTTTAAGAGTTTGAATGACATAATCAAAAGATATTTTGTATGATATTTAAATTCCAACCCAATATTTTTTCAAGGTCATTCTTGTCAATCTTAACATTAACCTTAGCAAATTTGTTCTCTAAATAATATTGCCCAGAAAAAAAATTATTTTCTATGTCTATAACAATACACCCAATATTTCTGAACACATAATCAGAGTAGTTAGAATGCTTCCCAAAAGGTGTTCCGTCTGGCAAAATATGAATTATTCCGTCTAAAGCATACTTAATAATTTCAGGTGGCAATGGGTTTTTAATTCCATGTATTAACAAAATAGTTTTAGAATCTTTATATGAATTAAACTTTCTCATTGCCTTTCTTGACGAGTCGCCAATTTTTTTATCAATTTTTTTTATTGGATCTTTTTTATAAGTGGATATACACAGAGTTCGCCATTCCTTTAATTCAATTCTGACTTTTAATTCGTTATTTACCAAATCTGCACTTGAAATGTTTGCAAATTTTTTATCCAAGTCTCCGTCAACCCAATGAGGGTCAATCTTGAGCAGTTCTTTTAATAAATTTTCTTTATAGATTGTATCAGTTTGTATTTGCATATACTTCTAATACAAATCTTTCCGCTGTTTAATTGTTAAAATAGTTAAAATCGTAATTTTATTGTTGGTGTTTTTGTGAAAAATGGCTCGAAAATCTCCGATACGAAAACGGAAAAGTCCTTTTAATGGGCCGGTCAAAGGCTTGGCATATTTCAAGGGAGATCTTTGATTAATAAAAAATTCAAGCTTGTTTAAAATCTGTATAACCTGTTTTTTGTCAAAACCAGCCAAGTCCTTTCGCGACTGCTGGGTATAAAATAGCTGAAAGCTCATACTATTTTAAACCAAAAATGGTCTTGATATCTTGATGACTGTAAATCAGACCCTGTTTCATTTCTTCAAGTGCGTTCTTGACATCATAAACCAGTTTTTCCAGACTGGCGTCCTTATCATCAAGCGGTCGTAATTCAAAAACCGGTTTGTTTTTATTTAAAATAATTAATCTTTGCTTGTCCTTTTTAGCTTTCTGATAAAGCTTAGCCATATTCTGTCTAAACTCTTTTACCCCAACAAACTTGGTAGTCATATTTTAATAACTTATTACTTAAGGATAACTTCAGTGTACACTTGTATTGAGCAAAAGTCAACAAATAAAAAAGTACTACAAATTACGCAGTACTGTTTTGTGAAGTATTTTTGTACCAAAGACTCCAACCAGAAACCCACCAACATATGAGGACATAACAATCAAAGCTTTTTGGATATTATTAAAAGCTGTTTGCAAGGATGACATACCGTCACCGATAGTATAATCAAATAGCACCAAAGCTAGTACATATAGACTCACAATAAAAAATGCATAACAGATGAACAGTATTGCTCCCTTTTTGGCTTTCAGGAGTGGATCTTCTTTCTTGAAAAAATGCCTGCCAGAATACAAGTCTAAACCTAGCATAATACCAACAATCAAATTCAATACTAGTTCAATGATTACTTCTCTTGGCATGATTTCCTCCCTGCCTCGGTTTTTGATTGAATGAACGAACTATATAATATCTTATCAAAATAAACTCTAATTGTCAATATTTATTGCCAACAAAAAAACCAGCATTTTGCAATACTGGCTTTTGGATTGTTTATTCACTGTCTTTTTTTTCTTTGATTTTTTTTGCTATCTCGGCTAAAAGAGCCCCTGTAAATGCTTCACCTCTAAAGGCTTCACCCCTTTCTAATATCCTCTGTCCTTCAGCTAACTCTTCAGGAGTAAGATCATCAAACCCATTAATAACTCTTTCTGGTGAATTTGGATTTTCAAAATCTGGCATAATTTTCATAGTTATTTATTATAAAAACAGTATAACACAATAATCATTAAACAAAAAAACCAGCATTTTGCAATACTGGCTTTTTCGTAAGATAGGAAAGAACAAGCTATATATAAACATTATCTCTGTGCAAAAACTGTACTTGAATCAAGATAATAAATTGATGTATTTTCAACAAAATTTTCCTGACCTACTCTCTCGGAAATATTCTGCATAGATTGTAATTGATACATCTGCAGTTCCAATTTGTGATTGGTGTCAGTCAATTCTGCGACTTGTTTCTCAAGATCGCGAATTTCATAGCCTTTTGTTGAAAGATTGTTGACTGAAAATAAATAGAAACCAATGGAGACAACGCTAACAACAATCAGTAAAAAACTCAAAATTTTTCTATTGTTAAATAAATTCTTCTTTTTTGCCACCTTGCTTTTGCGAGTGCTTTTGTTATTGCTTGTACAATATTTAGTCATTTTGGTTGAACAAACCTTGCTCCAAAAAATTGAAGACCGGTTTTATTTTTTATTTTTATTTTTGTTTTTTATAAGACAAAGCAAAATACTGATACTGAATTTACTGAACTGAAAATTATCTACTTTTCCAGCTTGGTATAATTGCTGACAAATTGACAGCTACCTTTCCTCTTTTTTTATAGTGAAGGCTTTACGATCGTGAAACTCGGCTTTTTTACCCTTGTTCCAACGACCAACTGGACTCAAATAACCAACCACTCGACTATAAACTTCACATTTTTGTCTTTGTAATTGCTCTGAAGACATAGGTGTAGTGTTTATTTATTTATTTTTTTAGTTTATTGGTTTATTGTGACAAGGGTAGAAGGATAACAGAGAGAATAAGGGGTGATTTTTTTATTATATTTTCTCAATTACTCTAAGTTTGGCTGAACGAGCGCGGAAGTTTTCTGATATTTCTCGGTCAGATGGTTTTATTGCTTTACGAGTAATCATTTTGAGAGAGGCCTTGTGATTACAGACACATTGTGGCAATTCTTTTGAGCAATGACAGTCAGTACTCTCGGCTTTGAAAAATTTTTTTACTATCCTATCTTCCAAAGAATGGAAAGTAATGACTACAAGTCTGCCACCAGGGCATAAGATATCAACGATATCACGAAGTGCATTTTCAATATTTTCAAACTCGCTGTTAACTTCAATTCTTAAGGCTTGGAAAACTTGGGTAGCTGGATTGATGCGCTTTCGGGGATCTCGCTTTTTATTGGCGGTAATTAATTGGACTAATTGCAAGGTACTTTTTATTGGATTAATGGCTCTAGATTCTACTATGGCCTTGGCCAATCGGTGAGCCTGATGCTCTTCACCATAATCTAAAAAAATTCGGCGAAGTTCTGATTCAGTATAATTATTAAGAATAAATTCAGCTGTAATCTTGGTACTGACAGAAAATCTCATGTCTAATGGCTCATCTTGTTGGAAGGAGAAACCTCGGCCTGAATTTTGCAATTGATCCAGAGATAACCCCAAATCAAGGAGAACACCGTCAGCTGAATTAAATCCATTTTCATAAGCGTATTTTTTTACTTGACGATAATTATCATTTATTAAAATGATGCGATTTTTATATTGTTTCAAGGTATCTTTTGCTCGAATAATTGCTTCCGTATCCCAATCGATTGCCAATAACTTGCCTATTGGTCCATTTTTTTGGAGGATGGCGATTGAATGTCCCCCAGCACCAAAGGTGCAATCAATATAATTCTTGTTTGATTCAACTTTTAGACCGTTAATTACTTCTTCAAGCAAGACTGCTCGATGGACTGATAATGTCATAAATTAGACTCCTAACTCGCTAAGTTTTTCAGCGATCTGATTAGCATCCTTTTCTGTCGCCTGCTTATACTTTTCCCAGGTTTCCTCACTCCAGAGTTCAAGTCGGTTGAATAAGCCAGCAATAACGACCTTTTTGCTGATACCAGCAAACTTCCTTAGATAATCAGGCAAAACAAATCTTCCCTGTTTGTCTAAAGAAATATCCATTGCTCCGGCTAACATTAGACGGGCAAAGGCACGAGTATTGGCTTGACTCATTGGTAACTCTGCTAATTTGTGTGCCAATTTCTGCCATTCTTCTTTGGTATATAAAAATAATGAGTTGTCTAACCCTCTGGTAACAACAGCTCCTTTTTTTAACCTGGATTGAAACTTGATTGGCACTGACAATCGACCCTTCTGATCAATTGAATGCTTGTATTCGCCAATAAACATTTTGATAAGTGAGATCAGCGAGTTAAGCAAGGCAATCAAAGTAAGTTTGCCAAATTAACTGGACTGCTCGTTTTAGGTAAAAAAAGTGTGGGCAAATTATGAAAGTACAACTTTATAATTCCCCACATTTCTCCACTTTCTTCCTAACAATTCCATTATACTGTTATTAAATTCCACCGTCAACCACTTTATCCACAAGAAATTTTGCCTTGTTAAAGGTAAAAAACAACAACTAAAAAAATGTAACGAATCGTTTCTGCGATGAGTTTAGAGCAACAACATGACAATCTCTCGCAAATCGACTTGGGTTTAAAATAAAAAGAATCCGAGTGCAAACTCGAACCTTAAACTATAATCTTTTAAATTTTTATCTCACTAACTCATATTCATCGCCCAAGACTTGTTGCAGAGTGGTAATAATAAATTCATCATCGCGGTAATTTTCTTTTTCCGCATAATAAATCTCGAGCCGAGTACTTCGATATGAGATGTGCCAATTTTTGCCAAGTCGTACCTCCAGTTTATGGGCTAAGTCATGGGGTACTTGTTGCACCCCGTCCAATGAAAAAACATACTCGTCTTCATGACCAGCAATGCCATATTCAATAAAAGCTCTTGTTTTTATTTGTTCGAAATTCATGGTTTTAGAATTATACACTGAAATAACCTGCCTTTCGGCAGACGGGATTATTTGTCATATTAAGCTTGAAAGCTTCGCAGAGTACCCCCGGATCAAGTCCGGGGCATGCTTTAAGACAGGCTCTGTAAGCAGGTAAAGAAGAATTATACCCTGAAATCCATCTTCGTTAAAACTTCGATGGACAAGCAAATTCAGGGTGACAAGTGTGAGGTGGTGACAAGTGTGAGGTGGTGACAAGTGCGAGGTGGTGACAAGTGCGAGGTGGTGACAAGTGATTGATGGTGACAAGTGGGGTTATTTTTTACTTTTGGTAATATTAGGTTTTTTGCCATATTCAGGAATAGCGATCTGCTTGAACGAATTGTTGGTTGTCTTTTTGGAGACTTTCAGACCATCGGACCAAACCTTTTCCATTTTTTGTTTTTCCTCAAGTCCTAAATAGATTTTTTTTAATTTAATCCCATAAACCGGAATATCTAAACCATAAGCCAAAGCATTAGCAGTAGCACAACCAATACGCAAGGCTGAAAAATCACCAGGGCCAATCACCACAAATATTTTTTCCAACCCTGACAAATCAGCTGAAATAATCTGTTTGATTTCTTTTAACAATAGCTCCGACTGCTTGAAAGCCTGATTAATGGTTTTCATTTTTGTAATATTCTCTTGTCCAATTGCAATAGAAAAACAAGAATTTGACTCTGTTGATATAAGTAAATTCATACCTAGTTTTGAATTATAACGGCTGTCCCTTCTGGAGTCCATTGGTATAGCCAATCTGCATTTGGTAGAGAAACATTAACACAACCATGACTCATCTTGTGGCCCCAATTGTTATGCCAGTAAGCACCGTGAATAGTAAATGGCCCCTTGAATGACATCACATCTGGAACATTGGGTAAATCATAATTATTTGGATTGTCTGGACCATAGAACCAGCTCATGCGTACAAGAGGGCGTTTTTTGAAAATGTAAAATTTACCGATTGGTGTGTCAAAACCGACCTTACCCGAAGAAATTAAAAAACTTTTTATTAATCTTCCCCTTTCATAGGCATACAATCTCTGTTCAGATATATCTACTTTTATAGCTTTCCCAGTAAGAGATAAAGTTGTATCAGCAGAAATAGTTTGAGGCAAAACAGCAATCTCATTATTGTCAGACCCAAATTTTCCAAGCGCCACATTTATTCCACCACGGAAATTTTCTTCATAGGCAAAAAATTTGGGGTTTATTTTTACATTGCCATCAAGATCAAAAAATCTAACATGAGGGCCACCACTATATCCGGCAGCAGTTACAATCATGGGCTGTCCAGCTATCAAGTCCGCCTCAACATCAACTCCACCACGGAAATGTTCAGCATAAGCAAGGAATTGTTTTAACTGCTCACCCTTATTATTAAAAACTTGAATTAATGGTGCACTACCAATTCCAGCGCCTAAGATAATTTCATCAGCGCCATCATTGTTTAAATCAAAACTGGCAACTTTTTTTGGTTCAAAAGCCTTATCCGCTGGACTAGAAAATGATGGAAATATTTCTTGACCAGATGCACTGAAAAATTTTACTATATTTCTTCCATCTTGAAGCAAACTAATAATTATATCAGGCATGCCGTCAGAATTAACATCTCCAACATTTACTTCCAGTCCGCCCCTAAAACCTTGATCATAGGCAAAAAAACCATTTGAGAATTTAGGATTACCAAAACCATCAAAAACTCGGACTTGTGGTCCTCCACCCTCTCCTGGTACAGTTACGATTTCATCTTTGCCATCGCCATCAAAATCCGCGGCCGCAAGATTAATCTTGCCTTCATAACCCACAGGATATGGTTGCCATTTATTTATCAAACTTCCATCGTATCGATAAAGTGCAACCTCTGGACGAGACTGATATCCGTAACTGACAATAATTTCATTAATATTATCCCCACCCAAATCTACGAGGGAAAAATCCATTACCCCCTGAAAACCATCTTGAACCAATTTCAGATCTTTGGTTGAGACTAGAGTGCTTGAGTTAAAAGCTCGGAAATCCAAGCCAGCTGCACTGACAGAAGAAACAGCCAGGAAAACTCCAACCGTTGCCACGAGCAATATAATTATATTCTTTTTCATATTTTTTCAAATTAATTATCTATATATATTCTAGCAAATTTATTATAAAATAAAAAATCTGCACCAGCAGAACTCAATCAATCAATTACAATGAGTGAACCATTTCTAAATCATCAACTAAAATTAGATTGTCCTCGTTCTCCAGTATCCCCAAAAGAAAACGATCTGCAATATCTCTGCGAAGCTTGTATTCTTTTAAATCCATTATTGTATATTTGATAGACTTGCCAATCTCTCTTTCAAAATTTTTCACAGCTATCTGTATTTTTCTTTTTTCAAATGCACCGATAACTATCAAATCTGTTGGAGATTTTTCACTGCCAATAAAACTGCCACTAAGAGCCAAATAGCTAATCCGACCAACACCCTTTATTCTTTCAGCGAATTTTTTCTCTACTATGATTTTACTCTTACCAAAAAGAGCATCCAATTCTTCACTGAATAAGCTGTTCTTGTTCAAGGTGTAATATTTTTTGGCATTGAACTTTTTAGCTTTTTTCTCCCCATATTCCTCTGAATTACTTTTTTGTTCAACGATAACATGGCCAGGCAAATCCTCCTCATCGATTTCTTGAATAAACCCAATATTAATCAAATTGGACAATTCCCTTCTTATTGAGTTTATAAGTGAATCAGTTAACCTAGTAAGCTCACGGACGAAAAAAGCCTTGTCAGGATGTGACAGGAACAGCTTAAGTAATTTTACTCGCGTTTTTGAACCAAAAAGTTGTTCTAGCATAAATTTTTTATTCAGCAATTTCTATTTACTTCTTGCTATATCTATAGTATAATACAAACGAAAAAAATCCGTCAACTCTGCGACCCAACTTTATGCGCAATAACACTAATTTAATACTGTCCATAAAAGACCTACATTTAGATAAAGAAAAAGGTAAAAATACTTATTTATGCCAAAATTTTAAAATCTATCCTGAAGGAAAAGAGTTGCATGGCGGATATTTATTTGGAATAATTGAAATCACTGCGACTCCAAAAGACGAAGCTCAAAAAATTTATCAAATCATAATAAACACCTTTCGCGAAAACTACTATAAACAAATTATTAGTTCACCTGAACCACAAAAGATAAACATTGAAACCATTTTTGAATTTGCCCTAAACCAAACAAATCAGAAAATTCTTGAGTTAATTGAAATCGGACAAATAAAGTTAATTATTGACAATCTGAATTACTTTATCGGAGCGATAAAAACATCAAGTGAAGCTTTGGCTGACATTATCTTTACCAATAAAGGCAGCATAAAAGCCTTTTTAATTTATAGAACCAAAAAAAATACAAACAAAATTATCGACATCCTGAAGTTTTCAAGTAATTCAAATAACCATGATAAGATAAAAATATTCTCATCGATTGCTGCTGGTGAACTAAAAAACCACAATACGCTAATAGTCTGTACTGAAATTTTTAGCAATTACATATCGCCAGAAAAGATTTTAGATATTCTTTCAAAAAACGAGACAAATGAAGCAATTAATTATTTCAAAACCCAAATAAAACAAGTACAAAGTAAAAACGACCTGTCATATAGCGCGCTATTTCTGCGACATGAATTAAATACTCTTACCTCCGACAGTCCATTATCACAAAAATCAATTAATGAACTGATCCAAACATCTGAAACAACAGAAAAGCTATTGACTCCAGCCATGGCATTAAATATCAAAAAGCATTTTAATGCTATAAAAAATAAATTAAAATCTTCTAATAAATCAAAAACTCTAAAGGAAGCAAGAGTATCAAGCAAAGAAAAACAGGGACAAAGTGATCACAAATTACCAATCTGGCGCAATACTTACCTTTTCATCACAGGGCACAAGGGTTTATCACTTGCTAATATCAAATCTTCAATTATGAAAATGATGTCATCTCAAAAACCAAAAACAAAAATTCCGTACATCATTCTTGCGGTGATAGTTGTTTTAATTGTAGCCTTTACCTCCAGCATCTTCTGGTTTAGACACTCTGAAAAAGTAAAACAAGAACAAATTGTCTATACTCAACAAATTGAAAATGTAAAAAATTTATTAAGTGATGCTGAAGCCAGTTATATATACAAGAACAACGCTCAAAGTATGGAAAAAATAAAGCAAGCACAAGGTGAACTAGCTTTTCTACCACGATCTACTGAAAGTCAACAAATAAATTATGAGAATTTAGACCAGGCAGTTTCAGAGCTTTACAATAAAGTTCTTAACATAGAAAAAATCGTGGCTCAACAAATCGCAACCATACCGGCAGAACAAACATTGAATAAATTAGAATTATTCAATGATAGTTTATTACTAGCTGACACTTCAGAACTTTTTATTGGTAAAATTGATAATTTTGAGGCAGTAAAATCAGCCTCAATAAGCTCACTCTCTCTCATAACAAATGATGAAACAAAAGCCCTAGTACTTGATAATAATCAGAGCTTGTACTCTTTTTCTGGTTTGACTGTAGAGCCTTTGAATCAAAAGCTAGTAGCCAGCCCAACAGCAATGAAGTTATACAATGGTCGACTATATGCTTTGCAAAAAAACAGCCAAACCATTACAAGATATACTTCAAATTTTACAGGAAATGAAGCTTGGATAAAAAACTTAGGTGAGGAAAATCTTAGCACGGCAGTATCAATATCAATTGATGGCAGTATCTATGTACTAAGCGAAAATGGTCATATTACGAAATTTTTTGCAGGGACAGTTGAAGCCTTCAATAACCCAGTGATTGAACCGGAGATTAATAGCGCAGATAAAATAATCACATCTCCTGAAACCAACAACTTATTTATATTTGAAGCGGAAACAAAACGATTGCTAGTTATTAGCAAAACCGGAGATTTAACTCGGCAAATAGTTTTTGACTCAATGGAAAAAATCGATGACTTGGCAGTTGACAACACCGGAAAAAACGGTTTTCTAATATCAAACAATGCCTTGTATAAGTTCTCATTATAAGTTTATTACTTTATTTATAAACAAAAAACTGGTAGTTACTTAACTACTAGTTTTGTAAATTTTTTCATGATTAGATTGCCCAATACAATCATCACAACCGCACTTGAAATGGTATAAATTGTGCCATTAAAAAGCCATAACAACCACACGAAAAAACCACACAGGAAAAAATTAAACCCAAGGAAAAATTTATCAGATTTTTCAGTAATATAAATGCCAATAAGTACATAAACAATAATATAAAGCATACTTACACTGAAAAACCATGAATTCATTGGGTCAAAAAGCTGATGAAAATCAATAACAACTGTGTCTAACCAGTTCATGATACACTCCTCGCTTGTTGGGGAAAAAGAACTAATTGATAATAATAGCATTTAGACTATCAGTTGTCAATATAGCAAAAAAACAAAAAACTCGCTATAACAGCGAGCTTTTTTATAATGTTGAATAAGTATTATTTCAAATTTACCTGACCACCAGCTTCAACAATCTTGTTTTTGATTTGTTCAGCTTCTTCTTTTTTAACAGCTTCTTTGATAATCTTTGGAGCGCCATCAACCATATCTTTTGCTTCTTTCAAACCTAAACCTGTAACTTCTTTGACAATCTTGATGACGGCAATCTTGTTATCACCGCCTGAAACAAGCTCAATATTGAATTCTGATTTTTCTTCGACAGCTTCGGCACCAGCAGCTGGACCGGCAACCATAGCCATGACTGGAGCAGCTGAACTTACACCAAATTTATCTTCAAGGATTTTTACTAATTCAGCTAAATCCATGACTGACATTTTTTCAATCTCTTCAACAAGAGATTTGAATTTTGCAGGTACTTCAACTGTTTTTTTGTCTTCAGCTGATGTTTCCTCTACTGTTGTTTTTTCTTCTGACATAATTTTATAAGCGAGATCAGTGAGAAAAGCGAGTAAAGCGAGTAAAGTTATGAATGCATGAACTGAACTCGCTGTACTTGCTGTATTCTGAACTGGCTGTGTTTAATTTATTTATTATCTTTTATATTATTAATTACTGTGACGAAACTTCGCAGTGTTCCAGCCAATACATTAACAAAGCCTGAAATTGGGGCGTTGATTGAACCAACAATCTTGGCATATAATTCCAACTTTGAAGGAAGCGCGGCCAATGCTTTGATACCAGGAATATCAATTATTTCATTTTCAACTATACCACCACGGAATTGGACTTCTTCATGATTCTTGGCAAAGTCGGCTAAAATTTTTGCAGGAGCAACCTCATCTTCTCGGCCAAAAGCAACTGCCATACTACCAGAGTAATCAATCTTATCTTGACCTTCGAGTTTTAATTCGCTAATCAATTTTTTCAACAGGGTTTTCTTGACAGCCAAAAACTCAACATTTTCTTCTTTGCATTTATTTCGTAGCTCTTCGGTCGCAACAACTGTCAAGCCATTGAAATCAGCAACAATCATTGATTTTGCACCAGTCATTTGTTCTTTTAATATTTTTAGAGCATCTGATTTTTGCTCTTTGGTTTTTGCCATATTATTTGTTAATAATTTAGTAATTAAATCCTAGTAATTGGATATAAAAAATCCCCGGTTGCCCGCAGATGAAATAAAACTGTTGTGGCTATACATCAAAATGATGTATCAGCTTCTAGTCCTATGCAAGGTATTGGTTTAAGCCAGTGTGGCCCTTGCAGTCTGCGGAAATATATTGTAGTTATATACTAACAAAAATAACGGGCATTGTCAATAAGCAATTTTTATCCTAAAAATAAACAAAAAAACAGCCGATTTAGACTGATTTATTTTTCTTTCTATAACAAACCGAACAAATTTTTCCTTGCTCAAAATCACGGTATTTTAGCCTTCTTTGGTGCCTGCAAATACCACATTTGCCGTAGTTTTTAGGTATAAATATCCGTTGATAACAGGTATGGCAATATGGCATATTTTCTGGGTCACGATATCTGACTGATCGGATTTTATTGCAACCAAAGCATTTCTTTTTATTGCCTTTTTTGTTATAACATTTTCGACACATTTTCCGTCCATCTAGTAAATTTTTAACAATGATATAATAGCCCTGACAAAATGAACACTTAAACTTCTTGTGATCATAAACTTCTCTCAAATAACAGGTAGAACAAATTGCATCTACTTCACTTAGCCAGATATGTAATGGCTTCTTCTGCTTACAGATGACACAGACAATTAAGGAAAATTTCTGACGATAACATGTACGACAAAACTCGTTTTTCTGTTCATCTCGACCATAAAAAAGTTTTTGTTTGTTACAACTGTTACAAATAATTGTTTTAGGACAATACTTTTTCCTTTTATAATTTTTACTGAAACTCATTGTTCCATTTTTTGCCCTATAGTTAACAATTTTTTGTTTGAGGCTAATTTCAGGTAAAACAACATTCTGATTTTGACTTAATGGATTTTCTTTTTCATTTTTTTCTCTCTGACGGCAGTCAAAACAGAGCTCAAAAACTGAAAACTTTGATGGTCGAACTGTATTTTTGATTTCCAGGCATAAATCACACCGATTGCTCATTGTCCCCTCCAAGGAATTGCTGGAGTTTGCTGGCTTGGATTGACCACTGGAAAGTTTGATTGATGCGACTAATGCCTTGATTAGCAAGAATGGCAGATTTTTCTGGATTGTCAATTAGCTGTGAAATTGCCTCGGCGATTTCAATGGGGTTCAAGGGATTAACAACTAAACCATTATAATCATGAATTACAGCCTCAATCGCGCCACCACTGCGCCCGGCAATCGCTGGTAGACCAAAGAGGTTTGCTTCTAGGTAAACAATACCAAAACCCTCCACATCGCCATTATCGAGCCTCCTAGCGGGCATAACAAAGATATCAGCTAGTTCATAATAAATTGGCAGTTCATGATCGGTTATGTTTTCAATTATTCGAACATTATTTGATAAGCCATACATCTGGATCATGTTTAGCAAGTAATTTTTATATTTTCCTTTACCGATTATAAGATACAAAATTTTAGGGTACTTGGATACAAGTATTTTCACAGCTTCAATCGTCTTGTCCGCACCTTTCCTTTCAACCAATCGACCAACGGTTATAATTATTTTTCGATCTGTGAGTGTTTCTTCTCTGATAATTTTATCTTTTAATGTTTGATCAGAACTTTTTTGAGAGAAATTTGGGCAAGGATAAATAATCTCAACTGGAGTATTATTGCCCAAGCCAACCTTGGTTAATTCATGACTGGTATATTGGCTATTGACAATTATTCTATCAGCATGTTTCAAAATTTTCTTTAATAAATGCCTTTTTCTCGGTCGAGATTGAGACAAGGCAATGTCTAAACCATGAAAAGATAATACATATGGAATATTCAAGAATTTTTTCAAAAGATAGGCGATTGTGCCACCGGGCAGGACTTGGGCGACAATAATTTGCTCAATTTTTTCACTCCTGACTATTCTCCAGGTTTGGAATAAAAAAGGTAGCCATTTTGGCCAAATTAATTTTTTGTTTGATAATAATTTATGGCGATAAATTAAGAAATTCTGTTTAATATCAAAATCAAGAGAATTATCATATTCTGGAGCAAGAACCACAATATCTTTATCTGGCAACTGTTTTAGTAAATTTGCCCAATAATTTGAAACACCACCAAACATTGGTGGGAAATCCAGAGTGATAAGCAATGTTTTTTTCATATTAATGTAATTATCCCTAATTGTCCTCCTTGGTTAGCACTTTTATCTCTCCGGTATGAATAATATTTATGATTACAGCTGGTACAAACTGAACTTATTTCAAGGTTTTTGTGATGAACTCCAACGGTTTTTAGCTGATCAACAACCAGTGCGGTCAAATCATAATACAATCTGTTATTAATTTTCTGCAAAAATTTGGACGGGAACATGTCAAGAATGTCTTGTTTTATCTCAAAACAGCATTTACCTATATGTGGACCAATTGCAATGTGCAAGCTATCTGACTTTGTATTATAATCTTTTTTCATTAATTCTGCAAGTTTAGGGATAATTTCCTTGACTACACCTTGCCAGCCTGCATGGGCGATAGCAATAACTTGATTTTGCTTATCATAAAAAAAAACGGGTAGACAATCCGCAGTCTCAATCCCTAAAATTATATTTTTTTCATTGGTTATTAGTGCATCATAGCCATTAAGCCAATTTTTCTCGGTTGATCCTCGACCACGGTCTTTTGAAATGACTTTAATTATTTTATTGCCATGAACCTGCTGAACTGTCACAAGATTTGGTAATGACAATTCAAGTTGATTAAAAAATGTCTGACGATTTGCCAGAACATTGTCACCAGACCATTTGAAAGATAAATTGCCATCGGTTGAATCACTAAATGTTGCAATAATATCTGAAAATTTTTCAAAAAATCCAATCATATTATTTTCTCAACATTGATTGCTTGAGATAAGTCATGTCTTGTCGGGAAAAACCTTTGACTAAGTATAAAACTCCAATATAAATAATAGCACCGATTACCATTACCAGAACTAAATTCATTGACTGTTTCAAGTATAAAACTGCAATGGTCATAATGACAGCACTTAAAATAGTTTTAGCAAAAACAAGTATTAAATTCCGACGGCTATATGGGATAATTTTCCTGGCAACAAAAAGACTGATTAAAAAAAGTAATGCGTGGCAAACAAGAAAAACAGCTGCAGCTCCAATATAACTATATTGGGGTATAAAAATTAAATTCAAAATAATATTCAAAGCCATAACAAGACCAACCAACTTGGTATTTGTGACTTGCTTATCACAACCGTTTAGCAAAGCTCCTAAGGGGAAATTGAGAAAAACAAAAATCAAACCAAAAACTAATATCTTCAAAGTTAAAACAGAATTAATAAATTGCTGGCCAAAAAGCATTGGAATAACTTCATCGGATAAGCTTAATAAACCGAATGATATTGGCACGACAAAAATTGTCAGTAGCAACATGGCTTTATCAAAGGAAAATTTCAACTTTGCTTTGTCATGAACAAAATAATAGCTGAATGCTGGAAAAATGGCGGCAGCAAAAGCCGATGGGATAAATTGAAGAGCAAATGGAACCTTCATGGCTGTTTGGTAAAAGCCTACCGCAGCATCACCTTTTAGATATGATAAAAGAACAGAGTCAATATTGCCATAGATGCGACTAAAAATCGCAATTAAAGCAAACGGTAAGGCAATTTTGAACAAAAATTTTAATATTTCAGGATCAAATTTCCAACAATATCGGACATTTAATTTCCGACGAACCATGATACTAGAGTAGACAAAATTAAAAAGCCCACCGGCTAGAAGCGGTAACATTAAAAACATCAAGCTTTGATGGGTCAGTAAAACATAGGCGCCGGATAAAACCACGACAACTTGACTAATCACAATACTGAAAGCCTCATATTTTAGATTTTGTCCACCACGAAAAACACCCCAAAAACTAAGAGTGAAGGAATCTAACATCATCAACAAACCAGATAAATATACTAAATTTTTGGTAATAGGTGGATAGCCCATTAAGTTTATCACCAGAATAACTACCAAATAAGATAAAATAGCCAAGATAGACTTTGAAGTCAGGATTGAAGATAAATATTTACTGGTTTTGTCAAAACTTTTGGCTGACTCTCTTATCAAAGCTGATGATAAACCGAAATCAATGAAAACCGCAAACATGGTGGTAAATGACAAGGCAAAAGTATATTTACCTAAATCTTCAACGCCAATAAATCTAGCAATTAAAACAAAATAAACAAAAGCAAGGATTTTCTGTCCGATATAGGCAAGAGTGAGGTAAGTTGTGTTTTTGGCGATTGTTTGTTTTGTCATAAAGTAATTAAATTATACAGTAAATTGTAATGATTTCAAAATTGTTAAGTGCGAATAATAATTGCTTATTTCAATCTCATCTAGTCATAAAATTTTCACATAAAAATCCTCTGCTAAGAGGATTTTTATTTATATAAATGGTTTTGATTAACGCTTTCTCCATTGTGGTGCACGACGAGCTCGCTTCAAACCTGGTTTTTTTCGTTCTTTCTTTCGCGCATCTCGAGTAATATAACCAGCTTTTTTCAATGGTTTTCTAAAATTTGGATTCAGCTGAATCAAAGCCTTGGCAATACCATTGCGAATAGCTTCAGCTTGGCTAGAAATACCGCCACCAGAAACTTTTACAGTAACATTCAATTTGTCCCCTTGTCCGATTAATTTCTGCGGAGACCGAACAATTTCCTGAAGTTCAAATGTTGGAAAATAAACTTCAAAAGCTTTTTCATTAACAGTAAATTTACCTTCACCCTTTTTGTAAACTCGAACTTGGGCGACTGAAGTTTTTCTTTTACCAACAGAATATAAATATTCACCCCGTTTCTTGTCTTCTTCAACAACAACTTCCTCGACCAAAGGAGTTACAGGAGCTGTTTCGGTTTTTTTTCTAACTTTTTTAATTGTTTTTTCTACTGCCATAGTATATTAGTTTGCGAAACGCAATCTTTTAATCATCTCTGCTCTTAATTTATTTTTTGGAAGCATATTATAAACAGCTTTTTTCAAAACTTCTCTTGGTTTTTCTGCCATTAATTTTTTCATCTGGGTTGTTTTTAACCCACCTGGATAACCAGAATGTCGATAATACATTTTTTGTTCAAGTTTTTTACCAGTAATTTTCATTTTTTCTACACCGGTCACGGTCACTACTGCACCAGAATCTAGACGAGGATCAAAATCAACACGATTTTTACCGTGCAATAAAAAAGCAATATCAGAGGCTAATCTGCCAAGCGCTTTATCTGTTGCATCAATTGTATGAAATTGTCTTTGCATAATATTAAATATTTAGACTAATTCTAGCGAAACCATCTGTGCTTGATCGCCAGATCTTGGTCCAATTTTTATAATTCGAGTATAACCACCTTTTCGGTCTTTGTATTTCGGGCCGATTTCTTCTAACAATTTTTTTACTGCTTTTCCTGTATAAAAATATTTTTCAAGATTTCTTTTTACAGCTAATTCATTTTTCTTGCTAGCAGTAATGTATTTTTCGATAATCGGTCTGACAGCTTGAGCTTTGGTCTTGGTGGTTTTTATTTTCCCATTGTTCAAAACAAAGCTTGTAGCAAGACTGCGAAGTAATGCTTTTCTCGGATCTCTTGTTCTGCCAAGTTTTTTGCCTGACTTTTGGTGTCTCATAAAAAATTATTCTTTTTCAGCAGTCGCCTCCTCTGATTCTTCGATTGAAGCATCAGCTGGCTCTTCTGCTTGTTTTTTTCCATTAACTAATAGTTGAAAATGGTTTATTAAAATTTCAGTTGACTGCTCAACAGCTTCTTGTGGAGTAATGGAACCATCGGTTTCAATAGTCATTGTCAATTTATCATAATCTGTAATGTCTCCAACACGAGTATGTTCAACTTTGTATCCAACATTTCTAATTGGTGAAAAAACTGCGTCAACTAACATTGTTCCAATCGTAACATCATCCTTATTTCTCTCTTCAACCGGCAAATAACCTCTACCTTTCTGAACTGTAATTTCCATTTCTAATTCAGCTTTTTTGTCAGTAAGGGTAGCAATAGCCAAATCAGTATTAACAACTTCTACATCACTATTTTTTGAAATATCTTTGGCAGTGACAACTTTTTCTCCTTTGGCTTTCAAGGTAAGAACAACAGGTTCATCTGTATGGATTTTTACTCTAAGATTTTTTAGATTCAACATTATATTCAAGGCATCTTCTTTAACATTATCAACTGATGAAAATTCTTGATCAGCTCCTTTGATTTTTACGGAAGTTACTGCAGCTCCAGGTAAAGATGAGAGTAAAACTCGTCTCAAAGCATTGCCGATTGTTGTACCATAACCAAAATATAGTGGCTCAATTTCTAGAATTGCCTCGTTGGCATTACTGCCTTTTTTGTAATTTATTTTTGATGGCAGGAGAAATAACTCCATAAAATTATACCGCACAACTCTCACCTTTTTACCCTCCTGGATAATCAAGGAATAGAGAAATCGCGACTTTATTTATTAACGAGAATAGAACTCAACGATTGATTTCATGTCAAAATCAAGTGCAAACTTCTTGGAATCTGGAACAGAAACTACCTTGCCTGACATATCTTGTGGATCGACAAATAGCCAATTTGCTAATTCATGATTTTTTAATCTTTCAGCTAAATCATTGAATACTACTCGGTTTTTTATACTTTTTTCTCGTACGGTGATAACATCATTCACTTTTAATTGGTATGATGGGATATCTACTTTCTTCCCATTAACCATGAAATGACCGTGACTGACTAATTGTCGAGAATGTTTTATTGATTTACCATAGCCCAATTTGTGGACAACATTATCAAGTCTCATTTCAAGCATTCGGTATAGAGCTTGACCAGTTGTTTCTGCTTTTTGAGCAATAGCTTTGTCAAAATAGTTTTTGAACTGTTTTTCTCTTAAATTATATAAACTTTTAGCTGATTGTTTTTCTCTAAGCTGTTTTCCGAAATCGGTCAATCGTGCTCTAGTCTGTTTTGGCCCCTGAATACCTGGACCATAACTTCTTCGAGTAATGGCACAATTGGGGGAATCACAACGACCGTCTTTTAGATAAAGCTTTTTACCTGTACGCCGACAGATTCTACATTTTGCATTTTGATTTTCTGACATAATTTATTGAAAACTATACCCGATTATACTCTTCGTGGTTTGCGTCTTCGGCAACCATTGTGAGGAATCGGAGTAATATCTTTAATAGACAAAATATTTATACCATTGGCATTGATGGCTCTAACAGCAGATTCTCTACCCAAGCCAACACCTTTTACAAAAACATTAACTTCTTTTAGACCATATTGAATGATTTTATCAGTTGCTTTTTTGACAATTACAGAGGCAGCATATGGAGTAGCTTTTCTTGCACCTTGGAAACCATTTTCTCCAGCGCTTGATGAAGCTAAAACATTACCATTCTGGTCAGTAAAAGTGACGGTAGTATTGTTGTATGTTGCTTTAATATATGCTCTGCCAAGAGAAACTTGCTTCAATACTTTCTTTTTTCCTTTTGCAGTTTTAATTTTTGCATTAGCTGAAGGCTTTTTCTTGTCTTTTGACTGATTTTCAACTGCAATATCCGCTGAATCATTTGGTGTAGAGGTGGTAGCAATATCAGCTTCTTTTTCAGCAACCTGATTGTCTTCAATTGTCTTTTTTTCGTCTGCCATAGTTATAGTAATAAAAATTTTTGATTATCAAATTTAAATATTATGTTTTTTGAGCACTAGCTTTCTTTCCACTACCGGCTGTTCGTCTAACATTGCCACGGACTGTGCGAGAATTTGTCTTGGTTCTCTGACCTCGGGCTGGTAAAGATCGGCTATGACGACTACCACGATATGATTTTATTTCTTTCAAACGCTTGATGTCAGTCAAAACATCTCTTCGAAGTGAACCTTCAGTTCTCATATCATTTTCAATAATCGCACGCAAACGGCTGACTTCGTCGTCGGTCAAATCTTTTACTTTTTTATTAATATCAATTTTAGTTTGATTTAAAATTTTTGTACTGACTGCCTTACCAATGCCGTAAATATAAGTTAATCCGATCTGGACTCTTTTTTCATTTGGTAAATTTACACCTGATATTCTAGCCATAAAATATAAATAAAATTAAAATTATCCTTGGCGCTGTTTATGCTTGGGATTTTTACAAATAACTCCGACGCGTCCTTTGCGTCGAACAATTTTACAATCTTTGCAGATTTTTTTCACTGATGATCGAACTTTCATAATAAATCTCTTACATCTGAATTTTCAGATGCAGTCAGTAATAATAGATTATTTTTTTTAGAAACGGTAAACCACTCTGCCTTTGGATAAATCATAAGGTGTCATTTCCACCTTGACTTTATCTCCTGGTAATAAACGGATTTTATTCATCCTCATTTTCCCAGAAAGATGCGCCATGATTTCATGTCCATTTTCAAGAGCGATACGGAACAAGGTTGCAGGAAGTAATTCCTCAACTGTGCCCACCATCTCAATTACATCTTGTTTTCCCATTGAATATTGGTAAAGATAGGTTAATTATACAGTAAAATAAAATATTGTCAATCCCATAGTAAACAATCTTGGAGATTGACTATTTTCACCTATTTTAGATAAATAATACTTAATTTTTTAATGATAAATTTTCTAGAAATGCTTAAATTCAAAGCACCAATATAATAGCTAATTAATAAAATTTTGTCAAATTTTAGGGTAAAAGTTTATCCACATTAGAAAAGCGAGTTCAGGAATTAACTTAATCTCTTCTTTTAAACAGTTTTTCTAATTCCTCATACTTATACTCAAGAACGCAAGGACGGCCATGGACGCAAGTGTATTGACTAGGGTTTGATTCAAGTGAGTCAATCAGAGCATACATTTCATCAATAGTAAGTTCATCGCCAAATTTAACTGCACTCCGGCAACTCATCATATTCAAAACTCGATTGGTTGCATCAGAAATTTTTATTCCATCTACCATACCTGAAAGATTGTTTTCATCCAAATCATTAATAATTTCTTTTAGAGATGATTTATAATCAACTTTGTAGACGGCCAGTGGAACAGAGTTTATTACAAAGCTATTATTACTAAATTCGTCTAACTCAAAACCAAGTCGGTTAAAAAACTCCAGGTTATTTTTTACCAAGTTTGCCTCACTCGGAGATAATTCCAAACTGTCAGGGATCAATAGTGTTTGTTTGGCAACTGAACGAGAAAGCCAGTCTCGAGAAATTTTTTCATACTGTACCCTCTCGGAAGATGCATGCTGATCATAAATTTTTATTCCTTGAGAGGTCTCAACAATAATATATGATTTTTGAATCTGTCCAATAATTTTATATTCACGGTCAGTTTTATTTTCAACAAAAACCATTGGGTCAGTCGATAAGTTTGAGATTAATGGCTCGGAAATATCTGAACGATGATTAAAAGAATTTGAAGGTTCAAATTTAGTCTGGTTGAAATTTTCGAATTTGAAATTACTTTTATTTTTGAGTGCATGGCTGATGGGTGAAAAATTTCGGTCAACTTTTATCTGTTTGGTTAATTCACTTTGATCTAAAACTTCCGCCACAACTCGGTAAGCCATTTTGTAAATCATCTGCGGTTCTGCAAAACGAACTTCCATTTTTCGAGGGTGCACATTTACATCAACTGACTTTGGGTCAATTTGGATAAACAAAATAAAGACAGGGAAAAGATTATGGGCGATAATGGTCGAATAGGCTTCTTTCACTTGTTTGGCAATAACATACTCATTGACAGGTCGACCATTAACAAATAAATATTGAAGTTTATGATTGTTACGAGCTATCTGCGGTTTGCCGATAAAACCTGATAAATGGAATTCTATACCATTGTAATCCACTTTCAACAAATTATCAGCGATTTCACCACCTAAAACTTCATAGATTCGGTTTCTCAAATCATTGGTGGCTGGATACTGGTAAACTGTTTTGCCATTATGGATAAACCTCCAGGTAACTTTGTTGTAGGCTAAGGCATAATTTATAAATAAATCAACAATGTGGTTGAATTCGGTGACAGCGGTTTTCAAATATTTCTGACGAGCCGGCACATTATGAAATAATTTATTGACAGTAATAGTGGTACCGTCTGAAGCCCCAATTTCCTGACTGGAACTTTGATTGTTTTCAACTTTTACTTCAATTGCGCTCAAATCATTTTTTTGTTTTGTGATTAATGAGAAATGACTAACTGAAGAAATACTGGCCAGAGCCTCACCACGGAAACCCATTGTATTAATATTAAAAAGATCATCAAGATTAGCAATCTTGGAAGTTGCATGTTGCTTGACGGCAAGAATTGCGTCTTCTTTTGACATGCCCTTGCCATTATCTTTGATTTTTATTGAATTCACTCCCCCATTTTCGATCTCAACTTCAATCATATCAGCACCGGCATCGAGGCTGTTTTCAACTAATTCTTTTACAACTGAAGCTGGTCTCTCGACAACTTCACCGGCAGCAATTTGATTGATTAATTCTTGAGGTAAGATTTTGATTGTATTTTCACTCATATAGCAATACTTTATCAATTTTTATAGCAGAAAGCAAAAAATCCTTATCTATATTTAGATTTAGTTTTTGGAAAATTTATGCTCTAACAAAAAAGAGTGCAAAATTACACTCTATGATAATACAGTTTAGTAAGCTTTGAGATTGATCTTTTTGCCACAGGAAATAAACTCTGTTAGAAACTTTCCAAGTTTGTCTGTGTCCAACTTCTCGGCACAGGCTGTGACAACGGTCAGGTCACCACCAAACTTGTATCTGGCGTTCAGATATTGATAAATTGCCACCAGCGATTCAGCATCTCGGAGTTGTAATTTATAAGCAATTTCATAAGCATCAAGATACTGCTTTAACGGCAAATCACTCGGAGGAAGATAATATTTGCTGGCCAATCTATTATAATCAAATCTATTATGGGCAGAATTGTGAGCATCAGTGCTACCGGCGACTTCACAAGCAAAAAAAATTAGCTCGCTTTCAACCATAAATCTTCTGTATTCGCGGAACAACCTTCTTTTATAAGCCAAGAATAACAGAGCACAGACAATAATCAATGTACACAAAATAATTACAATGTACCACGAATTTTCCATTCCCCCCCCCGCCGGTTGGTGGTGGCAAGACAGAGTTTATTTAGGGTGAAATGAATTGACAGTAATGGTTGAAAAAGTTATTTTTTTCCCATAAACCTAGCTCTGATAGCCATAAACCCACCAAAAGTGGCTGACACTACCAACAAACCAACATAAACCAGGCGAAGAGTACTATCGGGTGTATTGGGCAAATAAACAAGAAAATACAACAACCACAAACCCACAACGGTTAAAAGAACAATGGGAATTTGAAGCATGCCACCTCCTGCCCTTTGCTGGAATAAATAATTTTAACAACTTTTATGAATTTGTCAATAAAAAAACAGTATAAATTTATACTGTTATGAAGGTAAATTGGCTAGTGTTAAGACATAGAAGGCTACATTGAGACCAAAAGAAAGGAAACCTGCGACAACAATCATTGGTGGTGATGAAAAGGTACTAATAGCTAATAAAACCTGAAGGAACAAGGCAATACAACCAATGAATGTGACCACAAACTGACCAAGACTAACAGCAAAGAGGAAGAACATCAAAAGCAAAGCTGCAGTAAAAAACCATGAAATAATTACAAAAACACTAAATCCGGCACTATAGTCCCTAGTCAAAGTAACACTGATTATCATGATTAAACAGAACAATGAACAAGCAATCATAACACCACCTAGAGTTGCCATACCTGCTACCATGTCTGCCTCCTCGGGGTAAAAGGACAATACTAAAAAGTATCTAAATTTTTAATTTTTGTCAATATTTTTCTTCAGCTGTTCAATTTTTTGCAAAGCTTCAATCGGAGTAATAGCATTCGGATCAATTTTCATTAATTCCTTGGCTAGCCTCTCTTCTCGCGGAGAAAATTCCAAAGATTTCTGAACTGGTTTAGTTATTGTCAGATTTGACTTTGCTTCTAGTTCGCGAAGTACTTCTTCAGCTCGGTCAATTATTTTATCTGGTAAACCAGCTAATTTGGCAACTTCAATGCCATAACTGTCACTGGTTGCGCCTCGGATAATCTTATGAAGAAAAACAACTTTTCCCTGATTTTCTGACACAGCCACACAATAATTTTCAGCTCGGGGTAATTTCGCAACTATATCAACTAATTCATGATAATGAGTGGCGAACAAAGTTTTTGCTCTGATTTGGTTATGAATGTATTCTACAATAGACCAAGCAATACTAACACCATCAAAGGTTGAAGTCCCACGACCAATTTCATCAAGCACAATCAAAGATCTTTCAGTGGCATTATTAATAATATTGGCAGCTTCCTGCATCTCATTCATAAAGGTTGAAACACCCTGACTCAAATTGTCACTGGCTCCAACACGAGTAAATATCCGATCAACAAGACCAATCTCGGCTGACCTAGCAGGGACAAAACTTCCAGTCTGTGCTAGCAATGTGATCAAGGCAACCTGACGCAAATAACTGGAC
The DNA here is from genome assembly GCA_001778235.1 of Candidatus Falkowbacteria bacterium RIFOXYC2_FULL_36_12. GTDB lineage: Bacteria > Patescibacteriota > Patescibacteriia > UBA11705 > UBA11705 > XYA2-FULL-35-8. The sequence goes on from MFGJ01000007.1 coordinate 109,050, forward strand.
TTGCCCGACATGTTCGGACCGGTAAGTAAAATCATTTCATTTTTTTCATGATCAAATTCTGTATCATTCGAAACATAGCGATCAGCTAATCGTTCAATGACAGGGTGACGGCCATCTTTTATGATTATCCGACCATTAGCATTGACAACAGGCTTGCAGTAATCATTGGCGCGGGCCAGAATGAAAAAACCTAAAACCAAATCAAGTTCAGCGATTTGCCTGGCAGAATTTTGGATTTCAGCAAAATATTTTACTACTTTTTCTCTTAGTTCCTGAAAAATCTGGTATTCAATATGGGAAATTTTGTCTTCAGCACCAAGAACTTTTTCTTCATACTCTTTTAATTCTGGCGTAATAAATCTCTCCGCATTGACCAAAGTCTGCTTCCTAATATAATTTTCTGGGACAGCATTTAATTTTGTATTACTTATCTCAATATAATAACCAAATACTTTGTTATATTTAACTTTCAGCGATGAAATCCCAGTATTTTTTATTTCCTGTGCCTGCATTTCCAAAATCCAGTCTTTGCCACCACGAGAAATTTGCCGGAGCTGATCAAGTTCAGCATTATAACCATCTTTTATCATCTGACCTTGATTCAAAGTAATTGGCGGTTCATCAACCAAGGTCTCTTCGATTAATTTTATTACTGATTCATGCGAGACTAAATTGGAATTTATATCTGTGAATTTCTGCTGTTGCAATTCGACCAGTAATAATTTCAGAGGATTGATTAATTTCAGACTATGTTTCAAAGCTACAAGATCCCGAGCATTGGCACGACCACAACCGATCTTGCCAACTAGGCGTTCAAAATCAGACATTTGCTTTAATGACTCAATAATTTTTATGGCAATAGGTACTGTATTAACTAATTCTTCAACCGCATTAAGTCTATCAGTAATTTGATTAAGATTTATAAAAGGCAAAAGTAAACTACGGCGCAGAGCCCGACCCCCCATAGCTGTAATGGTCTGGTCCACTACCTGAAGCAAACTGCCATCAGTAGAAAATGTCCAATTATTTTGCAATAACTCTAGATTTCTAATAGTAGCCTGATCTAAAGTCATAAAATTTTCTATAGCATAACGCTTCATGGTAAGAATATGATCCAAGGCGGTTTTCTGGGTTTCTTTCAAGTATCCCAGTAAATTCCCCGCACTTTCAATTGCCACGGGTAGTTCATTTAGACCAAAACTGGAAAGATTCTTTACCTTGAATTGCTCAACTAAACTACGATCAGCTTTTTCAAAAGCTGGCAATTTGTAAACATTAAGATTTTTTAACCCAGCAATAAATTCAGTTAAACGGCTATCATTTATCAATTCTGGAGTAACAATTATTTCACTTGGCTTTAATCTGGCTAATTCATTTTTCACAACTTCTAAATTGAGAATTTCAGTTGCTTGGAAATCTCCAATCGTCAAATCGCAAACTGCAAAGCCCCAAGTATTTTTCTGCAAACTCAAACTGACAAGATAATTGTTCTGCCTGTTGTCTAAGACTGAATCATTCATGGTTGTACCTGGGGTAACCACACGCACAACTTCGCGCTTCACAATCCCAGGCAACGATGGATCACTAATCTGCTCACAGATAGCAACTCGTTTGCCAACTTTTGTTAATTTGGCAATGTAATTTTCAGCTGCGTGATAAGGGATTCCGCACATTGGTGTTTCATTTTCAGTGCCTTTGGCTCTCTTGGTTAAAGTAATATTTAGTATTCCAGAAGCTTCCCTAGCATCCTCACCAAACATTTCATAAAAATCACCCATGCGAAAAAACAAGATATCTTTGGGATATTTTTGTTTTATCTCATAATATTGTTGGAACATTGGAGTTGGCATAACTAAATTATACTTTAACAAAAATATACTTTTTTTTCACCTTGACAATTAAGCTGGAAATGCTATATTATCAACATCCTCGAGAAACAACAAGGGGAAAAAGAATGAAAACCACAAGAGAGTATTATTCTTCTGTATATTTCCAGTTGAAATTTGGGACAAATTGTCATCATCCTGCTTGTTGTCGTCAGCGAGCTGAATATCGGAAAATTCGTCAATTCCCAGACTGCAGTAAGGATTGCAAGAAAGGTCTAAGTGAGCTAACTCCAGAGTGTCGGGAAAAGCCATTTCTAGTTAAAAATTAAACAAAAACCCAGTCTTTAGTAAAGTCTGGATTTTTATTTGGTAAAAATTATACTTGTGGTTTGTTTTCATCATTCATTTCATTTTTTGGTTCTTCAACCGGCAATTCTACTGTGGGTGAATTTTGTTCAGTAGAAGTACTGATTGAGTCTTTTTTTTCTTCTTCTGTATCTGGCATTAAATTTACTTCTGGCGTCTGATCAACCATTGGCGCAGGGACTTCATTTTCTTCTGCTTGGACAGGTTCAGCATCACATTTATTACAGATATTTGGATTTTTTTCTGATCGTTTTACACCCAAAATTTTGGAAAAACCTGAAAGGAATCCTCCAATTGGCGCCCCGCACTTTTCGCATTTTTTTTCCATAGGTTTGCAGTTAATAATAGTTATTTAAAATTATTGTTTAATTAATCTAGGTTGAATCTATTTCGAATTTTTTTAATTCTATCTTTTTCAGCAAAATCAGGCTCTGGTTCAATTCCGCCCCCTGGCATTGAAACCAACTGTGCTGAAATTACCTGTTTTAAGAATTCAATATCTTTTGGAGTTATCTTCCCAGTATGTAATTTTTTTTCAATTTTTTTTAATTGCGCCATTGTCTCATGAGGAACCAAAGGTGGACCTGAACGCTCTTTTTGCTGGAGCTTGTATTCTCTAACTCCATTTTCATCAAAACCCTGATTGAATTCTTGTGGTCGTGGTAAAGCCATATTCTTTATATTAATTTAATACTGCTTTTATTCTACGAATTCCAGCTGAACTGGATTCTTCTTTTTTTATTTGTCTTTACCTTTATTCCAAGCTGTTTCAGCCTGCCAACCAACCAAAATTCTTGTTGGGACATCTACCCGGATCAGCTTTTCAGTGGCTTTTTCCGAAAAACCCTCTTTCACCACATAACTCATCTCAACCAATGATTTGTCAACTGAAAATTTACCTACCTGCGCCCTACGCCAGGCTCCATTTGCATCGCGAATCATAAGCTCCGTTGCTTCTTTGTCCCATTTATTAAATAAATCATTGCCGTATTTGGCTACAACATCAGCTTCTTTGTTTACATAGTCGCGATCCACCCCTAAATTTTGCATAATTTCCCGCTGCCAATTCATAAATACTGTTTGTGGCACAGTCATCATTGATTTAATGCCGCCATCTTCAACCATTTCTACTTTCACATTCTTTTCATCTGAACCCACAATTTTTGCCTGAACCCAGCCATTATCCACTCCACCTCTAATCGCCACTGTCGCCTTGGCATCTATCAAAGAATGTAATTTACCCATGTCACCGGTACTTATCATTAACATTCTTGAAAAATAATTTATTGCATCCTGCTCTGCCCTGTTAGCCCTTTCAGACTTTGTTAGCATGGGAGCTTTTATACTTTCTGTTATTGGCTCTTGTTGAGACGAAACAGTTTCCTGTGTTTTTTCCTCCACACCTTTTTTCCCAAATAATTTTTCTAAAAAACCCATAGATTTGTTTTTTATATTAATTTAATACTGCTTTTATTCTACGAATTCCAGCTGAACTGGATTCTTCTTTTTTTATTTGGAAATGCCCAAGTTCGCCGGTGTGTTCTACATGAGGACCGCCACACATTTCAGCTGAAACATCACCAACTGTATACACTTTTACTATATCACCATATTTATCCTCAAACAAACCTGTAACCTTTTTTTCCCGAGCTTCATCATAAGGTAATTCTTGGCAGATAACTTGGTAATCTGCTTCAATCCATTTGTTTACTAAATCTTCAACTTTTTTGATCTGCTCTGGGGTCATCTTGTCTGGATGAGTAAAATCAAATCTTAATCGTTCTTCAGTTATGTTACTGCCTTTTTGATTAACATGCTTGCCAAGAACTTGACGCAAAGCTGAATGAAGTAGATGAGTAGCTGTGTGAAGCTTCATGGTAGCGTCAGAGTGTTCGGCGAGGCCACCCTTGAATTTCTTTTCTGATCCATGGCGGGAGAGATTTTGGTGTTTGACAAATTCTGAATTGAATTCTGCTTCATCAATATTAATCCCCTTTTCCAAAGCTAATTCTTCGGTCATCTCAAGTGGAAAACCATAGGTTGAAAATAAAATAAAGGCTTCATGACCAGAAATTTTATTGCCTCTGGACATTTTTTCAAACTCTTTCAAACCTTTTTCTAATGTCTTGGCAAATTTCTCTTCTTCACTGGTAATTTCAGCTAATATCTGGTCTTTTTTACTATCAATCTTATAAATTTCTGAATAATAATTTATGTATTCTTCGACAATTTGATTGGCAAAAGATTTTTCAATACCTAGTTGATGAGCATAACGAACTGACCGACGAATCAAGCGACGAGTAAAATATCCTTGGTCCACATTTGAAGGGTTTGCTCCATCAAAAATTAATAAAGTGGCGGCTTTCAGATGATCACAAATAATACGGAAAGCTTTGTTATCATCAGCATTTGCATCATATTTTTTACCTGAAATATCTTCCAATTTTCTAATGGCTGTTTGGAACAAATCAATATTAAAAATATCTGGAGAATCAATGGCAGCCATAGTCATCCGTTCTAATCCGCCACCAAAATCAACATTTTGTTGAGGCAATTGTTCAAAACCAGTTTTAGTTTTTATATATTGCATGAAAACATTGTTGCCGATTTCAATAAACCGACCGCAGTCGCAATTGACATGACATTTTTGTTTTGAAAACTGTGAATTTTCATGAATTTGTTTATCAACGCCAAAATCCCAGAAAATTTCTGAATCTGGACCACCTGGTTCTCCGACTGGCATGCTTGAGCTAATACCGGCACGACTCCACCAATTTTTAGTTTCATCATAGTAAAAAATCTTGCCATCTTGCATGCCATTTTCTGTGACATTTTCAACTGCTTTGGCCTCAATCCCAAGTTTTTTGAATTCTTCTTGCCACAATTGTACGGCATCATCATCTTTCGGGATGTTGATATCTAGCTTACCACCGAAAACTGTAATGAATATTCTATTTGGGTCAAGTTTTAATTCCTTTGTAAGAAATTCAAACATCCAAGATATTTGTTCTTTCTTGAAATAGTCTCCCAAACTCCAATTACCAAGCATTTCAAAACAAGTAGTATGACGATTGTCCCCAATTTCATTAATGTCCTGTGTCCTAAAACATCTTTGGGAGTCAGCAATTCTGACACCTAAAGGATGTTTTTCTCCAAGCAAGTATGGAATCATTGGTTGCATGCCAGCGCTAGTAAATAATGTTGTTGGATCATTTTCTGGCAAAAGTGAAGCAGAAGGAATAATTGCATGTCCTTTGTTTTTGAAGAAATCTAAATATTTTTGTCGTAATTCATGAGTTGTCATAGTAGTTGTATATAAAGAAAACAGAAAAGCAAAAAATCAAAAAACAAATCCGACTAATTGCTGAAATTTTTCAAATGATTTGAAATGTTTTCAATTTCCTTCCAAAGCATTGCTGAGATCTCCTCAGAATAACTTTTAAGTTTTTGATAATTATCTTCTAACAAATATTTTTCTTCGAATGAAAATTTTAATAAATATTTTGATTCCTGAAGTGATGCAAAAGAAATTTCTAAAAAATGTAGCCGAGATTTTAGTCTTCCCCTGGCATAACCTTCAATATAATTCAATACAACCGACAAAGATGATCTTCTAAATTGTGAAGTCACCCCAAATGTTTCTTCTTTCGGGAATATTTTTGTTACTTTATAAACCCCATGTACATAAACATCCATTTTGTCACAAAGCTTTTTTTGGTAGTCATTCATAGTCGTGATTTCATGATTTCTGGATTTTTTGATTTATTTTATACTTCATACATCATATTCTATCTTATTTTTGCAATTTTATCAAATTATCTTGCACTTTATTTTCCTAGATAACAACGCCATTATTACTTAATTACCCCTCCGCCAAGACACTCTTTGCCTTTCCAAAACACGGCATACTGACCTGCAGTGATAGATTTCTGGGGGCTTTTAAACTGAACAATATATTTATTCAAGTGATTTTTCGTAATAACTGCCTTGAATGCTTTCTGCGCAGAGCGAACCTTACATTTGACATTTATTGGCAATCTTGGTTCATCAACAATCCATTCAATACTATCAAGAATCAGGCTTTCAGACTCCAGTAAATCTTCATTGGTTGTTACCCATAGGGTGCTTGAAGCTAAATCTAGCCTAGTAACAAACCATGGTCCGTCAGCTAACCCAATGCCTTTTCTTTGTCCAATTGTGTACTTTTGCAAACCAGAATGCTGACCCAGTGTTTTTTTAGTTTCAAGATCTTTTATTGGTCCTGTTTTAAAAGTAAAATATCTAGATAAAAACTGATGCATATTGCCAGAAGGAATAAAGCAAACCTCTTGAGACTCTCGCTTGCTGGCTGTGGGCAAACCGAATTTGGCGGCAAGTTTGCGTACTTTAGATTTTTTTAATTTTGCAAGAGGAAACATAACATGTTTTAGCTGACCTTGGGTTAATCTATGCAAAAAATAAGTTTGATCCTTGGCTTCATCCTTGCCCTTGTAGAGATGATATTTATCATCTTTTTCAAATTCAAGTCGTGCATAATGTCCAGTTGCCAGATAATCAACCCCTAATGCCTTTACTTTGTCTAATGCTTGACCAAACTTAATATAACGATTGCAATCAACGCAAGGATTTGGAGTGTGTCCTGATTGGTACTCGGAAATGAACTTATCAACAATTTCTTTTTTAAAATCTACTTCAAGATTTATGGTATAAAATTTTATATTCAATTTTTGAGCAACTCGACGAGCATCCTGCATTGATTCGAGTGAACAACAGATGTTTTCCCGAACATTACCATCAATTTTTTCTCCCCAAAAATGAAAAAACACACCGATAACATCGTATCCTTGTTTTTTGAGTAAAGCAGCGGCAACTGAAGAGTCAACCCCACCACTCATACCAACCGCGACTGTGCCTTTTGATTTCATATAAAATTATTATAAAAAAAATTCCGCCATTTGGCAATGGCGAAATTTCAATATTGATTATTCTTCAGTTTCAAAACTGGCTACTATTTGGTCAAAAATAGCCTTGTCAGATTCAGAGAGACTATTCAAATAAAACTCGTAAACAACTCCGTTACCAGAAATAAACACAGTATAACCACTGACAGGATATCCCACATAACCAGCTGTTATTGCCGTCTTATTACCAATAGTTGTCTGTACACGATTATTATATTTTACTTCTGCATTTTGTTCTCTAAGATCTAGCATCTGATCGATTGTGCGAGAGGGAGAGTTATCATTTACATTAATACCGCCTAATCCTTGTTCACTGGTTGCGTTTGGTCCAAATAATGAATTGCGAGCCGGTCCATTGTTCCAAACAAAGGCATTCCAGTCTGACGGATACTTAAAACTGTAGTGGCCTTCAGTATTGGTAAATAACTTCATTTCTCCACTACTAATATCCACATCGACATCAAATTCACCATCTTTCATTACCCCATCAACATCTAATTGAGTAGCCTCAAGTTCATTGATTTTATCTTCTAATTGTATTTTATCTTGCTCAAATGATGCTCTCATTGAGTTCATCTCTCGATTGATGTAAAAATAAATACCTAATATAACCAGGACAAAAATCAGAGCTATCGCAATAAGACTGATGATGGTGCCTGTTTTTTTAGGGGTTTTTTCATAGGAATAATTATCCATAGATTTTCAAGTTATTTATTTAAAAATTTGTGTAAAAGTAAATCCACTTCTTCATAATTCTGGCTGATTTTTGCGCCAAGGACCAAGGCGATTAATTCCTGACTTGAATTTTTTGTCAATCTGGCACGAGTCACTAAATTGTATCCTGCTTCGGTAGTATAACCGGTTTTTCCTCCAGTAATATATAAATCGCGCAAAAGAAGTTTGTTGGTGTTTTGGCACCAATATGACCTAACCTCATTACCTCGCTTGTAGGTAATCTCTGACCAATATGTGGTTGTTGCCTGAAGAAAGTCAAACTTATTAAATGTACGCTTGAATATTTCCAGCATTTCGCGAGCAGTTGAAACATTGTATTCGCTTAGACCGGTGGGTTCGACAAAGCTGGTATTTGTTAAACCCCACTGCTGAACAAGTGCATTCATTTTAGCGACAAACTGATCTTCAGTCATCCCGGTTGAACGCATCAAAGCGCGCGTAGCATTATTTTTTGAGCCTACCAGTGTTGCATTAAATAAATTTTTTACAGAAATCAAATCTCCTGGCTCAAGAGGAATACTGGCACCGCCAACATTATCTGATTCAATAATTGTTACTTTTTTATCCCAACCAGGATTATTTTCAACAAAAACTTGGGCGGTAATTAACTTGGTAAGACTGGCAATTGGTCTAACCTGATCTGCATTTTTTTCAAAAATAATATTTCCATCTAAGTCTGCAACAATGGCCGACTGTGCAGTCAGCTGATCTGATAATGATCGTGGAATATTTTCAGGAATAGAAGAAACATTTGGAGCAGTTGTAGCTGTTTTATTTTCTAAAACCACGATTTCAGCAAATGGGAAAATGGTCTCGGCAATTGCAATCTTGCGCTCTGAATCAACTTTGGTAGTTAATGCACGCCATTGTTCTTTTGATCGGTCATAGAAATAAATCGCCTTTTCTTCATCAGTACTAGTTGTGTATTTCACAGCCAAAGTAGCTTTCTTGCTCAATATTCCTGACACAGGTAGCTTCAAATCATAAATATAATGTGAACTTATCGCTGTTTTGTTTTCTGGGATTGGTGTCTCTGAATTTATATGTTCAATTTTTACGGTAATTGGAGTTTGGTATTGATTTGGGAATATTGGTAACCAAAAATTGTCGTCCAGACTCTTGATGGTGAAACCTTTTTGTAAAGTTGGCTGATCAAGTGTTAAAATTCTAGTTGAATTGATAGTATAAGCACTGGCATTGGTCGCCTGAAATAAAGCAAAAACAAAAACAGCAATGGCTGTCAATATTAAAATAAATTTCTGATTTTCAGACATAGGTAAAAAATTATTGGATTAATTCAACACCAGAGGCATTGAGACGATAACAACCTTTTTTAGAATAATTACCTATTCCTGTCTCTAAATAAAATAAGACTTCAAAATCATCATCGGAAATTTGAGAAAAACTATATTCGCAAGGTTGGGTACAATCATCACTACAAAGGACTTTTGATTTCGGATCCCTGAAATTATAAATGGTTGGTAAAAGTTTCTCAAGACGGGAATTCTGACAAGCATAAACCGGTCCTGACTGACAACCTGATTCAGCATAACTACCGAATTGGATTTTGGTCGAAGCCATGACACTGCGAAGGACACTGATATCACTGGTGCGTTTCACATCTCGCGCTTCTCTACCAGCAAAAAAGAACATTAGAAATATCAAAATAACCACTACCAAAGAAATAGCTAAAATAGTGATAATTTCTACAATTGTAAATCCTTCAGACTTTTTCATAAAACTTATTCAATGCCTCTCTCGGTTAGGTGATGACAGCCTTTCTTGTACCCACTGACGGAATTTTCTAACCAAAAAATTACTTCATAACCGTCTTGGGCGATTTTTGTAAAATTGTAATTGCAGGGTGTTTCTGAACATTGTGAACTGCACGCAAGAATTTTTTCAGCTGGGTCATTAATAGATGCAAGATTGTCTAAATATTTTGACAGCATAAAAGTGTCCCCTTCTCCCTGACAACCACTCACCAAACCTTGGAATTCTCCACCACAAGCTGCCAAATATGAACCATCTTCTTCTGCGATAATTTTCATTACTTGCTGAATATTGGTAATATCATTTATTCTTTTGGCATCACGACCCTTTTCTTGAATACCATTGAGTGATATCAAGGCCACGACTATCAAGATTGCACCAACTGCCACAACGATTAATAACTCAATTAAGGTAAAGCCAAATGATTTTTTGCAAGTCATAAATATTTGTTTAGATTTTACTCTTATCAAGTAATCAAAAATTAAAATTTTTTACTAAAATAGCTTTCTATTTTTCAATATCTCTCATGGCAAGACCAATACAAACGGCGAGACGAGAACCAACCGCATCTAAAGCTGGTTTCAAATCTTCTGGAGATAAAACTCTGGCCCATGGATCTCCGAGAAAAGTCCTTATATTAAACATCTTTGTAAAGTATTCTGTCAAATTGAATATTTTTGCCGTACCACCAGATAGAATAAGGCGGTCAATTCTTTTGGCTTCATTTCCAGGTTGTTTCCCAAAAAAATCAAGTAAATATTTGATTTCATTGATAATCGGTACCAGACTTTTTTCAATAGATTCTGGCAACAATTGTCCTTGATTTAAAACTTGGGAAGAATAATTAGCTAAATCCCGTTTGAATTGCTCTGCCTGATCAATTGAAATATTCATGGTCTCGGCTAAAATCTTGGTGATTTGGTAGCCACCTATATCAACTGTTCTCTCCATATATGGAATACCGTTGTCAACAATAGTAATATCAGTATTGGCAGCACCAATATCAACAATAATTACTGTTGATTTATCTTTGCCGACAAGTGCTCTTGCCATACCGAAAGATTCTGTTTCAAGGCTAAGCAAATTAAAACCAGCTTTTTTGAAAATATCAATATATTTCTTGACTAATGTTTTGGCTGCAGCGGTCAAGAGTACCTGGACACCAGCTTTTGGGTCGGTTGAAGAACCACCACCGTTCAGAACTTTCCAATCTAAGACCATTTCATCTAGAGGTAGGGGTAGCACTTTTTCAGCCTCGGCCTGAACTGCTTCTGTAACTTTTTTTATTGAAGTTAAATCTTTTTTATTAATATCGGTCAAATACAAAATAGTAGTAAAGACAGATGATGCCGGCAAAGCAGTAATCGCATCTTTTGTTTGAACTTTTGATTTTTCGGCAATTTTTTTTATTGAATCTGCCATTTCAGTTGGTTTATCAAGCAGATTTTCAGTCGCTGACTTGGTAGATCTCTCGAGATAACCATATGTCAAAAGCTGTGCCCGGCCTTTATTGTCGAGAAGTTCAACCAACTTAACACTGCTACCACCAATATCAACTCCGAGATAACTTTTATCACCAGTTTTTTTGGAAAACAATCCCATAGCAAAAAAATTTAGTTATGACTAACTAGATATATTATACCACAAATTATTTGTAAAGGAAATGATTATCCACTAAAATCACTTCTTATCACTTCTATAAAACAAAAAAGTCCGAATGATTTCGAACCTGTTTAATTGAATGATAATGTTTCTGTTTTTTCGGATTTATGGGTTTCGGTTGTAATAACATTGATGTCAACACTATAAACCCTTACAAGCTCATCTTTGCTTTCAATTTCTTTAACAAGACTGTCAAGTCTGAGCCGGAGCACTCCCAGCATTGCATCTTCATCGATGAGGTTAACCCCCTGAAATAACTTTTCATTTAGATCCTCTGAAGAAATGCCCCGTTGAAATTCAGATGGCGTAACATTGACGCATAAAACCTTTTTCGACAACCAAGCTTCAAAAGTTCCAATAAATTTGTATTTAATGCTCACAGAAACTTTTAGCTGTTTATTGCCTTGGACAAAAACCGACGATACTAACCAGTTTGAATCAAGGCCAATAAATGCTCTGGGGTTCAGCCAATAAAAATATTTGCAATAATTCATCTCATTCAGTTTGAACAGAGCAAGAAACTTATCTCCTTCTAATTCACCAAGAATCTTATTAGTCTTATCGTAGAGGTAATACTTTGTTACACATACTGGACTTTCTGCATTGTAATCAGTAAAGTCAAACTTTACTACCTGGGTTTCATCAAACTTTGCAGATAGATACCAGCATAACTGCTTCCGTTTAGATAATCCGATAGTAATCAGAACAACACAAACAGCAATCATAATAATACCAAACATACCAAACCCGTTTTCACCAAAACCATCATAAAAATACAATACCAGTGCTCCACAAATTACTGGGATTAGAACGATTAAAGATGGTGCCAAAAAAGATGAAAATAAATGTCTTAGTTTATTAATTCTGATTTTATTGTTAAGGATCTTATATGACTCGACTGCGTCCATCTTGGCCTCCCTGGTCCTTGGTGGCTTCTCAAAACAAATAATAAGTTAACATAATCCCGAGAGGCTGTCAACTAATAAACTTCAAAATATTTTTACACAAAAAAATCCAGAATTCATGCGGGATTAATAAAATTAATCATTACTAACAAGCTTTGTCCATGGCATCATTGGCTAATTTGTCTGCAACTTTGTTTTTTTCACGAACAATGTGCTTGAATTCTGATTTGGAAAATTTATGTCGAAGATTCCAAACTTTCATAAATTGTTTTGCCAAGCCAGGGTCTTTTACCTTGTAGTCACCATTTATTTGCCTGACGACGAGTTCACTGTCAAGAAAGCAGGTAACTTCTGTAGCGCCTAATTTGTTACAAGTTTCAAGACCACAGATAATAGCTTGGTACTCTGCTTGATTGTTGGTAGTCTCACCAATATATTTACTAACCTGATCGATTAGTTTATTTTTTTCATCGTAAATAGCAACCCCAATACCGGCTGGGCCTGGATTGCCGCGAGCACCTCCATCTGAATATATTTTTAGTTTCATAGCAAAAGTTTATAGTTGTAAACTGAAGATAATAATAAAATTATAACTTTATTTTGAAGTATTTTCAATTTTTTTTCAAATCAACAATACGAGCCTCAACGCTCTCAACCCCATTCCAGACATTGACTCCGAGTTCAACAACGACCTCGATAACATCTCCCGGACACAGAACCTCACCCCAGCTGTCAGCCATACCAAAAGCTAAAAATTTTTCAGCATGCAAAGAAGTACCTTGTTTGGCCATCAATCGCAGATGTTTTTCTCCATTTCCGATCTTATCAATCGCGGTAATTTCTAATTGCTTAATAAGAAATAATGGTTTTGGATTGCCTTCGCCAAAAGGTGCAAAAGCTTCAATTTTTTTCATTAAATCAAGATTGAAATCAGCTAATTTGGCAGTAGAATCAATACTGATAATAGGTTTTAAATCCTCAATCTTTATCATAGCATCAGCCTTGTCCAATATTATCTTTTGGAATTCAGATAAATGCTCGGCTTTACTAATAGTAAAACCGCATGCTTGGGCATGACCGCCAAAGCGTGAAAGTAACTTCTCTGCCTGATATAAAACTTCGGTTATATTAAAAGACTCAATACTCCTACCTGAACCAACAATTTGTTCACCGACCTTGGTCATTGCCATAACTGGCCGACAATACTCATTGCTTATTTTGCCAGCAATTAAACCAATAACTCCTGGATTCCAAGATTCATTGTAAATAAAATAAATTTTTTGCGTACTCTGGGATTCAATAATTGTTTTTGCTTGTTTAATCGCATCTTCAGTTATTTTCTGACGATCAACATTGGTTGCCTGAAGCTCTGTAGCCAAGAGATTAGCCTCGTCAAAATCATCTGTGGTCAATAATTTAAAAGCAACTTCAGCATGCTTCAAACGACCGGCAGCATTTAATCTTGGTCCGATTTGGTAGCCAATAGTTGTGGCGGAAAGTTTGGCTAAATCAATTCCAGCAATCTCAAGTAGCTTTATCAATCCTGGACGACGAGTTTGCTTCAAAACAATTAATCCATAACGCACCAAAATACGATTTTCATCGATTAACGGCATCATGTCTGAAACCGTCCCAATTGCAACAATGTCAAGTAACCATTTAAGAAAGCCTTTTTTTCCTCCCCACTTATTTAATTCATTGGTTTCTTTATCAATACTTTCAATCAGTGCAACAGATAATTTATAGGCCACTCCGGCAGCACAAAGATGCTCAAAAGGATATTTTTCACCTTTGACCTTTGGGTTTATAATAGCAAAAGCATTTGGCAGGATTGCTGGCGCTTCGTGATGATCAGTAACTATCACTTCAAGACCATTTTCAGTAGCAAGCTGGACTTCAGCGACATTGGTAATGCCACAGTCAACTGTAATTAGTAATTTGTACTTTGAGACAAACTGATTAATATTTTTTATATTTATGCCATAACCATCATCTTCTCGATGAGGAATAAACACATCAACTTCAGCCCCAAGAGCCTGCAGGGTTTTAAAAAGAATGCTTGAGCTGGTAACTCCGTCGGCATCATAGTCGCCATGGATAATTATTTTCTCACCTGAATTAATGGCCTGCAATATACGATCCACTGCTTTTTTCATGTGATTAAAAAGGAAAGGATCATGTAGCTTATCAAATTCTGGAAACAAAAAACATTCAATCTCATTTGGTTTATGAAGATTTCTATTGTATAATAACCCTTGGATCAGTGGATGGTACTGACTAAATTTTTGCTGGAAGTCTTCAGGCGGTTCTGGCTTCAACATCCAATTTTTTTCAACCATAAAGATATATCAATTTAGATATTTTACTACATATATGAAAAAAGCCCAAAAAATTGTGTGGACGATTGTGGTTATTATTATGATAATATCCATGTTTTTCTTTACTTTAATGCCAATTTTTTATTAAATTAAAATCAATAACTATTGACAAATTTGGCTAAAACCATTAAACTCAATTTTCCCCATAGAGGAGGAGGAGTGAAGAATGCAAACAAACAAATCTGAATACCACAACGAACCAAAATGGCCGAAGAGTTTAACAGACCTAAAAACTGCTGAAACCATGTGGAAAATTTCTCTGCTAAAAGAGTTTTTGCGTGTTCTAACTTTTAAAATTGATGGTCCTGATAATTTCACAGTCAAATTCCTTCTTTGGCTGGTTGATCAGAGTGAAGGGTTGACAAAAAATGTTTATGCTGTTTTTCCCGAAGAGTCTCCAGATCTTTACAGAAAGGTCAGGGATAATGTTCACAGCATGGGGTCAACCGGTGGTAATATCCAAGACTATAGGTTTATTGAGATACTGGGTATTGATTGTTCATTTTCTTATTTTGGATCAACACTGGCACAATCAAGCTTGGCTGAAGCGGAAAGAACGATTGGACTATGGGAAAATCCAGTGCCAAAACTTGGCAGACAGACCAGACAGGACAAAATAGTTTATATTGTCAAGACAACATTATAAGATGATTGGCATTAGAAAAAATCCTAACAAAAAGCCAGGAAGGCTCGAAGAATTGACAATAAAGAATCCACTTGAACCAGTGAAAAAATATATTGTGACAATCGTTGGTCTATCAAATGAAACTAAAAAACTGCTTACCTTCATGTTAGAATCAAGCGATAACCTAACAAAGAATGTTCTAGTTATTTTCCCACCAGAGCTACCTGTTCAAAAGGAATTTATTAGGGGACAAATCTTGGAACAGCTATGCTGTGATGCAAGGCTAGAAAAATTGCTACAATCTGCGACTGACACCGGGTTTAGCCTTCTGCCATTTGGACTATCGAGATTACAAACATCTAGCTCGGCCGTAGATACAATCGCACTGGTAGAAACTGCGCTAATGACATCTGGCAAGCTTGCAATAAAGCCTGTTGAAGAAATACTTCTAAATCCAAATTTTTTCAGCAACAAAAAAAACACCTCTAGGAACTAGAGCTGTTTTTTAAATGATAAAAATCTAGCGTTTCATGACTGCAATAAAAGATTCCTGTGGAATTTTAACCTTTCCAACACCCATCTCCATCATTTTTTTCTTGCCTTTTTTCTGTTTGTTTAGAAGTTTTTGCTTGCGAGAATGGTCTCCACCATACAGCTTGGCAGTGACATCTTTACGCAAAGCGTTTATTCTCTCGGCGGCAATAACCTTTCCTCCAATAGATGCTTGCAATTTGATAACAAACTGCTGTTTTGGGATGGTTTCCTTTAGTGCTTGGACAATTTTTTTACCAGTGTTAAAAGCTGAATCACGATAAATAATGGTAGAAAAAGCTTCAACCGGTTTCTCTGCAACCAAAATATCCATTTTCACCAAATCAGCACGCTGATATTTCAATAACTCATAATTCATTGAGGCAAAACCAGATGAAACACTTTTTAATTTGTCATAAAAATCAACAATAACTATTGCCAAAGGAATATGATAATGAATAATTACTCTATCTGCTCCGATGTATTCAGTTGTCAAATAATCACCTCTTGATTCCTGGACTAAAGGCATAACATTGCCAATATATTCCTTCGGGCAGAGGATATCAACGGCCATGATAGGCTCTTCAATATAATCTACAATAGCTGGATCTGGAAATTCATTAGGATTTTTCATGATAAAAGTACTAGAATCAACTTTTTGTTCTTTTTTTATATCTGTGTCAATCTTTGTTCCAGCCTTTTGGTGAACTCGATAAGCAACACTCGGCGTAGTAATAACGATTTCCAAATTAAATTCTCGGCGAAGTCTCTCCGTGAAAATTTCCAAGTGTAAAAGACCTAGAAAACCGCAACGAAAACCAAAACCAAGTACTGGAGAATTTTCAGGTTCAAACATTAATGAAGCGTCATTTAATTTTAATTTATTGATTGCTTCGCGAAGATCATTGTAATCACTGCCCTCTTCACAGAAAATACCCGCATAGACCATTGGCTTGACATCTTTATAGCCTGCCAACGGCTGGACATGAGATTTTTTGAGAGTAATTGTATCACCAACACGGCATTTCTCAATTTCTTTTAACCCAGTGATTATATAGCCTATTTCACCGGCTTTTAGACATCCAGTTGATTTGAGTTGAGGCTTCAGTACTCCAGCTTCAAGCATTTCAGTATCAGTATTTGTGGCAAAAAACTTTACTGAATCATTTTTTTGTACAGTTCCTTCAAAAACTCTCAAATAAGCCACTACCCCTTTGAATTCATCATAATAAGAATCAAAGATAAGGGCTCGTAAATCTTTATCAATTTCCTGTTTTGGACCTGGAACTTTTTTTATAACCTGTTGTAAAATTGCTTCAACTCCTTCACCTGTCTTAGCTGAACAAGCAAAAATATCCTCTTTTTTACAACCAATAAGATCAATGATTTCTTGTGAAACCTTTTCAACATCGGCTGAAGGCAAATCTATTTTGTTTAATACTGGAATAATCTCCAACCCCTGCTCAATCGCTAGATACAAATTGGCAACAGTTTGAGCCTGAACACCCTGCGCAGCGTCTACGAGCAGAATTGCGCCTTCAACGGCGGCCAAGGAACGAGAAACCTCGTATGAAAAATCCACATGTCCTGGAGTATCTATTAAATTCAGTTTATACCCATCATAATCCATTTGAACAGGTTGTAGCTTGATAGTAATACCTCTTTCTTGTTCTAAATCCATCTGGTCAAGTAATTGATTTCTCATTTTTCTGTCTTCAACCGTTCTGGTCAATTCCAAAAAACGGTCAGCCAAAGTGGACTTACCATGATCAATATGAGCAATAATGCAAAAATTCCGAATTTTATCCAACATAATTTAATAGCGAGTAAATCCAAGTCAGAACAAAGCAAGTAAAGTTTTATCCTGCACATTGGGCTGACTAAACAGAAAATACTAGTTTGAATTAAAGTAAGTATAATATAGCAGATAATCAGCAAAAAATCAACTAAAAACAGTAATGTTATTACTGCTATTTTCTTTTAAAATTTTCCAATAGCGCTTCATAGTCTGCTCGGAGCATCCAATATACATCGCCAATAGAATCATTACTAGAAAAGTGAAAGACCCCCTGACTTTTCAATTCGCTCCACATAAGATCAACCAATCGATTGGCAACTGGTCCAATCACATTTGCTTGTCGTGCTTCCAAAAGGTAATCCTTATTAAAATTGAAAAAATGATACCTGCTAGCTGAACCGAAAATTCTAGTAAACACAGGTTGTGGCAACATTATGGATAGCATTTGTCCAGCTTGATCCTGAATTTCCACGACTTGACCAGAGACAAGTATTTCAAAAAAATTTAGTTGCAAATCCTGAAAATTTGATATTCTGGTACCATGACCAGTCATCTCTCCCCCCTGTATGTGGATGAGGTAAAAGGTAAAGATAATTTATCAAAATTATACTAAAAAGTAAATTAATTCATGCTGACTGAATCAATTCCCTCTGATTTTACTTTTATTTTTTTATTCAGGCGGTGAGCAGTAGCTTCAATAATCATCTTGAGTTCTGGACAGCGGAGAGTTTGGCAAACCATTAAATAAACAATTAAACCAATTAAAAATAGCACCAGACTCTGCATTAATATACCCCAAAAACTCTGAAGATCAAAATATCTGGCGATTGGGATTTTCAGATAATACATAGCCCCACCCATTATAAAGGAAGCAAATACCACTTTGACAAATGAGATAATAATTTTCGGATCATTTAACTTGCCAATTTTTATTCTAAAAGCAATAAATAATACTAAAAAATTAACAATCGAACTGATAGTGAAAGCAATAATCAAGCCGAGAAAACCATACTTTGATGGGAGAGTAAAGGCAAGAATTAAATTAATAATCGCGCCTGAAAGTCCGGCAATAAACGGAGTAATGGTATTATGCATGGAATAAAATGAACGAGCGAGTAATGGAATAAGCGATTGGGCAAAAAGACTTACAGCAAAAATACCTAGAGCATCAGCTGTCAGTAAAGTATCTTGCCAATTGAAAACACCACTTCCGAGAACAACTCTAACTATTTGAACGCGCAGGACAATAAAAACAGCACTTAACGGTAATATAAGAAAAAATATCATGCGTGCCGTCTGGATAAATGATTTTTTGAATTCTAAAATCTTGTTTTCATTGTACAGTCTAGATAGAGTTGGAAAAGCAGCAATAGCAAAAGAGATTCCTACTAAAGCTAAAGGAAATCCCTGAAGATTGTTTGCGAAATTAAATACAGTGATACTACCAACTGCAATCAGAGAACTAAAAATTGTTATCACAATTAAATTTACCTGGGTTGTAACCAGACCTAAAACTCGTGGAATCATCAAAGTGGATATTTCTCGTAAATTTGAATCTTTAAATTTGAAAATAAAGTGAAATTTGTAACCAAATTTTGACAACAAAGGAACTTGTATTAATAGATGGAGTAATGCCCCCAAAACAACACCCCAAGCTAAACCATTGATACCAAACCAATCAACGAGCCAAATAGCTCCGATTATTATACCAAAATTGTACATAATTGGAGCCAATGAGTAGACAAAAAATCTTTTGTAGGTTTGCAGAACTCCACCCACAATACCGCTGATGCCAAGTAAAATTGGACTTAGAAACATAATTTTGGTTAAAGTGCTGGTAATAGCCATCTGATTGTCAGAAAATCCAGGGGAAATCAAAGGAACAATTTTATCGGCAAAAATTAAAATAATTACAGTTACGACCAATAATAAAACAGAGAAAACATTTATAACATTACTTACAAAATCCCAGGCTTGCTTATTGGTGGAATAATCTTTATCCTCTTCATTTTTTAATAATTTAGAAAAAATAGGAATAAAGCCGGCTGAAATTGCACCAAAAACTATAAAATTAAAAACTAAATCAGGAATTCGAAAAGCAGTATAATACATGTCCAAGGTTGATCCTGCGCCAAATTGTCCAGCCAGAACACGATCACGAATAACACCAAGAACTCGACTAAAAACTCCGGCAAGTGCAATTATAAATGCAGCCGAAGCTATTGAACTAATTTTTTGTACAAACAATTTTCTTATCATAAAACTAAATTATCAAATCCGCCTCTGTCTCATTATCAACCCCAGCAGCATTTGCCTCATCAGTGTCTAAATGTACAACTTTGTTATAATTTTCAGCTGTTCGAACTTCGACTCTATCATAAATCACCTCTCTTGGGCTTATGATACGGATCTTGATGTCCTGACCGGACTTCAAACCCAGTAACATGGCTTCATCGGTCGAAATATGCAAATGTCGTTTGGCAACAATAACCCCTTTTTCTAAATTTAACTCCCCTTTTGGTCCGCGCAGTATTAATGAACCAGAACCTTCAAGTTTACCTGATAATCTTAGTGGTGCGTTGATACCTAATAGAATTGCATCAGACTTGGCTATTTCTACTTGAGTTTCACCACGACAAGGACCAACAATTCGCACATCATCAATTTGCCCCTTTGGTCCAACCAGAGAAACTCGACTGGTACTAGAGAATTCACCAAACTGTGAAAGATCTTTATGCTTTATTAAAACAAAATTAGGCCCAAAAAGTTTTTCCAGGTCCTGTTGGGTAATATGAAGATGTCTAGCTGATACTTCAATTTTAGAGCTAAGCATAATATAAGATGTTTACAGTAAAATTATAGCATTTTCCAGAAAATATTGACAGCCTAGATGGTGATAGCTACAATTCAAGCATAACCAGACAACAGGAGACAAGAGATGCGACAGATACGAGACCCAACAAAAAAAGAGTTCTTTCAACAAGTGAGAAAATTAATTCACAAAAGAGAATTTATCACAGCCATTGAATTTACCTATACTTTTGCTAAACAAGCTCACGCTGAACAAAAAAGAGCTAACGGAGCTCCCTACTTCAGACATGTTGTTGGTGTCGCTTGGATCATTATGACTGAAATCAAATTGCGGCCAATAGATTACCAAACTGCAATTATTGCGTCTCTACTTCATGATATGCTCGAAGACACCTACATCAACAAGCCAGAACAACTTCATTTCATTTATGACCAAGTTTCTCCTGATATTGCAACGATTGTGACAGAATTAACCAAAAAAAGAGGGAAAATCGGCATTAATAGATTTAAAAAATTGCTTCGTAGTCGGAAAGCTCTGACAAAACTTGTAAAAGCAGCTGACCGATTGCACAACCTACGCACACTGCATCATTGTGATGAACTAAAAATGACGACCAAAATGCAGGAGACTGAATTTATTATACTTCCTTGGCTTGATGGAGAGACCATTGACCCCAATTGCCTGTTTCAAGCTCCTCTAGCTAAACTGAAACAGAACATCAGAAAAGAACTGCAACGCTATAAAAAATCAATCAGGAGTAAAATGAAAAAACAGTGCTAAACCGCTCTGTTTTTTACTTCAATATTTTAGTTATCTAATACCACCTTTCAATAAACCGTTTTGAGCACCAATTTTTGTCAATACAGCTGAACTGTTTTTTATACCATATTCAATCCCTTTGGAGAATGTTCCAGTTTTGTGATAAGCTGACAAAAAACCAGAAGCAAAAGCATCCCCAGCACCGACTGTATCAACTTTTTTGGTTTTGCGAGCTGGTTTGAAATAATAATGACCTTTTTCATCGAGACCATAAGCGCCTTTATCGCCAGCTGTGATTATTAAGTTTTTCATTTTCAACTTTTTCAAAGTATCAAGCAAGTATCTTGATTGATTAATTTTTTTCTTATCTACTTTTCGACCAAAGGCATTAATTGCCAACTCTGTTGCCTCATCTTTATTTAATATCAAGACATGAATCCTGGGCATTAGTTTAATCATTTTTTTGTATTCAATAAGCTGTCTTCGACCTGGAGTCCATAATATTTTAATTTTCTGATGCTCTGGTCTAAACCAAGTTTTTTCTGCCTGCCTGACAACTTTTATAAACTCATATTCCCAACCAGAAACTGAAAGTGGCCCAACATAATACCAGTTAGTTCTAATTTTATTTAAATTGGGTAATTTCAAATGCTGGGATGCGCCTTTGTAAGTGAAAATCGTGTGTTCTTTATCATTCTTGGCTACAAGAATAAAAGAAAAACCCGTTGCATTGTGTTTATCGGTTTGGATTAGTGAAGTATTAATACCTCGTTGTTTCAAAAAATAAAAAATCTCTTGGCCACTAAAATCTTTGCCAATATTGATAATCGGCGCAACCTTTAGTCCAAAATTCTTCAAACCGATTGCAACATTCATGGCTCCTCCCCCATAAGTCAAATGCAAATCATCTATTTCCAGTTTTGCACCATATTCCACAGCCATCAATTTTTGTTTCAAAAGATTTTTTTTGTTTCGGAGAATCTCGACTTCATCACTGATGAAAGTAATGTCTTTTATTGCGCTACCAATTGTTACAACATCTACTTTTCTCATTTTACTAATCTAGGAATATTACGAAAATTACAAATACAAATTATTAGTATTCGCAATATTGATAGTTTTTGTTTATTTGCATTTAAATTATAGCATTTCTTAAAAACCGATACAAATAAAAAAAGCCTTTATAGGCTTATTTTATTTGTAAAAATATTTTTAAGAAAATTTTTGAGAAAAATATTCTGGCAGTTGATCAATAGCTACCCTTTCCTGTGCCATAGTATCACGATCACGAATTGTGACAGCTTTGTCATCTAGAGAATCAAAATCAACTGTAATGCAATATGGAGTACCGATCTCGTCCTGCCGACGGTAGCGTTTGCCAACATTACCATTGTCATCAAATTCGCAAACCCAAGCAGTTTTGAGTTTATCAAAAATTTCTTTGGCTTTTTTCACTAACTGCGGTTTGTTTTTTAACAAAGGGAAAACGGCGATTTTCACTGGTGCTAATGATTTTTCGAGTTTCAAGACTATTCTTTCCTCATCTCCAATTTTTTCTTTGGTATAGGCATCACAGATTACCATCAGTAAAATTCGATTCAAACCGACTGATGCTTCAATGACCCAAGGCATGAATTTCTCATTTGTTCGAGGGTCGGTATAACTAAGGTCAGAGCCAGAATGTTTTGAGTGTTGGGTCAAATCATAATCTGAACGATTGTGAATACCTTCTAATTCCTTGAAACCAAATGGAAAGTTGTATTCAATGTCATAAGCTTCTTTGGCATAAAAAACCAAATTTTCATGTTTATGCCACCTCAAATTTTTTTCTAAAATACCCAGTTCATTAACATAAAAATCCCAGCGTTCTTCTTTCCATCGCTTATATTGTTTCTTGGCATCTTCTGGTTTGACAAAGTATTGGAATTCCATTTGTTCAAATTCACGAGTGCGGAAAATAAATTGTCTGGCAGTGATTTCATTACGAAAGGCTTTGCCAACTTGAGCAATGCCAAAAGGTATTTTAACCCGTGAAGAATCAAGAACATTTTTGAAATTAATGTAAATCCCTTGGCAAGTTTCACCCCGCAAATATGTTGGTTCTTTGTCCCAGTCACCGGTAAAATTTCCTAAATTTGATTTGACCAAAAGATTAAAGCTTTTTGCCTCGGAAAAAATGTTGGAACCGCATTTTGGACATTTGACCTTGTCTTTATTTTTATCAAAAATTTTATTTATTTCTGACTCTGACATTTTTTCATCAGCAAAAACTCCAGCTTCTTCGAGCAAATGGTCAACTCGTGAACGAGTATGGCATTTTTTGCATTCAGCCATAGGATCAGAAAATCCGCTGACATGACCACTGGCCTGCCAGACTTTTGGTGACATAAAAATCGCGCTATCAAGACCGACAACATCCTCACGATTGTGAACCATGTTTTGCCACCACTTAGCTTGAATGGCATTTTTTAGTTCAATACCGTATGGGCCGTAATCATAAACAGCTGAAAAACCACCATAAATTTCTGATGAGGGGAAAACAAAACCTCGTCGCTTGCAAAAACTGATGATTTCTTCGAATCGATTTTCATTTTTATCTATCATAATTTTTTTGATATGAATTAAACCGTCATTACTTCCTTTTCTTTGGCTTCTGCCATGTCATTTAATTTTTTGTTCCAATTTTCAACTTCTTTATCAAGTTCTTTCTGGAAATCAAATTTATCATCTTCAGTAATTTGTTTATTCTTTTCAGCAGAAACAATATCTTCTTTGGTTTTTTCTCGAATTGATCGAATAGAAATGCGAGTGTGTTCAAGTTTTTCTTTTAAAATTTTAATCAAATCTCGTCGATTTTCTTCAGTCATAAGAGGCATTGTCACGCGGACTACACTTCCGTCGATTGAAACCGAGACACCCAAGTCAGCTGAAACTAACGCTTTTTCAATTTCTTTGGTCAAGCTTTTATCCCAAGGTTCAACTCTCATTGATCTAGCTTCAGGGACGGCAATACTCGCAAGTTGCATGAGTGGCGTTGGGGTGCCGTAAGCTATAACATTAACTCGCTCAATCATTGTCGGGTTAGCTCGACCAGTACGGATTGAAGATAATTCCTGCTTAAAATGCTCAATAGTTTTATCTACTTCTGGTTGAATATTTTTTAGATATTGATTCATATTTTCTTTCTAACTTGCTGGTCTGAAACCAACAAATAATATTTTGTCATTTTTTAGATTAATTTCTGTGTCCCCGACTCTGGTAATTGAGGGTAAACTTTTAGTTTCCCAGGTTGCTCCACCATCAACACTACGATAAAGCGTCTTGTCATCGGTAACAAACATCACATTCGGATCAACTGTTGACTGTTCAAAATCACGAAATACTACCTCATCTTCAGCTGTGACCAGTTTTACCTGCGACCAAGAGCTACCTCCATCACCTGATTTTAAGAGACCAAACTTAGATAAATAGAATACTGTATTTGGATGTTTTTTGTCAATTTCAATGCCATAACCAGTTCGGATCAACCCATCAAATTGCTTCATGTTATCACGAAGAGAAATCCAATTTAAGCCAGAATCACTTGACTTGAATAGCCCAAGCTTGTCTGTGGCAAGATATAAAATCCGACTGTCATTAGGATCCATTTCCATTTCCTTGGTTTCAGTTGCCAGTCCAGCTGTCTTGGCCCAGCTGATACCATTATTTAAACTTTTGTATACATTACCAGTATATGAAAGAGCATAAACGATTTTTGAATCAAACCAATCAACAACAATTGAGCGCATTAATTCATCAGCTGTTGCGGTAGTAAACATAATTTCCCAACTTCGATTGCAATCACTACTTTTAACTATTTTATTTTCCACAGCAGCATAAATACTACATCGATCTTTTGGGTCAACAGCAATAGACAAGACTCGACCACTAACTTTGGTTAACAAACTTTTCGCTTGAGTCCAGCCATCGCCACCATTGTAAGAATAATAAATTCCATTTTGACCTGTACCAGCATAAATTGAATCAGCATCAGTTGGATCATTGGCTAGGGTAAAAATACTGGCGCCACTGAAATTTGCATCTTGGGCCCCAGGAGTAAGAAGAGTGGCTTTTCTAATCCAAGTCTCGCCACGATCACCAGTAACAAACATACCCAAACCAGTGCCAGTACTCTCGCCTTTTTTGGTAATAGAAATACAACCGGTCAAGGAAATAGCCATGAATAAAATTAGAGTGGTGAATAAAAATTTTTTCAACATAATTTTATTATTATTTTTGTTTTTTATATAAATAAATTTTCAAAAACTAATTTTGGATTAATATTTTGTTCAAGATATAATTTTGATTTTTCAGCAGACTGTAACTTTTGATTAAAATTGAAATCCAGATCTTTTAATGCCTGCATTTCTTCTCGTAAAAAAATATTACTAATATACTTATCATTATAATACTTTAATAGCTCGACGTCACGTAAAATTGAAATAAAAATATCTAAAACTTTTTTTGCTGAATCAACGCCTGATTTGCCAAGTAAAGTATCAATCATCTGAAATTTTTCTGAATTGGACGAGGTAAAAAGTTTGAACACCTCCTGAATTTTTTGTTTGTGTTCAAGATATAGGTCTAAATGATTAAAATATTTAAGTGCGACCGTAATCCTTCCTTGGGAAATAGCTGACAATTCAAGGGCAAGACTACGATTGGCGCCTTGATCGACTAAATAATCAAAAATGTTTTCTCGAGGCACTGGAGAAAAATTTAATATTTGACAACGGGAAACTATGGTTGGCAAAATAATATTGGTATTCTGGCTGATAAGAATAATAATGGTTTTAGCTGTTGGTTCTTCAAGAAATTTTAATAAGGAGTTGCTGGCTTCGAGGCTCATGGCTTCAGCTTCGGGAATAATGACAATCTTGTAGGAATTTTGGAATGACCGCTTGGATAAACTGGATTGCAAGTCCCGTATTTGCTTGATAGAGATGTTTTTTTTGAGCAAGCCTTTATCATTGCGTTCGCGTTCGACCAGATAATAATCAGCATAAATACCTTTTTTGAACATCTGGCAGGCGCTACATTCGCCACAAGCAAAAGGCTTTTTCACTTTGCCATTTTTTAAATATTCAGAATAATTATCACAAATCAAAAATTGACTGAATTTCTTGGCGACTGAAGTTTTGCCAACTTTTTTCGGACCAACAAACAGATATGATTGAGCAAAAGTCTGATTCAGAATATTTGTTTGTAGAAAATCCAGAATTTTTGTATGTCCAACAACTGACCAGTTGAAAGATTTAGTCATAAGATGATTGATAAAAGTCCAGAGTTGTAATCGGAAATGGGAATTTGGAAAACTTAACTATGAACCAGAAACTCGGGACTTGCTAAATATATTTTACCACAGTTTGTTATACATTTTCAAAAATTTTGAGAGTATCTGTCGCACATTGTTCCCATGAGAATTTTTTGGATTGTTCAAAGCCTTTTTCAATTAACGCCTGTCTGACTTCGGGATTAAAAACAACTGTCTCCATAGCTTTTTCAATCAAATCAATATTTTCTGGATTAAATTTAATGGCAGCTTCACCGGCAACTTCTGGTAGTGATGTTGTGTTGGAGCAGACAACAGGGCAACCACAACTCATGGCTTCAAGCACAGGTATGCCAAAACCTTCATAAAGTGATGGGAAGATAAACAGTTCAGCATTATTGAGTAAAAAGGCGTTTTCTTCTGATGATAAATATTTTAGATAAATAATATCACTATCTTCTTGTTCAAGACTTAGTTTCATCATTACTTCTTCAAAACCATTGCCCTTTTTGCCGACTAAAACTAATTTATATTTTGATTGGGGATTTTTGGCTTTGAATTTTAGGAAGGCTTTAACCAATCTTTCAAAATTTTTCTTGGCTTCCAGTCTGCCGGTGAACATAAAATATGGGGCGTCAATCTGATATTTTTCCAGAAGCAAACTTCTAGCAGAATCTTTATCAAGATGCATGTCTTTGTAAACATCACTGCTAAACCCATTGTAAACCACTTCAATTTTTTCAGCTGGAATTTTGTAAACATCCATAATTTCTTTTTTGGAAAACTCGGACACTGTAATTATTTTTATGGCGTGCTTTTTTATAAAACGGATTGTCCACTTGTGATAAAGTTTGTCAGCCCAGTTATATAATTCAGGAAATCTTTCAAAACCAATGTCATGAACTGTGACTATCACTTTTTTGGGATTTAATAATGGAATGGTATGAGCTGGGACAAAAAGAAGATCTGGCTTGTGCTGGCCAAATTTCATTTCATAGCTAAGGCGGATCAAAGTCCAAAATCTAACGGGTGGCCATTTGAGCAAAGCTTGCTGGAAATTATCAGGGCATTTTGCCAGTTTGTCACCGAGAGGAAGATTGGTATATAAAAGATATTGATTTTTCTGATCAATTTTTTTCAATTCCTGAATCAAGTGATAGGAATACCACTCGACTCCTGTCTTGGCTGGTCTGTTGGCGCGCGAAGCGTCAATGCCGATTAACATAAAAATAAGTAAAGAATAAAGAAAGATGTGCAGGGTGTGAATTGTGAATAATTTATTTAAATTAATTAAATTCTGTGGATATATTGACAAAATTGACTTTGTTTGTTATATTTAAATTGACACTTGTGGGGGCTTTGGCTCCCTCGCGGTCAATTCATAAACCGCAGACGGGTGTCTTTTTTGTTACTCTATTTCTAAATCACCTGAATATAAAACCTTTCTTAATATCCCCGAATTCTTTTTCTTTTTCCATGAAGGATAAATACTATGAAACATTTTTGCCCCACCTTCAACTTCCTTTACAATAATCTTAAATCTAGTTTCATTTAGAATAGCAATAAACACATAATATCTAACAAGGACCAACCTCTTTTCCCAACGAGAATTAATTTTTCTTCTTTCAAACCTTTTAGACTCGGCATACTCTTGTAAGGTGTGAGATAATCCTATAATTTTTGGTGCGAATGGTAGCAACCTCAATCTCATATATTGTTCAATGCGAGATCTTGTTTTGTTCCATTCTTTAAACAATAAATGCTCATATCCCTCACTATTAAAATGAACATTTTCTTTGAAGTAAGGGCACCATACTTTCTTGATATTTTTATAAAAATTTTCAGCTTTTTCCCGCTTTTGATTCAATTGTTCATCACTGATTTCTATCATAACTATCTAGTCGCTAAAATTGATCGCTTATACATTTCCAGATTATCAAGGGCAATACCTGTGCCTTTGACCACACAAAGTAAGGCATCATCGGCGACATAGACAGGCACGCCAATTGCCCGTGAAATTAACTGATCAATGTTGCGAAGCAAACTGCCTCCACCACTCATAATAATTCCTTTATCAATAATATCAGCTGAAAGCTCTGGTGGAGTTTGGTTGAGCACTTCTTTCACCGCTTCAATAATACCTTCAAGGTTTTTTTGCAGTGCTTCGGTTACATCATTTGAACTGATTGAAACTGTCTTTGGCAAACCGCTGACCATATCACGACCACGGATATCCATAATTTCAGGATCTTCAACATACAAAGCTCGACCAATATCAATCTTGATATTTTCTGCTGTTCTCTCACCAACAGCTAAACCATATTTTCGTCGAATAAACTCTGAAATTGAATAATCAAAATGATTCCCACCAATTCTAACAGATCTGGCAGCTACGATGCCACCAAGAGAAATAACCGCAACTTCACTGGTACCTCCTCCAATATCAATAATCATATGACCGCTGGCTGTACCGATTGGAATGTTAGCGCCGATGGCTGCAGCAATAGGTTCCTTGATAATATAAGCAGCCCGAGCACCAGCGGCGATTGTCGCATCAATAACAGCACGCCTCTCTGTAGAAGTAATCCCAGCTGGGACAGCGACCATAACTTCTGGTCGAAACAATTTTATTCCGCCAAGTGATTTATTAATAAAATAACGAAGCATGGCTTCGGTTGCTTTGTAATCGGCAATAACTCCGTCCTTCAGTGGCCGTGATGCAATAATTGATTCAGGAGTGCGCCCAATCATTTCTTTGGCTTCATCACCAACTGCCAGAATTTTCTTGTCAGTAATTGATATAGCCACAACCGAAGGTTCATTGATAACAATTCCTTTTTTTGGCAGATGAACAAGAGTATAGGTAGTACCAAGATCAATCCCAACTTTTTTTATAAACATAATTACTTATTATCAAAAAGCCCCTCTTCTTTCATTTTTTTTAATTCATCTGTTTTTATTTTACTTTGCTGTTCAAGATAATATTTATTAACATTGGGAATCAACTTCAGCCAAGTTTTAATTAATTCAAGAATTTTTTCGAATTGAACTTTGGCAGATTTTAGCAGAAGTGAAATTTTCGAAGCTGTTTCCTCACCCATTCTTTTGAACTCCACTTGCTCATCCGGAGTCATTGACTTGTAATCATCTTCTAATTCCTGCTGAAGAACGCCTTCGACTTCGAGCTGAACAGGATCTTTTTGCGCTTGAGAAACTTGTAGGGTTTGAGCAGAAGTAATTGAACCAATTTCTTCCTTGTGAGCTTCAAGTTCTTTTTTTACATTCTCATGCTCTTCAATAGTTTTTTTCTCTTCTTCAGCTACTGTTTCAAGAGCTCTTTCAGGTTGGTCAACTGGCGCCGGAATAGCCTCTTGTTTATTTAAAGTTTGCTCAACAATATCCTGTGAAGTCTGCAATTCGGGATTTAAGGTGGGCTTTTCTGGCTCTTGGGTATTTTGTGTTTTTGTTACTGCCATATTAATATAAAATAATTCTAATTAGACATAGTAATTATATCAATTCTGTCCAATCCAGTAAATAGCAAAAACCAGTAAATCTTGAATAAATAAATAGTTCAAGCAAAACAAGTTACCTCTATTGACTTTTTTAGTTATTTATGATATAATAATTAGTTAGAAAAAGAAACTGAATTGGGGTAGCAATGGAAAATCTGTTGGTGCAAATAGTGTTCCTGATGGCAATCTTCTACGGGCTGTTCGTGATGGTGCTCGGCACCAAGCGGGTCAACAAGTATGTGGGCAAGATGACCAAGAAAGCCTTGAACTGGCTGGTCAGACTGCCATTCAGGCTGATCCGCTGGAGCTGGCGCAAGGCGTTTCCGCGCCGGCGTAGGCAGAACCGTAGAAGAGCCCAGCCCTGACACAGGGCTAGCGCAGTCAACTCGCCTCGTGGTCAAATGATCGCGGGGTTTTGCTTTTGGAAAAGAAAAAAGCTTGCCTTCCACTAATTACAAATTAGCCACGAATCTACAAATCGATATTTAACTAAGTTGTTTTAAGGTTTTTTTTACATCAGACAAGTTTTCAACTCTGACAAGTTTTGCTCGCCAATCACTAGCACCAGGAAAACCCTTCAGATACCAACAGAGATGTTTGCGGATTTCTAAAAAAGCTTTATCGTTTTTTGATTTTGATAATAGTTTTGCATGCTTTAGTGCAACTTTTTTTATTTGTTCTAGATCGAATTCAGAATATTTTCCGTTTTGAAGATAATCATTGATTTGTTTGAATAGCCATGGCTTGCCGTATAGTCCTCTAGCTAAACCAACGCCGTCAACGCCTGTTTTGTCGAGCATTTCCTTGATGTCTTCGGGTGTATTTAAACCTCCATTGCCCAAAACAACACCCTTGAATTTTTCTTTGGCCAGCTTGATGGAATCAAAATCAATTGAACCGCTGAAACCCTGTTCATAAGTTCGGCCATGAAGCATCAGAGCTGAAACATTGTAATCTTTTATTTTGTCGAGAAAATCAAAAACCGTGATTTTTCCAGTTTGATCTTTTTTGTTAATTGAAATTCTGGTTTTTATTGATACTGGGATTGAAGCAGATTCAACTGTTGCATGGACTATTTCTTGTGCTAAATTCAAATCCCGAAGTAAAGTTATTCCGCCTTCATGAGCCACAACTTTTTTGGCTGGACAGCCAAAGTTTATATCAATGCCGTCAAAACCAGCTTCTTCTACTCGTTCAACTGCTTTTTTAATTAGCTCTGGTCTTTTGCCGAAAAGTTGTAGTACAACTTTACCTTCTTTCTTATGATTAAAATCAAGTAGCTCAAGTGTTGTTTTCCCTTTATAATACAAGCCATCAATTGAAGTCATTTCAGTGTAAACAACATCTGCACCAAAGCTATAACACAACTGGCGAAAAGCTGAATCTGAAATTCCTGCCATGGGGGCTAGGGCGAGGATCGGTTTGTTGAATTTGTTCCAGAAATTGGACATATAGTTGATAGTTGATAGATTATAGTTGAAAGTACTTAAATGATAATATTCTAACTGTCTGATTTGTTTTTCTTTTTCAATATTGATAAATTAAGACTATAGAGCATCCTACCACATTCATCATATTGATCCAAAAAATAGTTTAGGCGTTCTTTTTCTAAATAACTTTTACGATGAGCAATCTTCAAATGATGAACAGTTTCCCGTATTTCACCCTGGGCTCTAGAAATAGATATTGAATAGATTTTCGTATATTTATTACCAAATCCTTCCGCTAAATTTGCAGGTGCTGAATTAGATGACCTTCTAAGCTGTGAACCTATTTCGTAAAGTTCATATTTGGGAAATTCTAATGTCAAATAATGAATTTCTATAGCCAAATTGAATAATTTATTGTAGACAATCAAATCATCAACCTTCATATTACTCTAATTTTTCAATATTTTTTATACTATAATCTATTTACTATAATCTATACTCTTCTCATAAATTATACCTAATTTTCGCTTATTTTTCAACCAATATTGACATTTTTATCAGAATATGCTATAATGTAGTGTTAGGCTTAGAGTGCCTGATTGTACCTAAACACGGGAGAAAATCCGAAAATTGGCTGAAAAAAGCCAGGAGGAGAAGCCCAGATGTGCGAGCGCAAGCCGAGAACGGTCGTGTCAAGGACCATGACCTACAAGGTATACGGGATGACATGCACTGTC
>MFGJ01000007.1:141339-163155 GCA_001778235.1 Candidatus Falkowbacteria bacterium RIFOXYC2_FULL_36_12
CCTGATCGAGGGCGAGACTGCGGTCTTCCGCGTCGAGGCGTACCGCAAGGTACTGCGCGACGAGGAGACGGGAATGGAGTCCACGTACTACAACGTGGACTTCCTCCTGCACAGGCGCACGCGCCTGACAGGGAAGACGGCTCGCGTGTTGTCCGTCAAGGACGACCAGCTGGAGACCTACTCCGGCGTCTCGCTCATCCCCATCGGCTGGGAGAAGGCACCGGGCATGTTCCTGGTGGTCGAGCCCTACTCGGCCAAGGGCTTCACCTACAACTGCCCGGTGTGCCACGAGGAGATGCTCGAGCACACCCACCACCGGCGCCGGGTGGACGGTCCCCGGATCTGTCGGGCGTCCGAGACCGAGGCCTTCATCAAGGCCAAGGCCATGTTCCGGAGGGACAACCCCACCACTTCGCGCGAGACCAAGATGGACGACAAGCCCGACTGGGAGTTCTAACCAACCTACCCGAATCAGGGACAAACAAGCGTTAACAGACGAAGAACCCCACACTGAACTAGTGTCGGGGTTTTTCTATTTTAAAATAATGGTCTAGTTGCTACTAATCACTAATTTGCTACCTGCCTACCGGCAGGCAGGCAAATCTACGAATAAAGTATTAAATTCGGTAGATAAATATTGGTAGACTTTTTTCAGCCTTTGAGACTTCAATTTCTTTTGATTTTAATTCAATTATCTCAAAGGCGTAGGAAATAATATACTGACCTTGTCTAACTTTCATTAAAATTTTTTCTATATTACGACGGAAATATTGTGGTCGCCAAAACATGAATAGCCCATCATAATTAGTCCAATCAAAGAAATATACATTGCCCCATTTAACCTTTGCATTATTTATTTTATTCAATCTAAACTTGCTGTATAAAAATAAAGTTGGCGCTAATTCAAGACCTGTAAAATATTTGTCGGGAAATTTATTGGCTAAAAATTTTATTACGCGCGCATTACCAGATCCTAGGTCAGCAAGATTTTTAATCTGATACTTTTCCACAAAAAATGCTATGCGATCCAAATCCTTGGAATGAACTGGGACAAAAGGCGCAATCAAAATTAACATTTTTATAAACAATAAAGCTAGAAGTGCGAAAATCAAATAATACATAATCTATTCTGCAAATTCTTCAAGTAATTTTTTTTGGCGACGAGAAAGTTTTTTCGGGATTTCAATTTTTACCTCCACATACAGGTCGCCTCGACCAGATCCGTTCATCCTTGGCACACCCTTGCCCCGGAGTCGGAATTGATTATTTGGCTGTGTACCGGCTGGTATTTTTAATTCAATCGGACCGTCAAGAGTAAGAACATCAATTTTATCACCTAGAGAAGCTTGAATCATTGAAATTGGCTGGGATAAAATCAAATCATTGGCATCGCGTTTGTAGCGCTTGTCTTGTCTGATGTGTAAATGTAAATATAAATCACCTGGCACTCCACCAAAGTGTGCAGCATTGCCCTGCCCTGATAAGCGAAGAGTCATGCCATTTTCCACTCCAGCTGGGACTTGGACTTCGATTTTACTGGTATTTTTTTCTATTCCTGAACCAGCGCAATGGCTACATTTTTTCTCAACAATTTTTCCTTCACCACGACAATCAGGACAGACAGATGAAGTCTGAAAATTGCCAAGCATTGTCCGCTGAACACGGATGACCTGACCTGAACCACCACAGGTAGTACAAGTCTTGATCGGGGTTCCAGGTTCTGCCAGGTTACCATTACAAAAAGAACATTTATTATCTCGATAGAGTTCTATTCCTTTTTTTACACCAAAAATACTCTCACTAAATTCTAATTCAAAATCCATTTCAATATCATTGCCACGATTTGTCCGTCGGCTAGAACTTCGTCCACCAAAACCAAAAATATCACCGAAAATGTCTCCAAGGTCGCCAAAATCAAAGTTAACATTCTGTGAGCTGGAGCCTGATCCTCCCTGTCGGGCATATTTCATGAAGTCATCCCAACCCACACCACCACCAAACCCACCCTGCTGATCAAAAGTTGAGCCATATTGATCATATTGAGTCCTTTTGTCTACATTGCCGATGACTTGATAAGCTTCATTTACTTCTTTGAATTTAGCTTCATTACCATTTGGTTTGTCAGGATGAAATTCATGAGCTTTCTTGCGGAAAGCTTTTTTTACTTCTTCGGCTGAAGCGGTTTTCTCAACCTCGAGTATTTTATAATAATCTTTGGACATAGTGATAACTTTTTCTAATCCTGATTACTGATAATACAGATTACAGATAGAGTGAGTGAATTTATTTGTTTATTAGTCTATTGATTTGTGTAACCATTTCATCAAATGATGTGTAGAGGAAGGCGTTGATGCCCAATTGTTTTGCGGTTGATATTGCTTCTGCTGAATCGTCGAAGTAAACAATTTCTGATGGAGCAACTTGAGATTTCTTGATTAGTGTATTAAAAATTTCTCTTGAAGGTTTTGTGGCTCCTTCTTCATAAGAAAATACTTGAATATCAAAGTTTTTTAAGAAATCCAACTTTTCATCTACAGCTTTTATTCTTTCTGGAAAATTATTGCTGCATAAAGCCAATTTAATACCATGGGCGTTTAATTTTTTTATTAAATTTTGAGCTTCTGGGTTTATTTCATAACTACTGGCAAGAATCTCCAAGATTTCATCTTTTGTTGCATTAATCCCCCATTCTTTAATCGCCCAAGACCAAAACTGATCTCCAGTTGTTTTTCCCTTTTTATATTCTTGCATTTTTTGGCTTTTGAAGTAAACAGCTACAATCTGCTTTTCGGTCAAACTAAATTGTTTTCCCAAATTCTTTTTGAAATTTTCATGACTATTCAGAAAATAGACGCCATCTAAATCCAAAACAACAACTTTTATCATATTATTTTTTGAAACTGTTAAATTCTTTTAATTGAGATGCGACTTGTTCGTCAGTGAGTTCTGGATATTCTTCTTCCCCAGATTCAATGAAATCTTTCTCTTGCATAAAAACTGCAAATTGTTCGGATTTTATTGACTTGACTGATTTTTGATTAGCAACAAAAATTAAATCCTTGTCTGAACTGATTAATATGTATTGATTTGGATTCTCAACTTGATTAACCAAACTTTCAATTTCAGCATCAGCATTAGTGGCGAAAATTACATCTATTATATCACTACTAAGGTCTTCTGGCGAGAGTCCGTCAAAAACAATTCTGGCTTGTTTATTTTTCCCACGACAAAATTTGTTTAATTCAGAAATTAATTGTTCGCGAGTTTCAAAATCTGTTTGATAAAGTAAGTTGTAGCCGTCGATTAAATACATATTAGAGTTGATTATGAGGTCAAGCCCGATAATGACGGAATGGGTAATTATTTTTTTCTAATTAACAATAAATATTCCAGATTACCACCTTTACTGCCGGTAATTGGTGATTCGATAAATTTTTCAATCTCAATCCCCTGCTGTTTTAATTCAGCAATCACGCGGTCGCGAACTTTTTCAACATCTGCTTCTTTTACCTTACCTTTGTACAATTCTGATCGGTCAGCCTCGTAATGAGGTTTTAGCAAAGATATTATACCTCCCCCATCTTTAATCAAATCAAGAGCTTTTGGTAAAATTAATTTTTGTTTGGTCCAACCGCAGTCAATGACTGCGACATCAACTTTTTCCGGCAATTCAACGAAAAGCGCGTTTTGTCTTTCCATAACAACAACTCGCTCATCCTGACGCAGTTTCCATTCCAGCACGCCATAGCCCTTTTCCACAGCGTAAACTTTTTTAGCACCATTTCGGAGTAAGCAGTCAGTAAATCCTCCAGTTGAACTGCCAAGATCAACACAAACCAAGTCTTTAACATCAATGTTAAACTCTTTTAAAGCATGTTCTAATTTTGCTCCGGCGCGGGAGACGAATGTGGTCATATTTTTTATTTATACCCTGAAACCACGCACTATAAATAAGTTTAAGTGCATGGGAAGCAAGCTCTCTGTGGGAAAAGTTTAGAGTGAGGAATAAAAATTAATTATTTATACCCTGAAACAAGTTCAGGGTGACAAGTGAGTATGTTCCCCAGACCTGCCTTCATCAAGATTACGGCAGGCAAGCCCCGATGTTGGTAATGTTCGTGGTTTTATCACGAGAGAAATTGTTTATACCCTGAAATCCATCTTCGTTAAAACTTCGCTGGACAAGCAAATTCAGAGCCTGCCCTGAATTTAGTTCAGGGGTGACAGTCGGGGTGTGTGTGCCTCGGTGTGACAAAAAGGGGTGTTTTGTGGCGACGAAAGAAAGGGGTGTTTTTGTGGTGATGAATTTTCTACTGGGTTATAAAACACTAGTAGGCGCTCGATAGACCCGAGAGCCGGAAGTGGTTTAAATTTTCATGAGAGACTATCATCCTGAAATTACTTCAGGACAGGCTTGTTACGGCGTACTCCTCATAGATTAATTACTTCTTTTCTTCAAAATCAGCGTCCTGAACATTGTCGTCTTTCTTTTCTCTGTCATCTGGTCCGGCTGAAGATTCAGCTTTTGGAGTAGCTTCACCTGGAGTTCCTTGTGGTGGTTGCTGTGCTTGATAAAGAGAGGCTCCAATTTCTTGTCCCTTCTTGGTCAATGCTTCTGATGCTTTTTTTATGGCCTCAACATCTTCACCATCCTTGATTTTTCTAACTTCAATAATTTTTTCTTCCAAAGCTTTTTTATCTTCAGCTTTAATTTTATCGCCATTATCTTTTATCATCTTCTCCATGGAATAAGCTAGGGTATCAGCGGTATTTCTAATTTCAATTAATTCTTTCTTTTTCTTGTCCTCTTCAGCGTGCGTTTCAGCATCTTTTTTCATTTTTTCAACCTCTTCACTACTAAGACCTGATGATGAAGTGATGGTGATTTTCTGTTCTTTGCCACTGGCTTTATCCTTGGCAGCAACATTAACAATACCATTAGCATCAATATCAAAGGTCACTTCAACTTGTGGGATACCACGAGGAGCTGGAGGGATTCCATCAAGAATAAATCGACCCAATGTTTTGTTATCAGCAGCCATTTCTCTTTCTCCTTGAAGCACATGAATTTCAACTTGGGTCTGACTGTCAGATGCAGTAGAAAATATTTGTGATTTTGAGGTTGGAATTGTTGTATTTCTTTCAATCAATTTTGTGGCCACCCCACCAAGTGTTTCTAGACCAAGTGAAAGAGGTGTGACATCAAGTAAAAGAACATCTTTTACATCACCCTGAAGCACGCCAGCCTGAACAGCTGCTCCCATAGAAACAACTTCATCTGGATTAACGCTCATGTTTGGTTTTTTCTTGAAAAATTCTTCAACTTTTTTCTGAACCAAAGGCATTCGGGTCATACCACCAACTAAAACAACTTCCTCAATGTCTTCAACTTTGTAACCGGCGTCATCAAGCGCTTTTTGACATGGAGTTAAAGTCTGGGAAACAAGATCTGAAACTAATTCCTCCAATCTTGATCTGGTGATTGTTTTAACTAAATGAAGTGCTGTTCCATTGCTATCTTGAGCAATAAACGGTTGGTTAATTTCTGATTCTTGGGCTGTGGATAACTCAATTTTAGCTTTTTCAGCTGAATCCTTGATTCTCTGCATAGCAATCGCATCGCCTGAAAGGTCAACGCCGGTTTCATTTTTGAATTCAGTGACAAGCCAGTTGATTAATTTCAAATCAAAATCATCACCACCAAGATGGGTATCTCCATTGGTTGACTTGACCTCAACTGTATCATTGGAAACATCTAAAATAGAAACATCAAATGTTCCTCCACCTAAATCATAAACTGCAATCTGCTGACCTTTTTTCTTTTCAAAGCCATAGGCTAAGGCAGCGGCAGTTGGTTCATTGATAATTCTCTTAACTTTCAAACCAGCAATCTCACCAGCATCTTTGGTTGCCTGACGCTGGGCATCGTCAAAATAAGCTGGAACGGTAATAACTGCTTCTTCAATTTTTTCACCTAATTTTTCTTCAGCATCAGCTTTTAATTTTTGCAAAATCATGGCTGATACTTCCTGTGGAGAATATTCTTTGTCCCCCATTTTTACTTTCACACCCTCACCGGCTTTGATAATCTCAAAAGGCATTAATTTGATGTCTCTTTGGACTTCTTCAGCTTCAAATCTTCGGCCAATTAATCTTTTAACCGAGAATACTGTATTTTTCGGATTGGTAACAGATTGTCTCTTGGCTAATTGTCCGACAAGCCTCTCACCTGTTTTGGAAATAGCGACTACTGACGGAGTGGTTCTGTTTCCTTCTTTGTTTTCAATAACTTTTGGTGACCCGCCTTCCATGACAGTGACACAACTGTTGGTAGTTCCGAGGTCAATTCCTAGAATTTTTGGCATAATTTTAACAGCAAGTTAAGCAAGGTCAGAATAAAGCAAGTAAAGTGTGACTATACTCACTGTACTAGCTGAACTGGCTATACTGGCTTAGTTTAATATTTACTTTACAGAAACGGAGAGAGTTCTCCGCCTCGAAAAATAAATATTTTTGAATTAGATGCTGAAACTGTTCCCAGAGATGCTGAAACTAGTTCAGCATGACGAATTAGTGGCAGGGCTTTTTGTTTTATTTAGATTTGTTTACTTGAACTTCAATTTTTTTTGCTTCTGAAGATTTTAATTTTGGCACGCTAACTTTCAACACCCCATCATCAAATTCAGCCTTGGCCTTGCTACCATCAACATGAGCTGGTAAAGCAACGGTGCGATAGAAACTACCAGAACGCATTTCACGACGATAATAATTTTTTTCATCAACTTCTGATTTCTTTTCTGTTTTACCCTGGATGGTCAGAATGTCATTTTCCACAATAACTTCAACATTTTTTGGATCAATACCTGCTAGTCCTGCCTCAACAATCAAATGATCGTCTTGTTCGTAAATATCCATGGCCGGAGAATAAGAAGTCATTGCTCCATGGCGAAAACCATCAAAGAATTTGTCCATATCACTGAAGGGTTCCATGAATGGACTCCATTTTATTAATGACATAAAAGTTTTCTACGAATAACGATTTAGCCACAAATTAACGAATTGATAATCCGTAAATTTGAACTATTCATACATTCGTAAGGTTATTTTTTATTTTCGCAGACAACTACTTTGGCTACCTGAATTATTTTATGGTGTAATTTATAACCTGATTTTATGGTTTTTATAATTTGTCCGTTATCAAAATTGGCATCAGCTACTGATTCGACTGCTTCGTGTAATTCTGGGTCAAAATTTTGGCAGTAAGTTTGTATCTCTTCAATTCCATTTGATTGAAGAAAATCCTGCATTTGCTTCATGATATGCTGGAGACCGATGACCCAAGAACTGGTTTTGTCAGCTTCTGGCACAGCATTGAAAGCTAATTTGAAATTGTCGTAAATTGGCAGGAGCTCCATGATTAAATTGGCATTAGCGTATTTAATATACTCCAATCGATCTCGAGCATTTTCTTTGGTTAAATTCTCATAATCTGCTTTGGCTCTCTGCCAACCAGCGAGATTTTCGCCTGCTTCCTGTTTTAATTTTTCAATAAGTGTATCCTTTTTATCTTTTTTTTCTTTCATAGAAGTTAGTCATTAGTTGATAGCCACAAGGTCTTAGCAATTTTGCTAATTACTAATGGCTAATTACTATCAACTTTTATATTTTTCTGCAATGAATTTTATTAAATTATAATTGGCTGAATAATCCATGCGCATTGGTCCAACAACTGCCAACAATAACTTGGCGTCAGCTAGCTGTAAGGGAGTAAAAATACTGGCACACCTCTGACCAAAGGGACAATCTGAACCGATTTTTATATTAATATTTGTTGTTTGATCGAAAATATCATAGATTACTTGATCTAAGTGGTCAATAATCTTTGACAGGTCAATTAGTAAATTTTTATCCTCAAATTCTGGTTTGGAAAAAATGTTACTAAGACCGGTATAAAAAATATCATTCTCGGCAAAGGCGAGTACAACTGCATCGCCGGTCAATTCTGCAAATTCCTTGGCTAATGATTTTAATTTTTCCCGATCAGATTTATTGATTTTCAAATATGGAGCCAGAGCTTGGAGTGATTTAGCTGAAAGCTTTTTTTCAACAAGAAAATTGTCAACAAAATATTGATAGGCTTTCTCGGTTGGAACTCTACCAGCTGAAGTATGTGGCTGATAGATAAATCCGGCTTTTTCTAATTCAACTAATTCGCTACGAATTGTAGCTGAACTAACTTTTTCATCAAGTTTATCCACAAGCAAAGACGAGGCTACTGGTTCAGCAGTTTTAATATATTCCAACAGCAAATTTTTCAGTAATTTTTCTATTCTTTCCTTCATATATTAGCACTCTCATTACTTGATTGCTAACTTGATTATAATACTTTCAGAAAACATGTCAAGTCTTTCTATAAATGCCTAATGTCCACGAATCGCCCGTCTCGTCTGTTCTCTGTGCGAACAAGCGGACGAGGCGGACGAATATGCCACAAATCTACAAATCGAGTATTTGTCTTTATTTGTGGATTCGTGGCTGATTTGTTATTTGTTGAGAATACTCTCTTTTCTATAAAATAAAAAAATAGCTGAAATTAATCAACTATTATCGTGGCCTCTAAATGTTCAAATCACATCTAATTAGCAGAAAAAGGCTTACACCATGATTCTTCTTTGCCAAAATTTTCATATGAATTCGAAACAACAATTGATCCAAACGGATCATTACCATTTTCAGCTGTATAACGAATACCAAAGTGAATAAAGAATTTTATTAATTCTGTTTTAAGAACAAAAGCTTCTTTTCCCTTACACTTGAGAAGCCATTCTTTGAACTTTTCCACAAATTTGGCCAAAGCAATAAACTTTCCAGCTAGAACCGTCTTGTCAAACATGACTTCCAGATCAAAGCTAAAATCTTCAAACTGACGAGTTAATAGGGTAATATCACATTCATCATTAAAATTAATATCAACTTCTTGGTCTTCAGCTACAAGCATAACTCCCCCCTGTTCGCTGGTGTAAGAAGTAATGCGAACGAACAACTGGAGAGTATAACATTAAACTTTAATTGTGTCAAATTAACCTTATTTTACTCTGCCACCTTTTTTACTGGCAATTCTATCAAAGGTCAAATCAGTCGTAACATTGTTGACTCTAGTAGAAATATTTTCAGAGGTAAAACTGTCTTGGCCGAAAATTTCAATATTCTGAAGTAATGTTGCAAATTGACCAAGTTGCGAAGAAAATGGGATTAATTCGACTTCAAAAGCCACGCCAATATTTTTCGGGTCAATTTTTATCTTTGAAATAGACCAGGTTATTTGTCGGTTTGAAGAATTGTAGCTAACTGCGTTACCAACTGGTACATTAGTATTATTAACCCAAGAAACATTGGATGGAAGTGTAGCGGTCAACTTAACATTATCCATAGAATTTATATCATTCAAAACCTGTAAGAATACCCAATATTTAGTTGGCTGATTGACTGTTGGTGGTAATGGTCCTCGGCCGAGTTGATCACCTTCATCGGTATAATAGCGGGCATAGGCTCGCAAAGTCAGATTACTACTTATGCGTAAATCAGAAGTATCACCTCGAAAAAAGACTTGCAGACCTTCAACAGTAAACCCGAGATTGGTACTGACCGCTAATTCAGGGTTTATAACTCCAGGAACAAAAGTTTTTGTTTTAAATTTAAAAATAAACTCTTTTATTTCACCTGGCTGGAGTAGTTCAAGCTCTGGTAATTGTTCAAAATTCACTTTTAATATATTATTTTCAACTTTGCCAACTTTTGGTTGCCAGACTGCCGTGTCCCAATAATCACCAACTAATTCTATCTCTAAATTATTGTCTTCAATTGAATATTGCCCTTTGTTCTCCAATTTTATGGTACCTGAAACCCAGTCACCGGCTTTTATGGCTAACCTATCAATTGTTTGTGAAATATAAAGTTCTGGGTTGAAGACATCCTTTCTGACAATAAACTCACTTTGTTTGAAATACTGTCCCTGTATCCTAATAAAAACATCAAAAGCTAATTCAAAAGAATCTTTGTCAGTTTCAATTTTAATCTTAGGTTGTTCGATAATTTCTGTGTCAGGAATAACTTTATAATAATGCCAGCTGTTTTCCAGATATGTATCAGTGGTAACAAAAACTGAAAATCCGACCATTGGTCGAGGGACCACTTTTACCTCCTCAAGCTCAACTCCCATATTATTTCTGATTGAAAATGGCAAAACAAATTCTTGCTGACTGACAATTTTATCTGGCAGAGAAAATTCTGTTGCCAACTTACTTCCGGTGATTGTAAATTCTTTTTCTTCAATTTTTCTAAACAAGCCCCAAAGACGAGTCCCTTGTTTATTGGTTTTATAAAAACTAAAGTTTACCCAAATATTTTGCGGTTGATTTATTTCACCCAAAACTTTTCCAGCTACAATCAAACTACCATTAGAGCCTGGAGCGAGATTGCCGATGGGCAAGGTATTGGTTGCGCGATCATAGTCTGGACGAGAAATTTCTTGAAGAATAAAGTTCTTCGGGAAATTCAAGCTAAGCTTGGCTTCATGGATATCATATTTATTATTATTTTCATATGTGATAAAAAAAGCTGTCTGATCTCCACTAATTATTTCTTCCTGACCAACCTTAACTTCAATATTGACTCGATTAAAAAAGTAATGAAAACCTCCGAGCCAATAAAAAATATTTAAACCAATCAAAAACAAAAGACTGCAAACAATCGCCAGATCTAGGTATAAATGTTTTCTATTATGCTGATACCTGATTCGATAACGACGAGCCAAGCGTTCTTTTGGGTATTGAATAAGTTGTTTCATATTAAACAG
Source organism: Candidatus Falkowbacteria bacterium RIFOXYC2_FULL_36_12 (assembly GCA_001778235.1). Taxonomy (GTDB): domain Bacteria; phylum Patescibacteriota; class Patescibacteriia; order UBA11705; family UBA11705; genus XYA2-FULL-35-8. Next base: position 152,195 of record MFGJ01000007.1, read on the forward strand.
TTATGTCTATTACAGATTACAGATTGTACTGATTACCGATTGATTGTTGAGTTATAAATTTATAACTCTTTTTATTTTGACTCCTCTTGTGGTGAATACGGCTATTAGACCTAATTTTAATTTTTTTATCTTCAAATATTCTTGAACTTGGTGAAATGCGGTTATTTTAGATGTTTCACCAACTTTAAGTTCCAAAATAAGCCTATCTTCAAGAAGAAAATCAAGCTTTCTTGTGGTTATTTGAATGTTATTGAACATCACAGGAACACGCAGTTGTTTAACAAATTTTATTTCTTTTTCAAGTAATGATAATTCTATACACTTTTCATAATATGCTTCCTTAAAACCAGCACCAATTTTATTAAAAACATCAAAACAAATGCCAATAACAATATCTGTGAGAGGATCCTCAACAAAAACTTTCCCATTTCTTTTAACAATATTTTGTTTAGTACTCATATATCTGTAATCAGTACAATCTGTAATCTGTATTAATAACTGAATAAATCATTACTGGTGGCAATTATCTCATCTTTACCATCATGATCAAAGTCCTGAACTCCGACTTCAACCCCAAATCGAGAATTTTTATTGAAAGCAAAAAATTGACTATACTTCAGATGACCATCTTTATCAAAAATCTTTATATGCGGACCGCCACCATTACCCGGACCGGTAATAATCTCATCTTTGCCATCACCATCAAGATCACCGACCGCAACATTTACCCCACCACGGAAACTCTCATCATAAGCAAAAAAACCTGGGTTGATTAATTTGCCATCTTTATTAAAAACTCGAACATGGGGGCCACCCCCAACTCCGGCTCCGGCAATAATTTCCATTGTCCCATTACCATCCAAATCGCCGACAGCAATATTGACTCCTCCACGATAATTTCTGGCATAAGCAAAAAAGCCCGGGTTTATCAGCACACCCCTTGAATTAAAAATTCTAATATGTGGTCCGCCACCATTTTCCGTACCTGTAATAATTTCAAGCGTACCATCACCCTCTAAATCAGCGACAGCAATATTTATCCCTCGATTAAAAGTTTCTGAATACGGATAAAATTCTTTGATTAATTGTCCGCTTGAGGTATAAATCGAAACTGTTGATTCATCGGAGGTCAAAACCTCAAGCCGACCATCATTATTAATATCAGATTTGATAACTTGAGCTCCACCTGTAAAATCAGGCAAGTAACTAAAAAAACCAGTTCGTTTTACATTACCCCATGAATCAAAAATACGAGCAAACGAGCCATTGACAAACGACTGGGATAAAATCTCTTCAGCTGATTTGAGCAAAATAATCCCATCATAAGCTGGCAAGTTTACTTCTGAAACAAAGGAACCATCATTGACAAATAAATCCTGTGAACCATGAATTTTTTCATATTCAACACGCAGATCAACATGGAAGTCAACTGAAGTGGCGTTAACAATTGCTGTACCATTTTCAAAATCTCGACGCCAAACATTGTCTGTAAAATTATTTCTGGCGGTTTGTCCGGTCCGAAGATTGTATGCTTGTCCCAGAGGCCGACCAAGATATTGGTCATATTCGTCATACCACCATGTTTCTTGATGGGACAAGTCGCCATTATCAAAACTGTAAAAACCATCACCCATCAAAGCACTGGCAAGACCATAACGCATTTTTTTATAATCATCTTGTGTCCCAAGATTATTAACATTGGTATTTAGGATACCAACGGCTGGAAGCATGCCATTTTCTGTAATAAAACGATATTTATTCATGGTACTAGACCAACCCTTGTAAGGAAAATGTTCATAAAGTGTCCCATTGACATATTTGTAATAACCTTCTCCGCCATTGCCCACAACTAAAACATCATCGCCAAAAATAATCCTAGAATTATTTAAAAGTGCTGTCATACCATCTTTCCAACTGGCCGATAACACTGTTTTGTCTTCGGGTTGACCATTTTGGTCAAGATCAATATCAAAATTTGACATGAAATCAATCCCCTCCCAGACATTATCATAAAAAACTCCGTCCCAGAGACCGGTTGATAAAATCTCATTTTTTACAAACCAAGGCAGAAAATCGTAATATTTTTGTCCAGCAACTGATGGGCATTGGGAGGTAACATTGAAAATTGGATTGCCTGGCCACCAATTGACTTGGTCGCCAGTTGTATTCTTCAACCACCAGCTTGAAGGAATTTGCTGATATAATTTTTGTCTTAAGGTTCCAGACAATGAATCAGAATCGCCTCTGACTTCTTGACTGGCGATATAGGCTAAAATTTTTATATCGGGATTGAATTGTTTTATTTTTTTCAAAGCGTTTGGTGAATAAATCTGCACTTCCATATCAACCAATAAAATATCCCATTTCGCCAATTCCTTAGCCTTGTCATCGGTAATGTCCCACTTAAAATATATATTTGCTAATTTAGGATATTGGTCATCAAGCAAAACTTGACCATTGACTTGCAACAGCTTATATGGAATAAAAATAATTAGAAAAATAAGAAGAAGTAAATAAATTGTCAGATTAAATTTCTTCATGTCTAACCAAGTTGAGCGCCCCTATCACCCAATAATTTATCATATACTTGAATTAAATCGTGATAATAAACCTCTGACGAATGTGTTTGTTCAATATACTTTCTGGCGGCTTTTCCAAATTCAACAATTTCTGTGTCAGCAGAATAAATTTCGGACAGCTCTTTCTCCAGGTCAGAAACATTGCCGGCTTCAAACAACCAACCAGTTTTATTCTTGCTAATTAATTCTGGAATACCACCAATATCTGAACCTAAAACCGGTTTTCCTAGGGCCATAGATTCTAGAATTACCATTGGCTGATTTTCATACAATTCAGATGGGATAACAACAAACCGACAATTCTTTACTAATGACAAAACTTGCTCTTGTGCTTGGTGACCAAGTAATTCAACATTGGATAAATTTTCACTTAAAACGATATCTTTCATCCGAACAAAATCAGGACCAGAACCAGCAATTTTCAATTTTATTGACGGATTATTCTTCATAGCTCGAATCAGTGTTTCAATCCCCTTTTCCTTTATAAAACGACTTACACACAAAACATAATCACCAAGATTATAATTTGGCTCATATTTTTCAACCTCAAACGGATTCGGAACAACAATAATGGGAATTTTTTTATCTTGGAACCATGATTGAATCTTCTGGCTAAGAAAATCACTGGGCGAAATAAAATAATCAATTTTTTCTCGGTATAATTTCAATACTCTCATTAAATAAAACTCCAAACTAGCCCAAAAGCTTATGAGATAAGAATCCTTCAAACAACGATGGAGTGTGGCATTGAAAAACTTTATTTGTTTACATCTTTCACAGACAGAATTTTCAATATACAAATGATAATTTGGACAGATTAATTGGTAATCATGCAGAGTTTGAACTACAGGGATTTTGTTATCTCGCAATACTTTTAGAATGGAGGGCGTAAGCTGATGCATGAAATTGTGTATGTGGGCGATATCAGGTTTTTCCTGTTTTATCAACTGCTCAAGCTTGTGTTTTGCTTCAAGGGAATAAAAAGATCGCGCGATTTTTTTCATTTCCGCAAAAAAATTGTCTCTGCCTGCGAAATCTATATTTGAAACAAAAAACTCACTATAAGGAGAAGACTGATTGCGACTATCATCCATGGAGAAAACAACAACATGGTGCCCAGCCTCTTCAAGAATCTTCTTGGTAATAAAAAAAACAGTTTCTGCTCCTCCGCGGTAATAATAAAATTTATTTATTAGCAATATTTTCATAAATTATGCTGTGATTAATCCCTTGTAGAGATCTTCATACTGAATAACGATTTTATTAATATCAAATCTTTGGACGGTCTCGGCTTGCAGACGCGTTGCCATTTTCTGACAATCTTCACGATGATCAAAAACCCAACTCAATGACCTGACCAATTCTTCTAAATTTTTTGTTTTGTATAAAAGACCTGTTGCCTGATTTCTAATAATTTCTGGTACACCTCCAACGCTTGAAGCAACAACCAGTTTACCAGCAACACCAGCTTCAATCACGGCTAGACTAAGACCTTCACTAATTGAGGGCAAAACAAAAACATCAAATTTTTCCAGCATCGGACGAATATCTTTGGCTGTCCCAGAAATCTGGACATTGTTTTCCAGTTTTTTTCTTTTGACAAATCTTTTCAATTTTTTCTCAAGCGGTCCACCACCGACAATCTGTAGATGCCAATTGGTCTTTTTGATCAAAGACATAGCCTGGATTAGATGAATATGACCTTTTTCAGGAACCAGACGACCAACCGTACCAAACAATATCTGATCATTTTTTAGAATATTTGAATCTTCAAAATAAAATTTTGGGATGTCGATTCCATTGTAAATAACAGCTATTTTCTTTGGCTTTATTTTCTCTTTATTGATTAAAAAATCTTTTGTTGCCTTGGAGATAGCAATTGTGCGATCAAATTTTTGTCGGATTCCTCGGCCAAGAAGATTACGACATATTCCTTCATTCAAAATGTCATGTTTAGTTGAAACAATTCTTGGGACATTAGCACGAAGAGCAGCCCGACCGCCCCAATAATCACCAATAAATAAATGAGTATGCACAATGTCTGGTTTTTCTTGTTCAAAAAATTTAGTCAAACGGTTTATGACTGTCCAATCAAGTTTAAATCTTTTTGGGATTATCTCAACTCTAATACCGATAGATTCAAAATCAGGCATCAAACTCCCACCTGATTTCAAACTTACAACAATTAATTCAAACTTTTTCTTGTCAATTTTTCGAGCTAAATCAAGAAGCAGTTTTTCAGCACCACCAATACTCAATTCACCAATGACATGTATGATTTTAATTTTTTCCATATTTTAAAGTGTTTTTTTGAATAATTTATTATCATACAAGTTTAAGCCTGCAAGAGCAACGGCTATAGGGATCCAGACTCTTGGGAGGTAATACGAAGTTGAAAATAATTCAAACAAGATAATTCCAGCAAACAGCATAAAAAAGCACAGGATTTCGAATTTTTCTTGTTCATCTCTTTCTGATCCAAACGCCCTAATAAATAATCTTGTGAGATAAAGTAAAAATCCAAGGTAAAAAATCAGACCTAAAATTCCTTGTTCAACCGCAATTTTTTGGACAAAACCATGAGAATCAAGTGGATCACCGAAATCAACTATAAAGGCAAAAGTATCACCAACAATAGACTGGAAACTACCAGCACCATTGCCAATAATCGGATGTTGCAAAAAAGCATCCCAAGCAATTTCGGTTAAGGCAAGCCTACTGGTGTTTGAACTGCGGACCCAATCAATCTCTTGCCAGACAGAGAAATAGAAAAGAGCTGGCAGAGCCATAAATAATATAATCAGGGGAACAAGCAATGATTTGGCCAATTGCTTTTTAAACCGAAATACAATAAGAATTATTAGTTGCAAAAGCAGTGCCAGATAACCAGAGCGGGAAAATGTTAATAGTAAAACTAGAAGTAAAAAGCCTGACAGAATGACTAAACTTGATTGTAATCTATAATTTTTTATCTTGGAAAGGATTATTAGTGCGATTGGTAGTGTGATAACCATAATTTCTGCAATCGCATTTTGATTGCCACCGATTGGATCAAAATCGCCAAAGATAAAAGGAGTTGCCCGACGCTCATACCAAGAATCTCCGCCAAATATAACTGGAAGAAAGCCAATAATAGCAACCACTACACCGACAAAAAGTAATATTTTCAACACTCGGTAAAGTTGCTCCTTGGTTTTTATAAAATTAAATGGTATTAAAACAAATATTAGATAAAAGAAAATAATCGGACGGATCAAATACTTTAGGGCTGAACTAAAAACTTCAGCATTAATCAAAGACAAAATACCAGCAACAAAAAATAATAAAACATAAATCAATCCAGGGAAACTCTGCCAACTGAAGTTCTGCCGAGAAAAATTAAAAACTGTTTTCAAGAGCCAAGCAACGGCGATGGCAATACCAACAAAATCAACCAGCGGTGCATTTATACTACCGAACTCAATCTGCCAACCAATAAAAGGATAGAGCAAAATCATGATATAAAATGTAACCTGGGTAAAACGCAGAGTGAACAAAAAAGCAATAATTACCAAATCAAAAATCAATAAATATTCTGTCGGCCAAAAATTCATGGCAACTAGATTCAACAACAACAATATCCCGGCTGTAATTACAACTTGGGTTATAATCTCATCTTTTTTTTGATGCAAGATTAGATTTTTCAATATCATTTTTTTTGAATTATTTTGTTAATTCCTGATTGTTGGTTTTTATTAACTTTGAAATCGTAGACTTTGCACCTGAAATCTTTTGATCAAAAATCCATCTAGCAACTTTTAGTGGGTTACGCATGATTGCAGTGCGGGCAGTACAGACAAACCAATAATTGCTCTCATAGCCCTTTATATCTATTCTGGCTTTTTCAGCTTGGGCAGACAGCCAAATGCCGTCAAAAGTCGTAAATTTTGTAATATTCCCCATAATAACATTATCAATCACTGATGGGTAAATATCACCCTTTGGATCAAGATAAAAAAAATCATCTCCAGGCTTGGATTCGAGTGGACGCCTTTTCCCTTCGGAGATTTTCATCAAACCATCAACGAAGAATGCTCTAGCCCAATTTTTGGGATTATAACTTTTTAGTAGTTTATTAATAACAAAGCTAAATGATTGCTGTAATTGTTCTTTATTCAGATTAACTTGATATTTATTTCCGCCAAAATAAAAATCCGAAGACTGGGCCAAGGCGATTGAAAAGTTTAATTTATTTCTCAAACAAAAATCATATACTTTTTCTGTTTCAGAATAATTTTCATTGTTAAGAGTGAAGCCAATACCTAAATCTTTCAAACCAAGATCTTTGGCAAATCTAATTACTTCTAAATTTTTTTGCCAACCTCCAGCTACTCGGCGAATTCTTTCTTGGCTTTCCTCAATTCCATCAATTGAAATATTTAGACCAATATCTGGATCAATTTTTTTTATTTCTGGCAATAATCGCTTAATGGTCTCAACTAAAAATCCATTGGAGGAAATGACAATATGTGCTCGAGGGCAAGCTTCTTTGATATTTTTTACAATCAAAAACAAATCCTGACGGAGGAATGGTTCACCACCGCTAATATTTACATCTTTCAAGGTGGCTGGTAACTTCAGGTATTCACTGGCCTGAATTTCAGGGAAATCTTTGATCTGCCAAATATTGCACATGACACATCTTGCATTACAGCGGTATGTGACTGCAACCACAGCATCTATTGGCCAAATTTTCCCAAATTTTTTAACCATAAAAATCCTTAGTTAGGCCTAAGCTTTCTAGTATTATTATAGCGAAAAGTGAGCTTTAGGTAAAGTGGAGAAATAGTTTATTAGTTGATAGTTGTTAGTTGATAGTTGATTAGTTGATAGTTGTTGGTTGTTAGTTGATAAGTTGTTAGTTGATTGGTTGTTTGTGGACAATAATTTCATTTTTTTTAAATAAAAAAGCATACTTATTTAAGTACACTTAGAAATTAATTATTACTGTCTACAAAGAACATCGTCAACGAAAAGTTGCATCTTACCATGATCACCTTCGATTGGGTCACGAATGATTCTGTAGTTGTCCTGATTACATTCAACAATAGCATCATAACCTTCACCCCAATTGGTGTAGTCAGTACAATTGAACATGAATGTCGGATGATTGGCTTCCCAATGACAGAGATCGGCAAATGTAGCAGAGAAAGTCAACCCTGATTCGATAAACTCTTGCTGATTACTTCCCCACCAAACAACAACATCGGTAAACTGGACAGGACAGGTAATCTGACAGGTTACCACTTCATTACTCCAGACACATTCACCATTGAGACAAATCGAAAGAGGATCGCAATCAGTATCTTCATCACATTCTGGATTCAGTTCAACACAAGTATCATTGGTACAACCATTTTCACACAAAACATAATCCACATCACAGCGATTGTATTGACAATTTGGCAAGGTCTGAACAATCCAATCAGCTCCATATGAGCCACAGAAATCAGCAACATCTACACAATCATCATTATCTTGACAAGTAGTACAATCAGCGAGAGGAACTACCACACACTTGTTGTCTTCACAATATTCAAAAGTACAACCATCATCATCTGCGCAATCTTCATAATCTTCACATTCAACAACTTCAATGCAAGCACTATCTGTAGTGTACTGACAAGTATTGGACACACAATGATCAATGGTACAAGGATCATTGTCATCACAAGCGCTATCACCATAGCAAGGCTCAATCGGGAAACACTGGTTGACGGTCAACTGATAAACATTATCTGAACCAAACTCACCAGCGAGGAAATAATCTGCATCAATTTCATTACACCACTGACCTTCTTCACAACCAACTACCTGACCATTGACAGTGTAACAACGAGAACAGATCCCAAAATCATTACCATTTGATGAAAAGGTCAAACAATAGGGACCAAAGTTTGGATCAGTACAGTCCTGATCAACGGAACACAGGCGCTGAATCGCACCATACATTCCATACAAACATACCTCTTCACTCTGACACAGGTTATCAACACAAGTATTGATAGTACAAACATCATTGTAGCCACAATCCTGATCATTTTCACAACTAATGCAATCAGGTTCTCTTTCCACATGACAGCCATTCTCATCACAGACTTCAAAGGTACAAACATCTCCATCATCGCAACCTTGAATGTACGAGAAGAAACATGTCTGATTAACACCGTCAAACAGATCCATAGTACAGGGATCATTGTCTGAACAATAGAAGAATGAACATTCACCTTCGAAGCAATACCAGCCAGAACCATCCATACCACAAAGTCCGTAATTCGGAGTATTTACAACAACACAAGTACCATTATCACACCACTCGGGACGCTTGTATCCACCATCTGTACATGGATTGTCATCAACACAATCTTCATCAACCGTACATTCTGGATTAGAAACACAATCAGCGATTTCAACATTGGAACAACGATTGGCAATGCAGAGATCAAGAGTGCAATCATCTTCATCAGCGCAAACTGTGTCATTTAGGCAACAATTAACAATCTCTCTATGCTGACACAAACCAATAGACGGATCAAATAAATCTTGTGTGCACAAATCGCCATCATCGCAACCGACAGGCAGACATTCACCGGAAAAACAGTACATGCTCAAACCACAATTCAGATGCTCTACAACCGGACTTGGCTGGCAATGATAATTTTCACAGATGTAATCATTGCAAATGTCCTCAAACTGAAAACAATCAATGTCCATCAAACACTCAAAGTCTTCCTGAACACAGAAAGGCTCAAGATTATCGTCCAACAGACAAGCTTCACCATCTGCACAGTAATAATTGGGCTGACAAGTATTGTCATCTCGACAAACGCCAATGATACAGGGGTTGTTATAATCACAATCTGAATCAGTCAAGCAATCAGCGCAACCAGTTTCCTGACAAGGAATACTGCCACAATCTTCACTGGAAGTAATTTCAGCCGAGCAATAACCATTGAAACAAATCGGTCGTTGGCAAGTAAAGGTGTTGTCTTCAGTACAACCACAGCCACCACCAACACCACAGTCTGAATCATTGACACACTGCAAACAGCCATTTTCACCACAACCAATTTCACAGTAATGATGAAGAACCAGAATTCTACCACAGCTTCCATGATAACATGATGGGACTGTACATTCCCAATTGTTTCCAACGGTGCAATTACAAATTTCTTCGCCATCACAATCTGAATCTTCTTCACATTCATTAACGGAAATCTCTTCAGAAGTTTGAATGTCTTCATGGTTGAAATTGATATCAGCATAACGAACATCACAGCCCCATGGACCACAATTGTTCTGATTTACATCTTCTTCTAGGCAAACAACATCATTGACAGGAACACGCGGATTGACAGAAACATGGGTTCCAGCATCATCATTATTAATATTTGGAGTAGAATCAACTGATGTTGAGCTACAGGAATAAATGAACAATGAAGCAATAATCAAACCCAAGAATCTTCGCATCGTCCCCTCCTCGTCGTGGGTGTCTCTGGTGCGTTTTCAACGAACTGACTGGCATTGTTACCAGTAATATTTACTCAAGATTTAAGTAAAATTTACTGGCAATAAGACATAGCAATATATCATAATTTTATAAATGTGTCAATATGCTGTTGAGATAGTGAAATATTGGAATGTTGAAATAGTGTAATATTGTAATATTGGCCCTTCGACAGGCTCAGGGTGACAAGTAAAAGTGTTTGGAAAGAAGTTTGTTGATTCCGCACTAAATGCGGAATGACAGTTGAGTGAGTGAATATTAAAAACTCTTTTAAAATTGAAAACTTCCCAGGACAGCTGTCTTGAGAAGTTTTGTTTTTTCGAACTTGGTTTTGGCACTGATTCGTGCCGATGTTGGGAACGGTGGGAAGGAGCCGACTAGAGGTCCGAATGGGGATTCGGGACGTACCAGCCGCGGTAGTCGGTGAAGTCGAACTGGGTGGTTCGCCTCCCGTTGACCCAGCACTCGCGGGGAGCGAGCGCATCGCCAACCCAGCGTCCGGTCTCGGCGATCCCCTCGGTCATGTCGACCCAGAAGTTGCGGTAGACGACCGTCCGGTCCTCGATCTCGTAGCGGAAGCATCCGTCCGAGTCGATCGGCAGGTCGCGACCGGCGCCCCAGGCGTCCGGCTGCGTTTCGGTAGCCTCGGACCAGGAGAACTGTCCACGCATCTGTGCCGAGTAGTCCTCGATGCTGTCGTAGCAGCAGACCAACTCGAGGCTGACCACCTCGCAGTCGCCTTCGCAGGGGGTGGGGGTGGGATCGTCCGGATCGTCCGTGTTGCCGTCGCAGTCGTCGTCGACGCAGTCGGTGTTGCCGTCCGTGTCGCCGTCGCA
>MFGJ01000007.1:163202-165699 GCA_001778235.1 Candidatus Falkowbacteria bacterium RIFOXYC2_FULL_36_12
TACGACCCGTCCTCGCCGCGCGTCTCCTCGAAGGAGACATCGCAGCCGAGCTGGCAGGTGTAGATGTCGCCGGCGCCGACGGAGCTGGCCTCGGGGTAGAGCTCGCAGAGCTCCACCTCCGAGCAGTCGTCGTCGCTCAAGCACTTGTCGAGGTCCACGTTGACCGTGGACACGGTCCCCGTGACGGGGACCGGGTCGTCGAAGACGACCCGACGCGAGTCGTGGATTTCGTTACCGCAGGCGTTGAGGGTGAGGGTGGCGAACAGGGCGAACAGGGTGGCGAGGGTGAGCAACATGCTCTTCATGAGAGCCTCCGTGATTCCAGGCTTAACAGCCTATCAGTTGTTGTTCCCTTTCAAAGATCAATTGATAAATTCAAGTTAATTGAAGTTACTGGTTGAGCTTTGAATGTTTTTTTATACCCTGAAATAAATTCAGGGTGACAAATACTTAAGTTGTAAAAATCCTTTCCCAGCGGTGAAGAAATCAAATTGTTTTGACTTCTCCACCGCGTGGGTTGCGCTGTTGCGCGTTGATGTTGTTGTTCGTGCCGAAGCCGTCAGCGTCGGGTGCCGTCCGAGACGCGAACCGTCCCGGTCAGCTCGGTGTCACCGTCACAGTGTCCGGTGCCACAGACGACACCGACCACGATGGCGGTCAGGACCACCGCACCGACTCCCAACCCGATGCCCCACTTGGCACCGGTCGAGAGACCCTCCTCCTGCTTGTCCTGCAAGCGGAGAACCTGGTGCTCGGTGAGCTCCATGGGGGGCACTCCGGGATCCGTGGTCAGGAAGAGCGAACGCTCGGTGACCAGGCAGTGCTCACCGACAGGGCAGACTGGGGGGCGCGCGGACTCGGTTTCGACCACCTCGGTGGCCTCGACCGATCCGGGGACGACGACGACCGTGTGGTCGATGGTCGTGCCGGCGGGGGTGGGCGCGGGGTTGGCGAGGGTGGTGAGGGTGAAAGAGAACATCCCGAACATGGCCACGATGGAAGCGATACGCTTCATGGTGTTCCTCCGGCATGGGTTTGCGAACTTGTGACGAACTTCTTGGACTTAGGTCCAATTGCTGTTATTCTAGCTTTATCTATAATTTAAACTGGCTTATTTTAGCTAAATTTCACAGCAATTATACCTAATTCTTGTATTTTTAATGTTTAACAGAGTATTATAGCATAGATTTAATAATAAGTCAATAGTGGTGAAATATAGATGAAAATGTCAAGCGAGTACAGAATACAGCAAGTACAGCGAGTACAGTTGGATGAGTGAAGGCTATGAAAAATATTTTAAATTGAAAACTTCCCAGGACAGTTGTCGTGGGAAGTTTTGTTTTTTCGAACTTGAGTTTGGCGTGATTCACGCCGATGTGTTGGGGAACGGTGCGCGCGTTGACCTGGGTCAACGACGCGGTGGGAAGTAGGTCGTCCTGGTGCGGACGACGATGATTCCGGCGGCATTGGGTGGTGCGGTGAAGTGGGTCACCTTGGACCCGTCGGGTGTGAAGGTGGCTACCTCCACATCCACCGCGGGGGTGGAAGCGGGGGTGTCGTCCACTCGGATCTTCGGGAGGGGCGGGAGCTTGGCCGTGCGCTTGAGGCGCTTGGCCTTCTTCGGCGGGGTGGGCGGCTCGGGCGTACCCTCGGCGACGCAGTCGTCGCCGGGGCATGGTTCGACGGGGACGAAGACCACTTCGCAGTGGCCGTCGTCCGTGCAGTCGACTCCGTCGGCGCCCTTGCAGTCCTCGGCGTCGCACTGGAGGTCGCCGTTGACGTCCTCCTCGGCGTCGCACTCGTTGTTGTGGTTCATGTCCCAGCAGTTGATGCCGGGTGTGCCCTTGGGGCCGGGGGAGTTTTTGATGTTTTCGACCACCCGCTGGTCGGCCCAGCGGGTGTAGAGGTGCTGCCCCCCCAGTAGGAGGAGCGTCACGGCCGCGACGGCGGCCAAGAAGAACAGCGACCTGCGCACATTCGGGTTCATGATGGACCCCTTCCAGGCTTCCAGCCTATGGTTGTCTCTGTCTGACTCTATTCAAGGATCAATTGATAAGTTCAAATAAATTGAATTTACGGATTGAAGCTTGATTTTGTTGTAGTTTTTAGTCTAATTTATGCTGTTTTGTAGTGAACTTAATATCTTCCAGTACTATATTCCCAGCTTGACTAAGTATTATAGCATAGATTTAATAATAAGTCAATAGTGGATGGTGGAGTTGGAAATAAGTTTGTTGATTACGCAATACCTACGGAATGACAGTTGAGTAAGTGAATGAATTAAAGCCCTTGTAAAATGAAAACTTCCCAGGACAGTTGTCATGGGAAGTTTTGTTTTTTTGAACTTGGTTTTTTTGGCGTTGAATCACGACAGGACAGAAGTGGACTTCTTCCCTACAGGGGGAAGAAGGCGATCCAGGCGCCGATGATCGTGCCGAGCATGACCATGCCCACGACGATCTTGTAGGTGTTGTCCTTCAGGGGCTCGTCGTACGGA
>MFGJ01000007.1:165760-165919 GCA_001778235.1 Candidatus Falkowbacteria bacterium RIFOXYC2_FULL_36_12
CGGGCGAGTCGTCGGGGAGACGAGCACCCTCGAGGGTCCAGTCGTCTCCCCAGAGGTCGTCGGGACCGTTGACGGCCGGCAGGTTCTGGCGGGTGATGCCAGAACGATCCTCGGGTGAGAGGAGCTGTTCGAGCTCCTCGGTGAGCTCGGCTGCGCGGA
>MFGJ01000007.1:165999-259175 GCA_001778235.1 Candidatus Falkowbacteria bacterium RIFOXYC2_FULL_36_12
GCAGGACCATGGCCTGCATGACCTGGGCATTCTGGGCCGCGAGCATGTTTGTCAGGTCTCTAACCCTGACCAGCACGGCCGACTCGAACTGAACATCCCGGTACAGGACCGATGCCATTCCATTCCTCCCTGGGCAGTTCATGCCCATGTTCGTGGAAAAAGTGCTGTGTTTCACTAAGTACGACTAGGGCAGATTAACAAAGCATTATATCATAGATATGATAAATTGTCAATAGTTGATAATGAGTGTGAAATATGTGAGAAATATGTTGAAAATAAAGTTGGAAATAGTGAAATATTGTAATATTGGTAAATTTCAAATAGTTACAAAACAAAAACAGCGGAAAAAATCCGTTGTTTTTTGTTGTTTATAATAAATTTCTATAACGATTGGATATGGTCTTCATCTTTGAAATCAGGTAGTTTTTTTAGATCAAACTCTGGGTTTTTCTGGGCTAAATCTGTATTTTGATTTTCTGCTGGTGGGAAATTTACTTGGGGCCGAGCAGGCTCTGGCTGTTTGGCAACAAAATAATCGGTTTTTGAAAGTTTATCCTTTTTCAAACTTTTCTCTACATCTGGAAGTTCTATTCTAGGTTTATGATTTTTTGTTTTCAGAGAATCTAACTTGCGCTGTTTTTTCAAAAATCTTTTTTGACTCCAGGTAAGTTTTTGCACTGGAATTTGTTTTTTATTTGGTTTTGGTTTGGCGAGGAAAACTTCTTTTATTTCATGTTCTTCAGTATATGTCAGAATTAAATATGCCATTGAAAGAAAAAATCCAATTATTATCCCAAAGGCTAAATTTAATAAAAAATTTGGTTTGACTGGAAGCTGTGATGTCAGTGGAGTATCAACAACTTTTAATTCAACATCAGAAATACCAACATATTCTTCTGCTTGACCAGAAAGTACATAGGAAATGGCTTGAGCCACTACTTGGGCCTGTGAACGGTCTTGATGATAAACACTAATTTGTAATATTGTAGTTCCGCCTGGGACTTGGGCATCAACCATTTTGGCCCATTGGTCACGGCGGTCTTCTTCATCTTGCTTGAAATAAGTTGTGTCAATTGGATAGCCTGAATTAAAAACTTTATTGAAGAAACTTGATGAATAAATAATTTGTGACAAGTTGCGCCCAATTCGTTCGGCTGACTTCGAAGCACTGTAGGCATCAAGATTGACCGCAGATTTCTGGATGACAAGAATTTTTACCGTTGACTCATATTGAAAAGGCTGAAGTAGGGTAAAAACCAAACTAACCAATAAAAAAACCAAAGTAATAATTAGTAAAGTTGGCCAACGCCTTTTTAGAAGTTTCCAATAATTTATATTCAATGAAGTTGACATATTATTTGGATGGAGCCATAAGCCAAAGCTGACAGCTAATTAAATTATATTATTAATTTATAAATATTTACAGTTTTTCCAAGACAACATTGACCTTTTGTTCAGCGCCATCTCTGATGATTGTCAACTGGATGTCCGCTCCGATTTGGTAATCCTGAATCAAACGAGTCAAACTATTTTTTTCATTTACTTCATCACTTTCAACTTTTATTATTATATCCCCTGCTTTCAACCCGACTTTTGAAGCAGGACTGTCAGGAATAACTGCGGGACGAGAACCTGAAATCAAATAAGCCCCCTTTGTCGTGTTAACATCAAAATTTGGCACAAGCTGTAGATCCAAATAGTTTACTCCGAGAAAACTGCGTTCAACTTCACCCTTTTGGACAATTGATTTCATAACATTGGCCAGATTGTCAATTGGCAAAACCAAACCATCAGAGCTAAGAAGCAGACCAATAATCTTGCCACTCAAACCGACGATTGGAGAACCTAAATATATCTTGTCAAAGCTACCATCGAGCAAGACATAACGATAATAATTTTCGCTAGACTGAATTAAATCCGTTGAAGAATTAATGTCTGCATAATTCAAATTTTTCACAGTGGTTCGGACAACATTTCCACCAAGAGCGGAAAGCAATACGGTCTGGCTACTAATAAGAGAGTTGGATGAACCTAAGTCGGCGACAGGTAAATTGTTTGCGTCAATCTTGACTAAAATTACTTCAGTCAGCGTGTCAGCAAAAATAGTGTTGACTTCATATACTTTATTGCCAATTTGTACTGAATATGGTTTCTTCGGATCTGTAATCACATTTTGGTTGGTCACTAGCCAGCCGTCACTAGTAAGAATAAATCCCCCACCCAAACTCTGGTCATCTAAATAAATATTTTCGAGGCGATTGCCAGATTTCTTATAATTGTAAAAACGGACAGTAACCGGTTGAATGTTTTCAACAACTTTTTGATATGAAAAATCATAATCAGTTAAAATATCTTTTAATTCTCTGTTTTTACTGGCAATCAGATCATCCAGCCTGGTGGTAAGATCACGATAGTTCTTGAATTGAACATCTGGCGCTAGGAAATTGTTTATCCACAACTCACCGACTATACCAGCTAAAAAGCCAAACAAAACCGCCACAATCAGTGATAGAACTAAGGAAATTCTTAAGGTTTTACTTTGTTTTTGTGTAGCCATAAATATTTAACTCCACTGCGCAGAAAATACAATTAAAATAATTGAAATTACTGCAACAACTAAATAATTGATTATTTGTTTTTTATTAAGTGATTCTTGGAGGAACAGTTTACCAAGACCGACAAGAACATAGAGGAAAACCGCCATCAATATACCATTTACATAATAATTAAAAGGCAGATAACTCACCGCCCAAAATAATTCTAATAAAATCAATGGAACAATAAAAATAAACAACTTTGACTTGGCCCAAATAATCTTGTGACTCCAATAGATACTGTATATCATTGCCAAACTTAAAGTATAGACGATAAATAATAAAATAAAAATATTTAAACGCAAAAAAATCATGGTACTAAATAAACTGCTGAAGATAAAAAAACCTGCGAGGAGATTTTGGTAAAAAACTAAATTTTCCAAGGTGTATGGCTGATATTTACTTGCAAAGTAAAAATAATTCAAAACCTGATCGAGTAAGACAAGCTGAAATAAGGCAACAACAGAATAAATCAATCTGAAATATAATTCGGTATTAATAAAAAAGATAAACCAATAACTTATAAGAAGAAAAAGTAATGGTGATAGAAGAAAATTAAGGAAACGAAAGTTGAGTTTTCTCTTGGTAAAATCCCAAATTGTAAGTAGCAAAAGTACGATAGAGACAACTAATGCTATCCACCAGTAATCTTTATTGCGGAAAACTACTTCTAGCCCAATAATAAATAATATCGGGTTCAAGAAAACGAGTGCTTTACGAATAACAAACATAATTATGAAGAAATTTGGTCAGTTTTTATATCTTTGGTAAAAATTTCTGAAATAATGACTATTATAGCAGTTGTTATAGGAATTGCCAAGATTACACCCATTACCCCACCCAATCGAGCGCCAATAAGCAAGGCTAAAATACTAATTAAAGGATTTAACCCAACTGCTTTTTGCATAATCTTTGGGACTAAAATATGGTTTTCTACTTGTTGGATAATCACGAAAATTATAAAAACAAATAAAGCTTTTAATGGGGAATCAATAAATGCAACTAGGATTGCGGGCAAAGCCGCCAGCACAGGACCTAAGTATGGAATAAATTCTCCCAAAAAAGCCAAAAGTGCTAAGACTAAAGCGTACTTTACCCCGAGAGTCATCATGGAAATAAATACGAAAAAACCAATTAGGAGACTTAGAACAATCTGACCTTTTAACCAAGAACTGATCTTCTTTTGGATTTTATTTATAAGTTCTGACAGAAAAACATGATACTTGTAGGGCACAATCATCTGCGATGCTCGTTTTATGGCGTTTTCTTCAAGCAATAAATAAAAAGTCAAAACCAAAGTTATGACAAAGGAAAAAATACCACCAAAAAATTGAAATAAAGAACCGATAAAACCACCAGCAGAGGCTGAAATTTCAGATTGGAAAATGTTGAGTGCTTTCAGAAAATTGTCACTTTGGCCATGTTCAGCAGAAAAGGTTTGCAAAGAAGAGAAAAGCGTCTGCAATTTGTTGTAATAAACTGGCCCTGACTGGAGCAATTCACTAAACTGGGAAATCAACACCGGCACAATCAAGGTGATAATGGCAATGGCAATCGCAATAAATAATAAAAAGAAAAATAAAATACTTAATGTTCGGGGAATTTTTTTCTTTGTTAAGAAATCGACACCTGGGCTAAGAGCAGAAGACAAAATCAAGGAAACAAACAAAATCAAAATCAAGTCTCGAATTAAATAAAGAAAAATAATCAATAAGATGACTAAAAAAAACTTGATTATCGTCAAGATGGATAAATTTACTAATTGATTTCTAGTTTCACTCATATTTTAATTACTTCTATATTATAGTACATGAAGCCGTTGTTGACAAACTTAACATAAATTGGCAGTATAGCCCTTGCTATATATTGAGCAATAACATATTATCAGATATAATTGTAGTCATATGAAAGCTATTGTCAATAAACAAGCAAGGTTTGAATATACCTTCATTGAAACATTTGAAGCTGGAATTTTATTACAAGGACATGAAGTTAAATCCATAAAAGAAGGTCAAATCAACCTAAATGGATCGTTTGTGGTGGTCAAACACGAGCCAAGTCCAGAATTGTTTTTAATTAACGCAAATATAACCAAATATAACAAGGCTGGAATTATGCCAGAATACGAACCAACCAGGTCAAGAAAACTGTTATTACATCAAAAAGAAATTGACTCAATTTTAGGTAAATTAAAAACAAAAGGCTTGACATTAGTCCCGATAAAGGTGTATACTGAAGACAATCTTGTTAAATTGGAGTTTGCGATTGCCAAAGGAAAAAAGACTTTTGACAAGAAAGAAACATTGAAAAAACGAGATATTGACCGAGAAATTAAACGAAATTTGAAATATTAATAAAAAATATCAGGTTGTAAAAATAGTTTTAATGATTCAAATTTAAATCTTGGGGATGCTGGGCTTCGACATGTTGCCGGAGCAAATTGTGCTAGATGAGCTCGAGCTAACTCATAAAACTGGTTCAAACATTACAAATGCAAATACATTTGTTAGCAAGCTAAAGGCTACTTTCAGTATGCCAGCACTTGCAACTGTTGCAGTTTAACTTTTAAACTCAACCGTCTCACTGCTAATGCCTTCTAGGCAGAGCGAGATGTCATATCGAAGGCTTAAATTGTAATTTGTCCAAGCTTACAATTGAAATTCTTATTGGACTCGGATTTGTAGAATTTGGTTTACTTTCTATCTACAAAACCTAAATCAAAAAAGTAAACTATTCTAGAAGACTCAATTTGTAAAGCTTCATGGACGCGGGTTCAACTCCCGCCATCTCCACCAGCCTACGCTCCTTCGGAGCTTCGGCTGGCAAGCCAGCTAATTCGGTTGTAAATTTCGGCTGGCAAGCCAGCTAATTCTGTTGTAAAGTTCGGTTGGCAAGCCAGCTTAATAAAAGAATACAGTCTTTATAGAGCTTCGGCTGAATAGGCCAATATTAATAAATGTTTTTAGATAAAAATAAGTATATTATTATAAAAAATAGCAATGAGAAAATCATACAAATTCGCTAAACGAAAAAAAGAAACCCAAAAATATAAAATGAATCGGCAAATAAAGGCTGAAGTTGTTCAAGTGATTGATCATGAAGGAACTTTTTTGGGAGAAATGAAATTAATGGAGGCGATTGAACAAGCAGAAGATTTGGGTCTAGACTTAATTGAAGTAAATCCAAATGTCACTCCACCGATAACAAAATTTATTAACTTTGGAAGTTTTAAATATAAACAGGAAAAACTGGCTCGAGAACAAAAGATGAAACAGAAAAAAATCGAGACAAAAGGAATTAGACTTTCACCGAAAATAAGCGAGCACGATCAAGAAACTCGGATTAATCAAACCAAAAAATTTCTGGAAAAAGGTAATAAAGTACGGCTGGAAATGATATTAAGAGGCAGAGAATTTCAGCACATGGACAAAGCAAAGGAACAAATCCGAGAATTTACCAAGAAGCTTGATACTCCTCATATAATTGAACAAAATGTTGAGAAAAAGGGCAATAAACTGACAATGATAATTATCCCAGAAAATTCAAAAGAAAATAAATAATAGTTGAAAAATATACATATGGGAAAACTGAAGACAATAAAAGCTGTTTCAAAAAGAATACAATTGACTAAAAATGATAAAGTTTTAAAAATGCCAGCTGGGCAAGATCATTTTAATTCAAGAGAATCGGGCAAAGTAACAAGACAAAAAAGAAAGCGAACAGAAATCCTAAATAAAGCGAAAAAGAATATTAAAAGATTTATTCCATACGCATAAAGATACCTTTTACACATTGTTTTAATAATTTGAATCCTAAATAATCAATATGGCTCGAGTAAAAAGAGGAACAATTCATTCAAAGAAGAGACGAAACATCCTGAAAAAAACCAAAGGCTATAAATGGGGACGAAAAAAATTAATTCGTCTGGCAACAACAGCAGTAAAAAAAGCTGGGGTTCAGGCCTATACAGGCAGAAAATTAAAGAAAAGGACAAGCCGAAGACTTTGGCAGGTAAAATTGAATGCAGCGGTCAGACCGTTTGATTTGTCATATAGTAAATTTATCGGACTAATCAAGAAAAATAAAATTGAACTTGATAGAAAAGTCTTGGCTGATATAGCTGAATTTGAACCAAAAGTTTTTGAGAAAATTGTTGAAAAATTAAAATAATATCAATAATAAAAATCCGTTTTAACGGATTTTTTGTTTCAATGAAAAAACTACCCAGCGACAGCTGATGGGTGCGTTTAAAGGTGAAGTAATTGCAAGTAGTAGTCAATCGATTAATCTAAATGTAAGTGCTTGGTACTGCTAACGCAAGTTTTTTGAGAATAAGTGATTGATAAAGCTACGCTTGCTACCCCAGATCAAGTCCAGGGCATGCTTTTTGGTAGCCTGCCTACCGGTAGGCAGGCAAAAAGTAGCCAAAAACTACTGGGTGAACAAATGCGAATTGTTTTGATCAAGTTCGTGGTTCTGATGACGCGCTTGTTCACCCAGACCTGCCTTCATCAAGATTACGGCAGGCAAGCCCCGATGCTTACCGTATTAGTGGGGTGAAATAATTAAGTGAGTTGTTGTTTTGCTGAAGTAAGTTGGTTTGATATTGAGTAAGTGATTGATTATGCTTCTCTTGATATCTAGGGTCAAGTGTTGAGTATGCTTCGTTATATCCTGAAATCCATCTTCGTTAAAACTTCGATGGACAAGCAAGTTCAGGATGACAAAGTAAAATTTTTAAATCCCGATGCTGGTCATGTTAGTGGGGTTGAGAAATAAAGTAAGTGGTTGATGTTGCTAAAGCAAGCCCTTTTTGCCTGTAAGCTAGAAACCACCAGCTTGAGCTGGTGGTTTCTATTTCCATAAAAAAACTACCTTCATGAGGTAGTTTTTTCTATATGGATATTTTAACTAAATATTCTTCACAACCAGCCTTTCTTTTTTTCAGCGGTCTGCTCTGTTTGTTTCCGAACAGCTTTGGTTCCGGTGATATCAATCTCTTGGTCAAGAGATTCTACTTTTGCTTTGTAAGCTTCAGCCATTAACCTGAACTCCCGACTAGAGTGCATAAGCTCTTCATACTGCGCCCTAGACCCCTCGATATTTTCTAAGTCAATTTGATATTGCTGTTCGACACTTCGTCTAATCGCATCAGCAGACAGGATTGCAAGTTGAGTTTTTTCTATTCTGGAATCAGGGAGGTATTCAGCAGTATCTTCAGCTCCAGGCTCCCAAGCTTTACTCTTTGTAAGCTTGGTAAATTGTTTATCAAGAGCTTTTACTTCTTTGGTTAAAGATTTTATTTTCTTTAGTTCTATTTTACTATATTTTTTATTTAGTAATTCTTTGTTGTGTGCGATACGAAAGAAAGCATCCAGACCCATTGCGATTGCTCCAGCTCGATTTGACTCATCCATATCTATAAAATCAAACAGCTCTGTATATTTATTTTGCAATTCAGCATTAAGGGCAAAATATTTTTCCTTTGCCTGACTTTGTTTGTCCATTCTCTGTCCGCCTTTTTCTACTTGAGTTTGTACAGCTTCACTTTTCTTTGCTAATCTTGCATATAGGTTGAAATCTTTAACTTCAGCTGATAAAATATTTTTTAACTCTTTGGCTGAAACTGCGAACATTTCTGCTACACGCTTTTGGGCATCAGATTCAGAGAGTTTATCTTCGGTCATCAATCTAGCCATTTCTTCACGCATAGCAAGCTCTCTTGGTTTCAAATTTTCAACCTCGGAATATTCTTCAGCCCCTTGTTTTTTCTCTAAATCTCTTTGGGCTTGTTGTTCTTGTTTCTCTAATTTCGCACCAGCGCGTAATTCAGAACTTGTTGGCGGATACATGGCTTCGGTTTTTCTAACAGCATCCCCTGGACTAACCCTTTCTTCAAAGCGTCTAAGTGCTGACTCGGTAATAACATCTTCTTCTGTTTGATTAACCCTTTTAACATGAGCCCATTCAGCTTTGTTTTCAGTCTTTACTTGTTTTTCGGCTTCACGGAGTTGCTTTTGTCGAGCCTTGACAGCTTCTTTGCTTGCTTTAATGGCTGATTTGGTAGCTTGTTTTTCAGTAAAGTATAAGGCATTAGCTTCATCTCTTGTCATAGAGTGTTCTGACTGAACTCTGGCTCTCGCCTGATCCTCTGTCATGCCTTCGGCAACATATTGAGCCATTTCTCCAACCATGTCTGCCTCACTTTGGTCAGCTGGTTGATTTATTCTCATGCGAACTTTTTCTTCGGACACAGCGTCAGCCTCCAATCTTTCAGATTCTTTATCTCGTTGCTCAAGTAATCGACGGGCTGTATCGCGAAGACCACCTGCATTCGGTAAAATATTTACAATATAACTGCGTGAAGTAAATACTTTGTCGCTATTTAATAATTCAAATATTTTTTTTACTTCATCCAAATCAAAAGCACGACCATTGGCTGGATTTTTTATTTCATTAATACTCTCAAGAGCGCGAAGAGCTCCAGCAAGTGAACGAGTGCGATTCATGACCTTTTGCAATTCAGCATTGGATTTTTCAATTTGAGCACGATCAAAATCCTCTTCAGCTACAAGTTTATCAAATTTTTCTCTAACAACTTTTTTATCTTGTTGAGCTGTAACTTTTTCAGCCAGTTTTTGTTTGCCCTGCTGATATTTTTCCCCTTTCATGGTTACATCAATATCACGATCAATTTCAGCTTCTTCATGGGCTTGAGCTTCAATCTGTGATTGGACATATTCATTAGATTCAATGCGATCTTTAATCGCATCGATATTTCCCTCTAAACTTTTTATAAAAGCTTCGGTTTTTCCCCGCATGCCAGCATTATTCAAACGATCGGCGATTGAACTATCTCTTTTGAGACCATACTCAATTTTTATTCGCCCCAGGAGGTAACCATCTAACCGCGGGACCAACTCCCGCATATCTGAAGCATATTGTTCAAGTTTATTTCGCAATAAAGTCATCTGTTTTGCCTGGGCAACTGGAAGATTTGTACCTTCTTTTTTTGAAGCTATAATTGTATTTATTCGGTCATATTGAATGTCTCGTCTGGCCAATATGTCTAAAAGCTTTTGAACATCTTTTTCAATTTCTCTTGCTCTGTCATCAATATCTTCTTTGGCATCAAAAATAACTTTCTCTCGCACTTTATCCCGATATTTATCGAGCGGATCTTCGGATTTAGATTTTGGTAATTCTTTTTTTACTTGTTTTAAATCCGGTCTCTGTGTGAATGGTTGAATTGGTTCTGCAAATGACATAATATTTCATTTTTATTTTAATGAATGAATTTAATATAAATTTATTTTATAACTAAATTATAGCAATTTTATGGCAACAGGACAAAATAAAGTGTGTATATCTTTGACATGATTCTTTTCAGATATATTTGTCAAAAACTTATAAATGTATTTAAACATAAAAATACCATTCTCATGGTATTTTTATGATGGCGGACCGGACGGGACTTCTCTCCGTCTCCTCGTCTTCTGACTCGTCGCTCCGAGCCGGGCCTCGCAGCGCTCCTCACATTTTCTCGTCGCGCATTGCTCCGGCCTTCAAGTCCCGGCGCAAGGCAAACTTTTGCCTTGCTTCCGTATTTAAACATAAAAATACCATTTTCATGGTATTTTTATGATGGCGGACCGGACGGGACTTGAACCCGTGATCTTCGCCGTGACAGGGCGATGTGTTAACCAACTACACCACCGGTCCATATTTTTGTCCAATTTTCACAAGTCATAGATAATAACTTCTAATGATTGAAAAAAGGTCTGACATGATTATATAAACTATTTTAGACAAAGTCAAGCATTTATCCCCTATTTTTAATTAATTTTAGGCTAAAATTTGACAAAACAAAAATATAGTGTTATAATTTTATGCTATCCGTGTTATCTCTAAAACGGGTTTTGATCATTGAAAAAACCGCGGGAAAGGAGATTTTCAAGTGTCCCGCTACCCGATTACCAACTGGCAAGACCAAATCATTAAAACTGTAACTGAAAATCCTGTGACTGTAATTGTTGGTCCTACTGGTTCTGGTAAATCAACCCAACTAGCTCAATTTTTTGTGAATTTTGGAAAACTTGATGAAAGCAAAGCTATTGCTGTGCTGGAACCTCGCAGATTGGTAACCAGGAGTCTAGCAACATTTGTAAATGAAGAAATGAATCTGACACTCGGGTGTGAAGTTGGATATGAAAACAGATTTGATAAGCATCGTGACCTGGTGCATGAGAAAATTGTTTTTATGACAACTGGAATTTTGCTTCAAGAAATGATGAGTCAAAATAATCTGGTTCAATATTCATTGATTATCGTAGATGAAGCGCATGAAAGATCTGTGGATGTTGACATCGTGATGTTTGTACTAAAACAAATCCTGAAACAACGACCTGATTTGCGAGTAATTATTGCTTCAGCAACAATCGATCATGAAAAGTTTGCGACCTACTATGATAATGCACCGGTAATACAAGTTGAAGGCAAGATGTTTCCAGTAGAAGTAAAATATTGTTCAAAGGAAATCAAAAATGACACCAGAAATGATGATGGCGAACCAGGATACATTATGGTTTTAGCAAAAACAGTTGAATTCATCTGCAATCACGAAAATGTTTTCGGAGACATTCTAGTTTTCTTGCCTGGCTTGGCTGAAATTCGTATGGCAGAAACTGCAATTCTAAATTTGAAGCTCAATGAAGAGCTGGAAATCTACCCACTGTATGCCAGCATGAAATATGAAGAGCAGAAAGAAGCCTTGACTCCAAATGAAAATCGTAGAGTTATCCTGGCAACCAATGTAGCTGAAACAGGATTGACGGTTGAAGGGGTTGTATATGTCATTAATTCTGGACTTGTAAAACAAAATGACATAAATCCAAGTACAAAAACATCTGTTTTGCATAATGTTGAAAATTCTCAATCTAGCTGTAGGCAAAGAGAAGGTAGAGCTGGACGGACTCAACCAGGCAAATGCTTTAATCTTTTCACAAAAGAGAATTTTGAACAAAGACCAGCGTTCACAAAACCAGAAATTCAGAGAACTTATTTGGAAAATCCTGTACTTACACTCTTGTCTCTTGGATATACAAATCCAAATGAATGGGATTTGATTGATATGCCGTTAAAAAGAGAAGTTGATGAAGCAATGCAAACACTACGAGATATTGATGCAATTGACAAAGATAATAATCTGACGAAAAAGGGTGTGGGGTTTGCCAAATTAACGATTCATCCTAGACTGGCACAACTGACAGTTGGCGGAATCGTCTTTGGTTGTAGTGAAGAAATGATCACGATTGTAGCCTTCCTTTCAGCTTATGGCCATCTTTATTACACTCCGACTGACACAGATAAACAAGTTGAAAAAGAACTAAGAAGGAAAGCTCAAATTGCCTGGTCAAGTATCCAAGATCCAATCTCTGACTTCATGACCTATTTGAAGATCTGGGACATTTATACTGAAATAAAGTCTGAAGGTGATGGTATCACGCCTGGGCAATGGGCCTATAATCATTTTCTCAATAATAAATATCTTCAGGAAGTATGGAAAATCCGTCGACAACTGGTAAAGATGCTCAACTCACTTGGAGCCCCAAGCACGAGCTCAAGAAATCCTGTTCTTATTCACAAATCAGTTTTGGCTGGTTTTTATAACAATCTGATGACAAGAGGCCGTGGATATGAATATCGACATAAGACTGCTGGTAATGTTTATCGAACACCTGGAACGGTTTGTTTTCAAAGCGATGAACCAAACCTAGTGGCGGTGGGTATTGGTAAAAGAGGAAAAAAAGATCCAATCTATGGTCAAAAAACTTACATGGACCATGTGGCTCCAGTAAAACCAGAATGGTTGCTCGAAGTAGCAAAAAGATTTGTGGTTCTAGAAATTCCACAATATGCTGTAATTTCGATAGATGAAAATGCTCGCTGTTTCACTCTTTCAGGATTAATAAAGATAAGGAAGAATAACTACCCTCAAGACTCATACTACTATGATTCGGGGATTATCGCTGTAATCCAAGTTAAGCTACCTGAAGTCCCCAAAGATGACTTGCCATCAGAATTTAATTTGGTGGTAAAAGCAAAAGAAAGCCTAATATCTTATACAACGACTAAATTGACAACTGTGGAAATCTGGTCCAGAAGAAGACAAGCTGAACAGCTAGTCAACCAGTTGAATGTAACAGTTGAGAGCCTGACCAACATGAATGAATCAAGAAAACTTTTTGATGAACTGGATAAAATGATTGATGAAGTAAAGACTCCTGTTGAGAGAAAGCCAATAGTTCAAACAACTTTTCAGGATGATACTGCACCGCTGCGCAATAGCCCGTTTGCCAGTTTGTTAAAAAAATAACATAAATACAATTGTAATTACAGTTGTGTTTTTTTATAACAAAAACCTCCACAGCGGGAGGTTTTGCATGGGGACTTAAATTTTATAACTATAATCAAATTTATCCTGATTTGAATTTGGGTCTGGCGAATGGTTTGTCTCTGGGCTAGGAGGTGTTTCTGGTTGTGGACTTGGAGTGGTCAGAGGGTTAAGTGGTTGATCTAAATGACCATGGTCTGAACCTTTTTTTAAATTAATTCGCTTTGTAATCAGACCGCCCTGCTCATCACTAATTGGGATTTCTTCAGATTTATATTGCTGATAATCGGATTTCTGTGAAGTCAAGTAATAAGTATTTTTGGAGACCAGAAAGCCATAACGACCCTTGCTATCTGTCACTTGGCTTTCAAGAAGTTTATTATACTTGCTGTCAAAAATACGAACAATGGCATTTTTTAACTTGCGTCCAGTGACGGCATCAAGAACCTCTCCCCAATTTTTCAATTTTGCAGGTATGGTCATCTTTTTGAAAATCAGAAGTAATATAACCTGAACAACAAAGATTACAGCAACCCAAATTGTCGGCTTGATAATCAAAGAAATTAAAGCGCCAGCCGGACCAATAAATGAAATTAAATACTGTACTTTCTTCAAAAATTTCTGCCTGATTTCCGTAGACAAGACTTTGGCTTTTTTGTCAGGGTCAACTGGTATATTATAATTCAAAACCAATTTATCGTCAGCTGAAATCTGCTCGCCATGATATAAACCAAAATATTTATCATCTTGGACAGCTCCATATAAAATTTCTGACGGGAATTTGTATTCATCTTTGGAAACCTCGAGATAATATTCGCCCGGATCAACAATGACCTGATAACGACCATTGTTGTCTGACACTCTGGTCTGGATAATACGACCGCTTTGTTTATCAAAGACTCTAATAATGGCTAAAGATATTGGTTTCTTGGTAATTGAATCATAAACAACACCCCACTTCTCTCTTTTCTTCCTAGTAAATAGAAGGATTGGCTGAACAAATAAAAATTGGATATAGGACAAAATACCAGCACCACCTGAAACTCCGGCTGAAGCAGTTGCGGCGGCAGTAAATACATTTGCGACACCAACTGTGGTGAAAGTAATCATAGTCGGAGCAACTACTTGTGAGGTGACTTTCTCAACCTTGGCATTATCTAAAAATTTATCATTAACTATATTAATTGTGTCTGAAACTGCAGTAGAAACTTCTAGAATTGTTTTTTCCAACTGTATGGTTGTTTTTTCCAAAGTCAAAGAAATCTTTTCCGTGGTTGAATCAGATTCGGCTATTTGATTATCAATATCATTAATTTGTTCGGTTAAATCAGCGAGATCTTGGTCTGAATCATTGCTGATATCTTCAGAAGTACCTCCGCCTGGAGTGTCTGTTGGAGGAGAGTCTGGAAGATCTGTTGGTTCGTCTGGTCTTTGCGGTTGGTCTGGGATATCTGGATTTTCAGGTGGTGCATTATATTCATTGTTGTCAGTAGAGTTGGCGCAACCTGGATCGGACAAATCAATCTTGCTATCTCCATCATTATCAATGCCATCAGAACATTGATAAACAGGAGGGACTTCAGTTACTGTACTCAAACCAATTATTGCCTGGCTATCTGACAAGACATCTAAAACCATTAAATTTAAATCTTTTATATTATTATTATCACTATCAACTGTGACTGAAGCTCCTTGAGTGAGGTCAACAACAAACGGATCACTGGCAACTCGAACAGTGGCAGTTGAATTTGCATTGTTAGCGCTAACAAGTTCAACACTGTGAGAAGCGTTACGGTGAGTAAACCTGGCTTTGCCTGTTATTTTGTAATTGAAATATTGCCAAGTCGGAGAAACTGTAACATCAATGGTTGATCCAGTATTTATAAATATATCAGTATTTTCTGTATCATCTTCAATACTGTCACAACCATAATCTGCGAGCGCATCTATCTGGCCGTCGTCATCATTGTCTATGCCATCATTGCATTGTGGTAATAAATTGGTAACTATCTCATTGCTGACTGAATTACTATATTTGTTTTCCTGACTTTGGTTATAAGTTGCTTGACTACTATTAATGATAATATCACCATCAAGACCAGCGACTGTGACTTGGAACTGGATATAACCACTGGCCTGACTAGCAAGAGAATTGATATTACAAACCACTTGGGCGACATTTAAACTGCATAAATCATCTCCGGCAACATCGGTCTGAACCAGACCATTAACATTAATTGAGCCCACCAAATAAGATGATCCAGCTGGAATAGAATCACGGATGACAAGACCACTGGCAGATTGTTGGCCATTGTTTGTATAGTCAATATGATAAGTCAAAATATCACCAGGAGAAACTACTTCTCCACTCTCGTTAACAAAAGCTTTGGTGCCAATATTTGTATAGACAAGAATCAATATCATTGAGATTAAAGCCATCTTGGCAATCACACCCAAGAATAACAAGATCATTGTCAAACCACGATACTTGTAATATTTATGATACTTATGAAAATTTTGGTTTTCAGGATCAACCTCTTTGCCACTTACCTGACGATAAACATCGTGAGCTTGCTTACTCTTCCAATCACTGAAAACAAATCTTGGAAGATGACGAATGTGTTTTAATTTGAATACATATTGTCTTTCACTAGCACTGAAAACAATACCGAGAATAAATATAATTAAGAAAATAGCACCACCAAGCAAATATCCATTAACTAGGTTAGAATAAAATGGTAATGCACTCATGATTCTGCCTTTGTCACCATAGGCCATGACTGGTTGGCCAAAGACAACTCGCTTAAACATAGCTTCACTCTGATCTATGTTGATTCCTACCTTTTTACTCAAAACAATATTAGCTTGCAATGGCTGGGTTACCTCAATCTGATAACCTGCAGATAGATCGCTTTCAATACTATCACCATTTTTGGCAATGGCTTTGAAAATATAAGTGCTACCTTTTGTCAAACTATTTACGGCAATCTTGCCATTTGGAGCCCAAGTGGTATATGGCTGATAAATCTTGGCTGTACCAAGTGTGTTAGTTGCGGATAGCCATGTCCCTGTTGTTACTTCATAAAAAGCATATTCAGTTGATACAGGATTGGCATTGTTGCTTAATTCAAGATTAACACTGGTTGAACTGGTAACTGCAATTGAAGAAATTGTTGGGATGTTGGCAAAAGTATATTTTTCAGGCAACAAAACCTGACTGCTTTCAGAGTCATTATTATAAGCAGTGATATAACGAGTATATTTGGTATTTGGAGTCAGAGCTGATTCTGTAATGGAGAGAATATTTGTTTCTGCTTGATCCTTTACTGCGGTGTTATCACTATCATACAATTTAAATCCAGTCTCATTGCTGGCATTGTCAGTAAAATTCCATTGAATTGAAGTAGATGATAAAACAGATGGGGTTTCAGCGCTTGGTGAGGCAGGAGCATTTGGAGCAGGTGGATTATCATCTGGACGAGCAGGTGTCCCTGGATCGTTAGTAGAATAACTTAAATTTAGTCCCCTGATTAATGGTGGTTCATTGGCGTCAGTTGTAGACAAAACAGCTTTTACCCAGATATATCGATCAATAGAAATAAAATCCCAGCTGGTACCATTACTTATGGGTCCTTCCCAGACTGAATCATAACTTTGATAAAAAGTGATAACACCATTTGTACCACTAAAAATAACCTGACCGTCAGTAGCTGAAACTGACTGCCAATCTGAACTAGAATTAGTTGTAATCACGGTCCAAGTATTTCCTGAATCTGAACTATATAAAATCGTATCATTGTTTGCTCCAGCCCAAATAGCAGTCGGATCTTCAGCATTGATGCTGACTGAATTAATATTTTCACTGGTGCCAGAAGTTTTTGTCGCCCAATTGGCACCATTATCAACTGAAAGTAAAATTTTTCCACTATCGCCAACAGCCACGGCCAAAGAAGTATCACTGGCTGCATCAACATCATTAAGATTGACGGCAACGCCACTTGTTCTCGTAGTCCAAGTCGAGCCTGAATTGGCAGTAGTAATAATAGTACCGGCTCCAGCATCAACATCTCCAACGGCAACAAGTGTGGCTTCATTATTATTCATTTCAGCTATACCGTTCAAATCAACGCTGACTCCGGTGGTTAAAGCAGAACAAGTCATTGTCGGCAAACTGGAAATATCAGCCTTTATCACTGCGCCTATGGCACCAGAAAAATACACATAAGTACTTATATTAGAATGAGCTGAAATGTCAAAAAGGTCACTGCTGGTAAGCGGATTTTCTCCGGACATACATTTCTGCGAGTATGTACCAAATGCATCACCTGTATAGTAAACCTTACCACCCGCACCAATAATAATTCCTTCCAGTTCGGTTGTAGGAAGAACATCATAAAAGGAACTGCTGACAGGAGCTGACTTTACTTGCCAAGTAGCACCATAATCATCTGATGTGACTATCGCACCTGAATCACCAACTGCAAAAACATACCCATCTGATGCATGAAGGATTCCGTTTAAAGTCGAATAAGTCCCAGTGGCATTACCACTGAAATTATATTGTGGCCCAACAGATGCTAAATAATATTGGATAGCACTACCGGTCGGAGCATAGTCATCAGCAGTTAATATGGCTGAAAAGACATTGATCCCTGCGTCTATAATTTCATCTGTTTGGTAAATATAATTTGTGCCAGTGGGATAAGTTTGTTTGAGATCAAAACGATAACTCGAGGTTTCGTTGTGCATGACTGACCAGATATCTATATCTCCGTCAGAATCAAAATCATTTGTGACAAAATATTCTGCACCGGCACCGTCTGCAAGTAATGAGGCTTGTTTGACAAAACTTAAATCACCAATATTTTCCCAAATTTCAGAACCACCTGATGTACAAGCAACTAAAATATCAAAATCATGGTCACTATCAATATCAACCAAAGAATGATTATTCCCAGCGCAAGTTGGAAGAGCAACGGTTTCATTAAAACTACCAGAACCATCATTGAGTTGCATAGTCAAAGTACTGGTACCAACAAGAAAATCTAGATCATAATCATTGTCCAAATCGGCAAAATTAACATAATCAGTTTCTGTAGCAACGGTTGAAGAACTGGTAAAAGTTCCATCCCCATCTCCGGTATAAACCGTTACATTGTTTGAATTTAGTGCAATAACAATATCAAGAATTCCGTCATTATTTATATCACCCAAGTCTGCACCTGACTCGGAAATTGATGCCGTACTTCCTAAATCAGAACAAGTATAAGCTGTCCCAACTCCGTCATTGAGACAAAGACTTGGAATCTGACCACTGTATGTAAATAAGAAATCTATATCACCATCATTGTCCATATCACCTGACTCAATGTCTGTGGTGGTAAAACTGTTAGCAGTAAAGACTGCGCCAGTATCGGTGAATGAATTTGAGCCATCATTTATATAAAGTTTGTCAGCTGCACTACTACAACCATCAATTACATCCAAGTCTCCATCATTATCGACATCGGCTGTTTCAACTACATAGGCACAGGTCGAGAAAGCATTTGATTCTGTATACGACTGATCTCCATCATTAACCCAAAGTTCTCCCTGACCAGAGGAAGCTGTAACATACAAATCTACATATCCATCATTGTCTGAATCAAAAGCAGCTCTAACCTCTTCATCTGTAGCTAGAGTTGTTTTGTCATAGACAATACTTGCGCTGGTTGTATATAAATAATTTTGAGTGACTGTAAGCGGGTTTTCTCCCCCATCACCATTAGCAACCATTAAATCCTTATCACCATCACCATCAAGATCTTCAGCTAGTATAACAGAAGTGCCCCCTGTACCGGCAAAGGCTTGTTCGTTAGAAAAAGTTCCATCGCCATTGTTGCGATATAAATAATTTTGACTATTGCCATTGCCACAGGCGACAAGCAAATCAGGATCAGTATCTGCGTCAATATCTGAAGCAGTTATATTATAAGCGGTTGTCTGACATGAACTGGTAATTGCATTGATTGAAGTAAAAGTGCCCGAACCAGTATTGAAAAAAACACCCAAAGCACTATCATCTTTGGCGATAAAATCATTGTCTCCGTCAGAATCTATATCAGTAAAAGTTCCAAAGAAAATTGCACTGGAACCAAAAGGCGAACTAAGCGTAAAGGTTAAATCTCCGTTGTTAATAAATAAACGGCTTGCCCCAGAATTGGTTAGAACAACAATATCTAAATATTGATCGCCATTGATATCAACGATATATCCATCCTTGGAATCATCAGCTGTAATGCCTGATAATGGGTTGGGATAAAGCACGGTAAAATTGCCAGAACCATCATTGACATAAATACTACTGGCTGTACCAGCGCCTTTAACTTCAAGAATATCAACATAACCATCATTATTTAAATCACCAACAGCAGCCGCTTCAGGACCATCAGTGGAACTAAGAGTACCAGAACCATTGTTCAGATATATATAACCATCTTTATCAAAAACATCTAGATCACCATCGTTTTCCGCATCTGCGGCATGAAGGATATTGACCCAAAGTGTTGATTCAGCGAAATCATTGATAGTGGATCCGCCAGAAAAAGAAGCTGAACCATTATTGAGGTAAAGCTGACTATTAACTCCAGTAACATTTTTGGTTAAAACATCTATATCACCATCTCCATCTGCATCAAAAGCCAGCATGGCGGCTGTCTTGCCTGCGCCAAAAGTATTGGTTGCAGAGCTAAAGGTATTGGTTGCACTTAGACTAGCTTTTTCTAATGATTTATATGTAGCTGTGGTCTTGTCTGTATTTATATTATTACCAAAAATTGTTTCAACAAATGAAACGGTTGTTGATGGAGAGACTGTTGTAAAACTACGAACTGAAGAATAGGCAGAATAATCACCTTTGGCATCAATTGCTCGAACTCGCCAATAATAAGTTTGTCCAGTATTCAAAGAACTTTTACTTGGCAGGGTAAAAAGAGCTGAATCTCCAGAATTATAAGAATTTGTTTGTGACCATCCAGTGGCATCTTTTCTTTGGTCAAAGATATAAGCTGTACGAGCAAAATCAGAATTAGTAGAGATCTCTAATCGATAAAACAAATCATCAGAATCTGCATCTGTTGTTGAAAATGTCCAAGCTGGATTGAGAGAAACAGAGGTGGCAGCGTTAGCTGGAGTGCTTAGAGTTGGGGTAGTCGGGAAAGTATTTGCTGAAGATGATGCATCAAAAACCACAGAACGATTATTAGCAGAATCAACTACAAAAAGTCTCTGACTAGCTGTATTAAAAAGTAATTCCGTAGGTGTAGAAAACTTTGACTGCGTAACCCCAGATGATGCGGTGACAAAATCGGTCTGACCTAAAATGTTTTCAGCAGTTTCACCACTGGAAATATTAACATAATCAAAAATCAAAACACGATTGTTAGTAGAGTCGGAAACAAAAAGTTTGAAATTGGTATCGTCTAATGATAGACCTACTGGTGTGTCAAAAGTTGATTGGGTGGTGTCTGAAGTTGATGTTAAAAAAGTAACCTGACCTAATACTGCGCTTGCATTTTCTCCGTCCAAGACGGTTGAAACATCATAAACTGTTACACGATTATTGCTCTTGTCAGCCACAAATAACCAATCCTTTGAAGCTGAATATGCCAAACCAGTCGGAGCGCTCATGCCTGAAGCAGAGGTATCAGCTCCTGATAAAAGAAAATCTCCTTGTCCGAGAACATTGACTGCAGATTCTCCATCACCAATTGAAGAAATATCAAAAAGCAAAACACGATTACTTGAAGCATTACTGACATAGAGTATGTCACCAGATGGATCAAGAGCTAGACCATCAACACTGGTTACTCCTGTAGCGCTTGTGGCTGAAGCCATAGAGTCAAAATCAGCTTGAGCAAGAACATTAATGGCATTTTCTCCATCAGTAATGCTGGCAACATTAAAGACTAAGACTCTCTTGTCATCAGCAACATATAAATAATCTGTGCCTGAATCATAAACAAGTGGACCTGGCTTGGTAATGGTGTTTTGGGCAACCGAACTGGCGCTGGCGTCAAAATAATCTGTTTTACCAAGTATTTTGTCTGGAGTATAGTCAACCAATTGATCACTGGAATTTAAATTATATACTAATACACGGTCATTGTTTTGATCACTAATAAATAATCTATGATTGGTTGTATCAACGGCAACTCCGGCGGGTAGATTGAAACCATCATCATTGGCTCCATTGTTGGCACCATTGTCAGCGGAAATAATATCTTCACCAGCAGCATTAACCCGACCATAAACTTCTTGAGGTAATTCATCTGGAGCAATAGCAACAATATCATAAAGTGCTAATCGATGTTTACCAACCTCTGCAACAGCTAAATAATTCAAAGAATCTATTAATTCAAGACCATAACCAATCGAACCAGTGAGCGAGTCAGCTGCATTTTCATTTGTATCAATTGTTGACACATCAAAAGACTGGATACGAGAGTTTCCATAGTCTGCAACATATAACCTGTCATTACCTGCATCGTAATCTAAACCATTTGGTGCGTTAAATTGAGCAGCGCCTGAACCACTTCCCCCTGAAGTCATATCTGCTTGACCAAAAACTTTGTCAGCTGTTCGGCCATCGCCAAGTGGTGCTAATTCTGTTATCACATGTATTACAACACGATTATTTGTTTGATCAGAAATAAACAAAGTTTCTACTTCATCACCATAGGCTACATCTACTGGGGCAGATAATCCAACGGCTGTTGTGGCTGCTCCCGAAGAAATAAAATCACTTTGACCAAGAACATTTATAGCATTATCACCAGTGGCAATAACACCAGAGGATGCATCAAAAACTAAAACACGATTATTGGTTTTATCAGCAACATATAAATAAGAATCAGATCCATTGTAATAAATTCCCTCTGGCGCACTAAAGCCTGTAGCTGTTGTTGCCGCATCTGAACTGGTAAAATCTGCTTGGCCCAAGACAACACTGGCATTCATTCCATTTGAAATAGAGGTTGTACTAAAAATAAGTACTCTGTTATAGGCTGAATCAGCAATAAAAACTCGAGAACCACTAGGATCAACTGTAATTCCACTTGGGGCAGAAAAATTTGCTGCGGTTGCAGAACTTGGGGCTGAACCTGAAACAAAATCATCCTGACCAAGAACATAATCAGCGGTGTAGTCTAATGTGCTGTTATCTGTATCTAAATTAAAAACCAATACTCGATAATTGCTTTTATCGATCACAAACATTAAATGATTTGTCTCGTCAATTGCTACATCATCGGGAGAGTTCAATCCCTGCGTATTTGGTCCATTATTTAAACCTGATTTCGAATAATCAACTGTTCCGGCTGCATTGTATTGACCGACCAAATTGACAGCGTTGTCGCCATTTGAAATGGTTGCCTCAATATCACGAGAAACAAAAAAACTGAAAACAACTACAAAAATAAGTAAGAGTAGACTTATAAAAATAACCCTATTTTTTGTTTCTGGCATAATTTCTGAAAACTGACTTTTTGATTTTATTTACATTATATATTATAGCAAAAAATGGCTAAATAATTTAGCCACTTTATCCCCAATTTTGCAAAATTTTATTTTTTTTGTTTTAGGTGTTTAAATGCAATAAAAACCGCAATGAATATAAGCAATATACTGAAAATTTGTGCCCAGCGAATACTCAAAACAGTCGGACTGAAATCAAGCCGTAAAAACTCCAGACCAAAACGGAGACAAGAATAAGTAAAAAGATAAATAGCGACCACCAAACCATGGGGTAGGCGAATTTTTCCTTTCAAACTAAGCCAATGACAGAAAATCAGGATTGATAAAATGAAAATATTGCCAATAATTTCATACAAAAATGTCGGGTGAAAATAATTAAAATCAGTAAAACCAATTGGTCTATTTATCAAAGAGATTGGGATTCCCCACGAGAGATCAGTTGGACGACCAAAAATCTCTTGGTTAAAATAATTCCCCCATCGGCCAAAAATCTGTCCAATTAATAAGCCCACAACTATAATGTCTGACCAGAGCCAGAAATTTTGTTTGTTTTTTCTAATAAAAAAATATAGAGCTACTAATCCACCAATGATTGCCCCGTGAATTGCTAGACCACCATGCCAAACCATAAATACTTCACCCAGATTTGTGCGATAAAACTCCCAAGCATAAATAACATAATAAAGTCTAGCGCCAACCAAAGCAGAAATAATAAAATAAAAAATTAAGTCTGATAAATACTTTTTGTCCAATTTATATTTTTCAACCAAATAATACAAAGCCAGTGTTCCCAGCAATCCACCAAGTACAATAAAAAAACCATACCAATGAATTTCAATAAGTCCAAAATCCAGCATGATTGGGTCGGGTAAATATGTGTGAAGAAAATTAATCATATTATTTATAATTATAATAAAAAAAGACTTGGCTGACAACCAAGGCTTTTGATAAAAACAATTATTTCTTTTTTGTGTCTTTTATATATTTCTTAACTTCAGAATTGATTGTTGTCCAACGAGACTTTAAATCTTGTGAAATCTCTTGCCAAGCATCAGAGCTAATTGATTTGTCCTCTTTTAAATCAGACATTACCTTGCCAACAATCTCATCATAATGTTTTTTTGATAATTCCTTGACTGCAGTTAATTCTGTAGTTAATCTCTTGGCAACCTTGCCAGCGGCTTTCTTTACTTTTTCTTGATTTTTTTTCCCAGTTTTCTGATTGAAAAAATAGCCACCGACTGTACCAAGGATAATACCCCAGACAGCACCCTTGATTAAGAAATTTTTACTCATAGATATTTGTTGTGATTAATAATTAGTAATTAGTAACTTTTGCCTTATTTCTAATAGATTGCGATTCATAGAGTCTAACTCATGTCTATATTATACAATTTTTCTCTAATTCTAACAAAAGATTATACACAACTAACATTTTTATCCTAAATTAGGTAAATTTGATTATTGACCTTGCAAAAAATTAATTTTAATGATAGAATTTACTTACTTAAGCTAAAATTTAATAAAAAATATGAAAGCTGATATTCATCCAAACTATAATCCAAAAGCAAAGGTTATTTGCGCCTGCGGAAATGAATTTGAAGTAGGATCAACAATCGAGGAAATTAAAACTGACTTATGCGATCTATGTCACCCTTTTTATACTGGGGAACTAAAACTTGTGGATACTGCTGGACGAGTAGATAAGTTCAAAGAAAGAATGGAAAAACATTCTACCATGTCAAAGACTGCAAAATCTAAAAAAGAAAAAGCTGCGGTCAGAGCAAAATCCAAGGAACAAAAAAAAGGCAAATAGCTAAACATAAGAACCGGCAAAACAGGGACTATTCTTGATGCTGGTTTTTTGTTAGATAGGAAAGATAATATAAATTACTGATTACTACTAATCTATAAATATAGGTGTTATAATTATTTTGAGTTTATGGAAGAACAAATAAAACAAATAAAGGAAAAATTTGAACAGCTGGAAATAGATTTACAATCTCCAGAAGTTTTGAGTTCTCCTGAAAAAATCAAACAAATATCATCTGAACATGCTGAACTCAAAGAAATCTATGGGCTAATTACTGCTTATGAAGAGAAAATAAAATCACTCAATGATGCAACCTCAACCCTGACCGATAGCGACCAAGAATTAGTCGAAATGGCCAAGGAAGAAATCACCACTTTGGAACCAGAAATACAAGAACTGGGAGAACAAATCAAACAAGAATTGATACCGAAAGATCCTCGTGATAAAAAAAATGTTATTGTGGAAATCAGAGCCGGAGCAGGAGGAGACGAATCTGCCCTGTTTGCAGCTGAACTTTTTCGTATGTATGCCAAATATGCCGAGACCAATGGCTGGAAAGTCAATATTTTAGCTTCAAATCAAACCGGAATCGGAGGCTTCAAAGAAGTTATTTTTGAAATTGTCGGCAGTAAAGTTTTCGCGGACATGAAATTTGAGAGTGGTGTTCATCGAGTTCAACGAGTGCCTGACACTGAAAAGCAAGGCCGAGTCCACACATCTACAGTGACTGTGGCTGTATTGCCAGAAGCAGAAGATATTGATATTTCAATTGATCAAAAAGATCTTCGAGTAGATACCTTTTGCGCCGGAGGACATGGCGGGCAGAGCGTCAACACAACAAAATCAGCGGTTAGAATTACTCACCAACCAACCGGAATTGTGGTTCAATGTCAAGATGAAAGATCACAATTGCAAAATAAAGACAAAGCAATGAAAGTGCTCAAAACTCGACTTTTGGATTTGCAAGAAGAAAAAAGGAACAAAGAATTGGGTGAAACCAGAAAATCCCAAGTGGGGACTGGTGATCGAAGCGAAAAGATCAGAACATATAATTTTCCACAAGACCGAATTACAGACCACAGAATAAAACAAAGTTGGAATAATATTATTACAATTCTTAGTGGGAATATTGCACCAATGATTGAAGCGTTAAAAGCTGAAGATCAAAAATTGGGGTAAGTGGACTAAGTACAACGATTTGAGAAGCAAAAAATTGAGTAATTTGTAGTAATTGGTTGTAATCATTGGTATGTTTTTATAATTAAATATATATTATGAAAAAGCAAATTTGGTTAATTCTTATTCTTGTTATGATCATCGGTTTTGTTTTGCCTATTATTATCGGAGTTATAAGCGGAAATGTCGTAAACTATAATCCCCTGGCTATTGTTCATTCTTCAAATGAAAATTTGTCTGATTGTATGATTTATGCAACATTTCAGGACTCATTTTCAGGTAGAAAATTTGCAGGTGTAGATGTCTTATTAGTAAGAAGATATAGTATTATTGATGAAAATACTATAAAGCCCTATTCATGGTTTAATATTCCCCTACCGATTATCAAGGTAATGTTGGGAGGAGAAACAATGAGAAGTCTGTGTGAATAATACCGATACTGACTGAAATGACCACATATCACATAGCAGAAACTAAGTATTTATGGATATAAAAACTGCATTGGAAAAAATGGTTGAAAAATTAAAAAATACTGATTCAGCTGAACTTGATGCGGAGGTGCTTTTGGCATTTATTTTAGGCAAGAACAAAGAATATTTATTTACCTATCCAGAGAAAGAATTAACCAAAATACAATTATCTAAATTTTTAAATTTAATAAAAAAAAGAGCGACTGGCGAGCCAGTGGCTTATTTAATAGGAGAGAAAGAATTTTTCGGCTTAAAATTTTTTGTAAATAAAAATGTTTTAATTCCCAGACCAGAAACTGAACTACTGGTTGAAGAAATTTTGAAAGTAGCAAAAGACAACATGACAATTGCAGATATTGGAACAGGTTCAGGGGCGATATTGATTGCAGGTTACAAATCTATGAGTAGTTACTCCGCCAAAAAAAGAAGCTTGCGATTGGAATTTATGGCGACCGATATTTCGAAAAAAGCCTTGGCGGTTGCAAAAAAGAATGCAGAATTCCATAAAGCGAATATTAAATTTTTTCAAGGAGATTTATTGGAACCAGTGAAAAACAAACAAATTGATATCATGACTGCCAATCTCCCCTATCTTGAAAAAAAAGATAAAAAAAATTTAAGGTTTTCCGAAGAAATCGGATTAAAATTTGAGCCGAAACAAGCGCTCTATTCTGGGAAAGATGGACTTGATGCTTATAGAGAATTTTTCAAACAAGTAGCAAAATTGAGCTATCAACCGAAATTTATTTTAATTGAATTTGGATATAAGCAAACCGCAAAACTGGAAAAAATTATAAGAAGTAATTTAAATAAAATAAAAATACACTTAAAAAAAGATCTAGGCGGATTTGATAGAGTGATGGTGATTGAACTGTTTGACGATAGTTATTAAATTTTAGTTGTAGTAAAAAGTTGTACAAAAAACTCTCAACAAAATTAAGTCGAGAGATTTGATTTTTTATAAATTAATTACAACTGTATTTTCAGCGACAATGCGATAAACAGGATGAATCATTGGATCATTAAATGTGCGACGATATGTTTCTTCGGGCAGATCAACATCACCATGAAAAACATATTCAGTTTCATTCATGACGACCAAACAATCTCGAGAACCAAACTCGCATTTACCTGCAAGTTTATGA
The DNA here is from genome assembly GCA_001778235.1 of Candidatus Falkowbacteria bacterium RIFOXYC2_FULL_36_12. Lineage (GTDB taxonomy): Bacteria > Patescibacteriota > Patescibacteriia > UBA11705 > UBA11705 > XYA2-FULL-35-8. The sequence continues at coordinate 193,104 of MFGJ01000007.1, forward strand.
ATATCATTCAGAGTAATTACCTTGAAGCGCAAGTCAGGTTCGAGACGACTGATGAGTCGCTGTAATTCATCAGAGAACCTTTTAGCATTGTAACCATCATGTGTTACAGAAACTTTCAGAATAACTTTAGCCTCTCGAACAATAGAAACTGTGCCCAAAGTACCCATGAGTTTTCCTTTCCTTGAAGGGGAAGAAATATAGTAATATAAACCAGGCTAAAAGTCAAGAGCAAAATATTATAAATAAAAGCTAATAAAAAGTAAACTGCCCGGTATGAATTGTTTACTGTTTGATTTTTATTTTTTCAGGATAAATCTCTGATAAACTTTGAATATCAGCCCACTTTTCAGCCATTTGCTCGGCAGTCATTTTTATCACCACAGGATAATCCTGATTGGAGTCAAGAGGAATCAATTCAATGCCAGGATAATAGGACATGAGTATTGCTACTTGGTCAAAATATTGCTCAACAGGGAAACAAATCTGCGAATTATTTTCGATCGTAGTAAACTGAATTGCTTCATCCTTTATCAAGCGTTGAAGGTTGTCTTGACCTTGCTTGGAATTGATGACAACATTAACACATTTATTTTTGAGTAAATTTACAATTTCAAAATCCTTCAGCCAGAGAAAAGAGCTTTTCCAAGATTGAATTTGCTGATCAATCTTTTCACCTGTATTACCCATGAGCTCTGAATGAAGATATAAGCCAGAATATTTAAATTTTGAATCATCTATGTTTTTTGTTGACAAACTCTCCTCAACTTTACTGGTAAATAAATTGGCAATTTCAGATTTTATTTTGGCTGAAGTTGTTTCACCAAAGGCCTCTTCTGGTGTCGGCCAATTCTGAAGATTGTCATAGGCAGACAAATCAAATTTAGGTGGATTGGCAAGATTTTTACCCTGGAAAAAGTTGTAAGACCAAATAACAAAACCAGCTGATATTATAATCACCAAGATAATAAGTACATATTTACCTGAAACTTTTTTTAACATATTAATACTCCACTGGAGGAAAATGATCAGGGACTACTTCGATCCAAGTTGGTCCAGCATTAAAATTAATTTCATGATTGTCTACATCAAAAAAGCGGGTTCGGTTGTTGACAGAATCTCGTTGCCAGACCCCATCAATGGCGCGACCATCGAGGAAAATCGTTGCATTACCACTACCTATTGTTTCAGTAAAACGACGGCCATAATCATCAATTATTTTGCTTTCTGAATACATGATAACCAAATTTTTAGTTGAGAGTTGATTTCTATCTGAATCTAAATATTTTAACCCAGCTTGAGATCGCAAATACGAATTGGTAGAAGAATCATAAGTCCAATCAACCTCATGAGATGGCTGGCCAAAATCAATCTTTATATTTAATACTTGCCCCCTGTCCTCAATACCGGCGTCAGCCTTAAATATCCAGCTGTCAAATTGGTCAAATTCATCCCAACCTTTCTCTGAAGTGGCTTGAGTAACAAGAGCCATTGAAGTCATGGAATTGTGTGGAGCAAAACGATAGATATCTCGCCAAAAATAACCACCATTAGAAAATTCATTTAAATCATAAATATTGCGAGAAGGTATTAGGGTCAGAGCTTCATCTGATCCCCCGACATGAACATAAACGGCCTTAAATTCAGAGGCCCAATCAACAAAATATGGACGAGCTGAACGAATCGGACCGATTTCTTCAATCTGACTTGAACTATCAAATACAGCTACTAAACGAGTAATTGACCCCTCGGCAATAGCTTCATAAACCAAAGATGCTTGGCTTAAACCTGATGGTGGGTTGGCATCTGTATGATTGTCAATCATGACAACTACTGGGAATGACTCGGATACTGTATCAGAAAGACATAAGCCATCAAGCTTACGACGCGCCTGGCATTTATTTTCAATGTCAGTGTTATTTGGCGATTCAGCTACAACTTGATCGGTGTTGTTTGGCCATTTGAGCACAAGATAGATGCTGGCAACCATTATGACAAAAATAAAAATAATTAAAGGTAGTATACTTAAATTCCGTTTCCATGAAAAAGATAATTTTTCCATAAATATTCTGAAATAAATAATTAAAGTTAATTTACGATTTTTCTATTATGACTTTAGACAAAAAAAGAATACCGTCATAAAAACATTATACGGTACTCTTTGTATTTTATCAAAATCTGATAATTATTCTGGTTTTTTCGCTTCTCCAGCTGGCTCTTCAGCTTTGTCTTCTGCTGACGATTCTCCTGATTCAGCCTTTTCTTCACCTTCAACCTTTGGTAATTCTTCAGTTGGCTTTTCATCGACAAGAACTTCTTCAATAATAGCATTAACTGTAGCCACTGTGTCGTCTTTGTCGGCCATGATTTCAACACCTTCAGGTACTTGCAAATCTTTGACATGAATAACAGCATCAAATGTTTTCAAAACACTTAAATCAACCTTAATCTCTGAAAGCAAATCTTTTGGTAAACACTTGATAGTAACTTCATCAATCGGAGTTGAAAGCATACCACCAAGAGCTTTGACCGCAGGTGCTTCACCAATAAATTCAAGTTCAACCACTGCTTCAATCTTTTGACCACGCTTGATCTTGTAGAAATCAACATGATGAATCAAGGGTTTTACCGGGTTGTAAACTACATCTTTGATAAGCACCTCCATTGGGTCTTTCTCACCTTCGATAGTTAAATTAATAAGACTACTCTCACCTGCTTCACTGTAAAGCTTTTTCATGTCAGCTTCACGCATTTTAATGTAAAAATTTTGTTCTAATTCTGGACCATAAACCACACCAGATACCATACCTTGTTCTGCTAAATCTTTTACATTTCTGCCCATCTCCAATCTCTTTTTGACTGAAAAATTGAATACTTGCATAAGTTTTTCATTGTTTAATTTATAAAGTAACAATATTATAGTAAATATGGATAAAAATGTCAAGCGAGAACAGCCCGCCTACGCTAAAGCTATGGCGGGTAAACGAGTACAGCGAGTAAAGCAAGTACAGCGAGTACAGCCCCGAATTGGATGCTGTGCATCACTTCATGGCAGGCGAGAAAAGTTTCGGAGTAGAGGTTTCCGCCAGCCCGTTGCCAGGCAACGGGCTGGCGAGATTTATCAATATTGACAATATTAATTAAATATGATAATCTTATTTTTAGCCTTCTCACAGGAAAGGAACAAACCATGAATCTACCTGAAATGATCAGATGTTTTCCAATTAGGCTTCTTTGGGGAAATAATAATAAGCTTAATCTTATCTATGAAAACGAAGATGCATGGTTCTGCACCTATAACTTGACAGGAAAAAATTCTATTCTGGATAAAATCAAGTTTATTGACGGAGGTCAGAGTGTGATACTCTTTAGATTCCTTCCCGAACCTGGTTGGATTTTGTCAGAGCTTAGAATCAGACGAGATTTCCATGCTCCAGGTACTTATTAAAATTTTCAGTTGTATCATCAGCTGATTTTTTAATCTAAATAAAAACACTCAACATCAAATTTGCGAGTGTAATTTCTAAACTAAATTAAACAAAGTATTTTCATCGGTCTGAATTGTTTGATACAAATCAAGAACATCATCAGTAGAAACAGGTTTACTCTGGGAAAATTTGACTACTTCTTCACTAGAAAGATCAGTAAGAAGGCCAAGAGAACTTATGCCATTTTGATTGGATGTAATCAGGACCAAAACTCGACTCTTGCATTTTCGGCATTGAACATATAATAAATGAGAATCTTGATTTTCATTTAAAACTTTTATCTGTGCTGGGAAATTCTGACTGTTGCAGACCGGACAGTTGGAGATTATTTTTAATTGATCAGAATTATTAAACATAAATAAATATTAAATATAATAATATTGTAACCTTTGGGAGACTGAAAGTCAAAAAATTAATACTACCTAACGATTTTCTGTCGTAGTTGACAAAAAAACCTACAAATTTGCATTAGGTGACTGGTTAACGAAAAAAACAAGAATTAGCTAATTTAAAATTTAGCCTACTCGCTTACAATCACACTTTCAGCAAACCCAATCAGAATAAAACAAGCAATCATAAAACTACCACCATAACTGGTAAAGGGCAAAGAAATTCCTGTAACTGGCAATAAACCCATATTCATACCAACATTGACTAAAAGATGAATAAAAAATAAACAGGCAATACCTAGTAGCAAATACATACCAAAATCATCGCGAGCTTTTTTGGCTGATTGGATTAAACGATAAAATATTAGAACCCAAAGAGCCAACATCAAGCTAACGCCAAGTAAACCAAGCTCTTCGGCAACAACGGCAAAGACAAAATCTGTCTGACTTTCTGGGATAAATTTCAGCTGACTTTGGGAGCCGAACCCTAGTCCACGCCCCATTAGATTGCCAGAGCCGACCGCAATTATGGCCTGCGTGACATTATAACCACTGCCAAGTGGATCAAGTTCTGGATTGAGAAAAGTCAAAACACGATTTTTCTGATAATCAGCAAAAGCAAAAGTCCAAAGCAGAAGAACTATCAAGGCTAACGACACCAGCATGGTTGCAACATAGCGAAGTCTGACTCCAGAGATAATCATTAATAAAACCCAAATTCCGAACAAGACTGAAGCAGAACCAACATCAGGTTGCAATAAAACCAAAAAGACTAGGATCATTGTACCAACCAAACTTACAACAATATGTTTTGCTTGATTAAACTGGTGAAATCTATTAGCAAAAAAACGAGCCAAGAATAACAGTAAGCCAATCTTGGCAATTTCAACAGGCTGAAATCTCAAACCAATAAAATTGAACCAGCCGGTGGTGCCACGAACTGTGCTACCGAAAAATAAAACCAATATTAATAATATAATTGAGCCGAGATAGACATATCGGCTATATAGACGGAAAGCTGAAAAATTTATTGCACTCAAAATCAAAATAAATATCAAACCTAACCCAAAATAGACCAATTGTTTCTTGAAATTGGTAAAATCTGGATTTTCACTACTTAGGCTGACGCTGTAAATGGCAGTTAAACCAATGACAACTAACAATACAACTGAACCAAAAAGAAGAAAATCAAATTTTCGAAATTTTGCGCGGAGACTACTTAAAAGCATAAAAAATGAGTTACCTCATTTTTTATTATTAATGATATTTTAATTTTTGACAACTAATTTTCAATTTCAGAATAAATTTGTTCTGCTTCAAAGCCTTTGAAACTATCAGGATTTAAAAAATCAACATCAGGATAAATTTCAATTTTTGATGGAGTGGAAATATTATTAAAAATACTCAAGGAAATATCGGTTTTTTCACCAGCATCAAGCTTGGCAACGGGATAGACGGTGGCATAGATCAAACGGCTACCCTGAAAAAGTAAAATCTTATTGTAAACATCCCAGAAATTATACGCGCCTTTATTTTCAACTGAAAAATTCAGATTGCTAACATTGGCGACATCGGTTTGGCTGGCTGGGATAAATTTACTGTCCTGAACTTCGAGCTGATATATTTTTTCCTTTAACTCTGGGTAGTGAGCTTGTTTTTTCCACTTGATACTATCCACCACCAAGGTTACTGGCTGGTTCGGTGTGATATTTTTGACACCAGTGGCCATGAGATAGTCTATCTGGGCCGGTAAAACAAAGGCAGTATAAACCTCTGTCACCTCACCATTTGATTCAAAGTGATATTGTATTTCAGGAATATACCAAGAAGTATTTATATTGCTTACTTCAGCAACAATGTTTGACTCGGTATCATTGGCTTTGATGCTAACGGCATAATTCACAGTCAGCGGAGATGGCTTTGAGATTTCACTCAAATATTGGTAATTGAGACTTGGGCTGGTCAAAGCCTGATACATGGTATTTTTACTTGGGAGGTCCAGAAGGTAAAGATTCAAAATAGTATATAAAATAAAAATAGCTAAAATTAAATCAAACAGAGCTAGAACTAAGATAGTAAGTCGGCGGATGAGTAGTTTGTGAGCCACATACCAAAACCCGACTTTCATTTGATCAGCGGTTAATTCGCCACCTGTAGGGGTAAATTCAGCATGAGGTGGTTTGGGGATATTAGTTTCAATTTTATTTGTATTTTGTGTTTGTTTTTGTCCGAACATAGTTTTTCAATTTAATAAATTATACCATAATTAATCTCAAGTGACAAAATCTTATAAACAGAATCTAGGTAAGGATCACTTAACAAAACAGGTAAAGTTTGATATAATGAGGTTAATTATTGTTACAATTGAATTGATTTAAATTCAAAGTCCAAACTTGATACATATTATTAATTACTCAAAATAATAGTTATGCCGAAAAAAGAAGTTAACAAAAAACCAAAAACTGATAAAAAAAACTCCCAAGCTTATGGTGCTGAACAGATTACTGTACTTGAAGGACTAGATCCTGTCAGAAAAAGACCTGGAATGTATATTGGGAATACAGCTGGTGAAGGTTTGCATCATTTGATTTGGGAAGTGGTAAATAATTCAATTGATGAAGCCATGGCTGGCTACTGTACAGAAGTTGTGGTCAAAATTCTACCGGATAATGAGGTTGAAGTGATTGATAATGGTCGAGGTATTCCAGTTGAAATCCACAAAGCAACAAAAGTCTCTGCCCTAGAAACCGTAATGACAAAACTCCATGCTGGCGGAAAATTTGGTCAAGGTGGATACAAAGTTTCTGGTGGATTGCATGGTGTTGGTGTTTCCGTTGTTAATGCCTTGTCTACACTGACAATCGCAAAAGTCAAAAGAGATGGAAATGTCTATGAACAAGAATATAAAATCGGTAAACCTCAAAAAAAGGTAAAAGTTATTGGAAAAGTAACTATACCAAAAAAACTGGACCCTTTTTTTCCGGAAGAACTGTATAAGATGGGAACTTCAATAAAATTTAAACCTGACAGTACAATATTTACTGAAACTGTGTTTGATTGGGATAAAATTTTGAATTATTTGAGACAACAAGCATATCTGACAAAGGGTGTTAAATTACTTGCCTTTGATCTTCGGGACAAAGATAAACCAAAAGATTTTGCTTTCTTTTTTGAAGGAGGAATAAGTTCCTATGCCAAACATCTAAATCACCAAGATAAGCCAATTCATGAAAATATATTTTATGTTGACAAGACCCTTGATGAGGTAAATGTTGAGATCGCTTTCCGTTATATTGATGAATATCATGAAACAGTTGTAGCTTTTACCAACAATATTACCAATCCTGAAGGAGGTAGCCATGTAGCTGGATTTAGGACTGCCTTGACACGAACCTTGAATTCATACGCTAGAAAACACAATATATTAAAAGAAAAAGATGAAAATCTATCTGGTGATGATGTCAGAGAAGGGTTAACTGCGGTTATAAGTGTAAAAGTTAAAGATCCGCAATTTGAAGGTCAGACCAAGGCAAAATTGGGAAATGCAGAAGTCAAACCAGCGGTTGATCAGGTGCTGTCAGAATCTTTGGATATATTTCTTGAAGAGCATCCAAAAGACGCTGAAGCTTTTATTGGGAAATCATTGCTCGCGGCCCAGGCCAGAAAAGCTTCTCGAGCGGCGCGCGAGACCGTTCTTCGAAAAGGTGTTTTGGAAAGTTTATCACTTCCTGGAAAATTGGCTGACTGTTCTTCAAAAAATCCTGATGAATGTGAACTTTATATTGTTGAGGGAGACTCTGCTGGTGGTTCAGCGAAACAAGGACGAAGCAGAAATTTTCAGGCAATACTTCCCCTTCGAGGAAAAATTATCAACATTGAAAAAGCCCGCATTGACAAGATGTTAGCTAACAATGAAGTAAAATCATTAATAATTGCTCTTGGAACTAACTTTGGCGAGCAAATGGAAATTGGAAAACTACGATATGGCAAAGTCATCATCATGACCGATGCTGATGTTGATGGAGCGCACATCCGAACATTGCTTTTGACTTTGTTTTTCCGACATTTTTATCCTTTAATACAAAATGGTAATCTCTATATTGCCCAACCACCATTATTCCAAGTGAAAAAAGGCAAAAATATTGAATATGTTTATTCAGAAGAAGAGCTGGAAATAACTTTAGAGAAGTTCAAAAAATTAAAAGATGAACCAAAAGCCAAGAAAGAGCAGGAAGAAACCGAGCAAGCTGATGAAGAAATAAAAGAAGCTGATATTGAACAAGTAGAAATCCAAGACCAAGCATTAAAAGGAGTGTCTATTCAACGATACAAAGGTTTGGGAGAGATGAATCCGACTCAACTGTGGGATACAACCATGAATCCAGAAACCAGGGTTTTGAAACAGGTGACGGTTGCTGATGTGGATAAGGCTGACGAGGTCTTTGATATTCTAATGGGGGCAGAAGTTGCACCAAGAAAAAGATTTATACAAACTCATGCCAAGTCTGTGAAGAATTTGGATGTTTAGCTGGGAGTAACTAGTAATTAGAAACTAGGGACTAGGGTTAATAAGAAAAAATATATAAAAAAACAGCTGAAGTTAGTCAGTTGTTTTTTTGGATAGTAAGATTGATGTTGCTAAAGCAAGTTTTTTTCAGATAAAGTGATTGATTACGCTCTGCGTGGTACTTTTTGATGGCAAAAAGTACCCAAAAACCATTGGGGGCTTTAATTGCTACTTATAAAAAACATTTCGTGCTTTGAACACGGCAAAAAGCCCCCAAACCCGAGGCTCACCATGTTTGTGGGGATGAATAATAAAATTAATGATTGGTTTTGCTAAAGCATGCCCCAGACCTAGAGTTATCAAGCTTCATTCTTTTTACTTATAAATAAAAAAACAGCTGAAGTTAGTCAGTTGTTTAAATTCTTGTAAATCGTTGCCACCAAGGATTGTCCAATGTGTCAGTGATGAAAATATAACAAACATTACATTCGGCATTTGGAGTTGTTTTTTCCGAGAATAAAGGACTGGTTTGATGTGGCATGTATGCAGTTAGAACTCTGAATTCAGGGTCATTTGGATTTGTCCCGCCTTCAATCAGAAAGCAAACCGTCTCAACAAATTGTTCAAAGTCAAATTCTTCCTTTTCCCGTTTCAGTGGCTCGAAAAAAGCAACAACTGCTTTGCGCATCTGTAAATCTGTTTCAGATCGTCTGCGTGAGTCAAAACCATAACCAAAACTTTCTTCGCCAACAAACACTGACATAGTCTGCGTGGTGATGTAATTTTCACCTTTTGGGATCCGCCCTGTTACACGACCAATAGCACCAAAAAACAAAACAATCTCTTTCATGCTGGCCTCCGTGGGGTGCTGGGGATGTAAGCATGTTACAAAAAAAGATTGAAGATTGAAGATCAAAGATCTGTTGATTATACTGAATCTTACAATAATTAATAGCCAAAGTCAATAAAAAATTTACGAAATTTTCGTAAATTTATTTTTATTCATCACACCAAAGGCTACCGTCAATCGAGACGCTTTGTAACTTATCATCTAACTTTAGGCCGAATCGCAATCCAAGAACTTTAAGCCCAGCGATAAAAGCGACAACCATTGAAGAGTCACCAGTCATATGTAAGGATATAAGTCTTTCCATGATTTCAATAAAGACCAAAAGTTGCTTCAACCTATTTTTGGCCCAGATTTCCATTCCTGCCAACTGCACCTCAATTGCAACATTATTAATGCTGTTACGAGTCAAAAACAGGTTAAAAGTAATTCTGTGATCTTTATCGTAGAACACATCAATCTGCGCTGATTTGTACTGCGAAGAGAGCACCTGCCACCAAGTTTTCTCCTTATTATCATAAACTGCAATACTGCATTCTGATTTTTCATCTAGATCAATATCCTCTTTGATTTCCGGACGAGGTCTGACAATTCCGCCATAAGTAGTGTAATTGTAACTGACATCATATTTACTGACTTCAATCATCTTACATAGCACATCTCCGATGGCAGTTAATGTCCACTGCTTAATCCTGTGTCGCAGTTCGCGAATAAAGCTCCTCAAAAAGTTATCCAACTCCGTGCTCATGGAATCAGTGATCTCTTGAATTGTGATGCGTTTTGAGTCAAGATGGACATCAATGATTATTTTGTTTTTAAACTTGAAGCCACCTGGATCAAATGTTCCTGGTACATGATTATCTTCAAACCCATAATCAATGATAAATGTCTTGTGTTTACAATCGAGATTCATGCTGGTTCTCCTGTCTGGGTGGTCAACTGCTATTTCCACCAATCAGCATTAAACTTAACTGCATAGATATTATCTACATCATACAATTCATATTCAGGTTGACGATATTGACTTCGAAGCAACATTCTAAAATATTGCCAAATACTTTCTACTGTTAATTTTCCTCGATGCTGGTGGCAAAAAGTCTGCATGCCCTCGGCTAAAAACAATATTTTTTTCATCGGTTCAATTTGAAGTGGAACAAAAGTGGAAATATAGACCTTGAAGCCTTTTCTAACTGCAATATTTGCCATATTTTGAGTTGATTTCTGATTACTGATTTGGATTATAATGATATAATCATTTTTCTGCAGGTCTGGCATGACTTCCCTCCTGGTTATTGTCAAAGAATATAAAAGATTATCATTTTACACAAAAAGTGTCAATGTTTATAATTTTCAATAAATCTCTTGCCAAAATATTAAATTGTGCTATAATAAGGGTGTTAATAGGCCTTGGGGCCTTTTTAAGATAGTTTTAATTCTAAATTAAACAAAAAAAACATTTCCACGAATAACAAATTTGCCACAAATCTACGGATATTTTTGTACATTTGTAAATATTTGTAATTCGTAACCAATATGGATTGGAAAAAAAATAAATTAGCAACCTATTTAATTGAATCAAAAAAAGAATTAAAAAAAGTTACTTGGCCGACAAAGAAAGAAACAACTAAATATACACTGATTGTTATTGGTATTTCTTTGTTCATTGCGGTTTTCTTTGGAGCCCTAGATTTTGTTTTTTCAACCTTGGTTGGCTTGGTTATATCTTCTTAAAATGGAACTAAATTTATATTTTATTAATATCTAAATATGCCAAAACAAGATACAAAAGTTGGTCGGCGCTGGTATGTAATCCATACTCAATCCGGTCATGAAGAATCAGTGGCAGAAAACTTGAAGCAAAGAATTGAGTCTATGGACATGGAAGATAAGATCTTCAGTGTGCTGATACCGACAGAGAAAAAAATCAGGATAAAAAATGGCAAGAGAAAAACCATTACTGAAAAAATCTTTCCTGGATATGTCTTTGTTGAAATGGTTGTAACCGATGATTCATGGTATGTTGTTCGCAACACACCAAATGTTACTGGCTTTATTGGATCAGGCACGATCCCAACACCGATCTCTGAAGCTGAAATGAAAGAATTGCAGAAACGAATGGGTGTTGATGATCCAACAGTGTCTATTGAGCTCACACCTGGAACTCCGGTAAAAATCACTGATGGTCCATTCAAAGACTATGAAGGACGAGTAGATGAAGTGGATGAAGAAAGAGGAAAAGTAAAAGTTGCGGTTTCAATGTTTGGACGAGAAACTCCAGTTGAACTTGATCCTTTGCAAGTAAAACAATTGTAATTACGAATATACTACTATTACAATTTTACGAATATAAATTAAGTATTTGTTATAGTTGTAAATAGGAATAAATTTGTAATAAAAATTAGCAAGGAGAGGGGCTAAGAAATTTTCATTTTATTAATCAGTGAGCTTCTAAATATAATTACTAAACTACCTGCCTATCATAAAAGTTTTGGCAGGTGAGCAAAAAATTACAACCATTACAAAAGACAATCAATAGTAATATTGTAATTTCTAACAACAACAAGAAATATATGGCGAAAAAAATAGTAACACAAATCAAGTTGCAAATCCCAGCTGGCGCAGCAAACCCAGCTCCTCCAGTCGGTCCTGCTCTTGGTCAACATGGTTTGAATATCCAGGAATTTTGTACAAAATTTAATGAAGCAACAAAAGACAAAACTGGAGATGTTGTTCCAACAATTATTACTGTTTATGAAGACCGAACTTTTAGTTTTGTGACTAAAACACCTCCAGCTGCAAACTTGATTTTGAAAGCTTTGAAATTGAAAAAAGGATCGGGAAAACCATTGACTGAAAAAGTCGGCAAAATCACTCAAGCACAGCTTCGAGAAATTGCTGAAGTCAAACTACCTGACTTGAACACAAAGGATATTGATCAAGCTGCAAAGATAATCGCGGGTACAGCTCGACAAATGGGGATTGAGATAAAAGAATAAAAGTGAACAGTTTAGACTAAAATTTATTTATAAAATAATGTGGGAGTTAGAAAAACTAACGATTGTACCACGAACTAATATTGGACAAGTTTGAATTAGTAAACTGACTCAAAGATTGAATTCAATGTTAGTAAAAACTATGCCACATAGATCAAAAAGATATCAAGTTCTTGCAAAAGAAATTGATAAAAACAAAGTTTATTCACTAGAAGAAACTCTTGCCCTTGTACGAAAAACTTCAAATATTAAATTTGATGCTTCGGTTGAAATCCATATTAGATTGGGAATTGACCCGAAGAAGGGAGAACAACAAGTACGATCAACAGTAGTTTTGCCTCATGGTATTGGAAAATCTAAAACTATTTGCGTCTTTGCTGAAGGCGACAAAGCCAAAGAAGCTGAAAAAGCTGGGGCGGACTTAGTTGGTGGTGAAGAATTAATTGAAAAAATTAAAAAAACTGGTAAATGCGATTTTGAATTAGCACTTGCAACTCCAGACATGATGCCAAAGCTAGCAATTATTGCTAAAACACTTGGACCAAAGGGTCTGATGCCTTCACCAAAAAATGAAACTATTACTCCGAATATTGGGAAAGCGGTTGAAGAAATGAAAAAAGGTAAAATTGCTTTCAAAAATGATGACACAGCCAATATCCACCAGGTAATCGGAAAAGTCTCATTTGATGATGTTCAGCTAACAGAAAATTTTAAGACTTTTATGGAAGCACTTGAAAAATCAAAACCTGAAACATCAAAAGGTACTTTTATAAAATCTGTTTCCATGACAACAACTATGGGACCTGGAATAAAAGTTGATTATCAGAAATAAGCGAGAAAAGAATAAAGCAAGTACAGAATAAAGCGAGTACAGTTATTATTGATGATTGAACTGTGAAGAAATAAATACAGAAATTTAGATATTAAAAAACAAGTTGAATTTATTCAGCTTGTTTTTGTGATTCGAAATCAACAACCAGATTGGCACTCATAAATTTTGTGGAAAGTTCTATCTTGGCTCGCCAGCAATCCTCAATCCTGGCCCACTCATCATCGGTAATTTTTAACCCCTTCACGAAATTCCAATTACACCTTCTATGATCATTCACCGCCCTTTCTTCAATATCTACTATCTGAAAATTATCATCTTCGCCAACTCTGAAAATCTCAACAACTAAATCAATATCAGTCTCCTGACTCGGGATATTCACTTTTTTTGACTTAACCGGTGAAAAGACTAAATAAATGGTACCAGGAATGCGAGTTAACAAAAATGCTTGCTTCATCTTTTCGCCCTTTCCTCGTCTGTTGTGAATGTGTTATCTACTTTTATCATATATTCTTATAAATGTCAATGATATTTTATCTTCAATTTAGGCAAAAATTTAATCCACAGGTAATTTTTTTGTCAGCCTGTTGTCTATCTGCTAAAATGGATTTACATTGATAGTCCATAGTTACTAGTCGGCAGTTTTATTGGCTCAAGACTATTAACTCTGGAATAATACCTAACTTCTATGACACAGTTTGATCAGTTGTACAAAGATGCGATTCTGCGAATAATGAATGAGGGGTTCGAAGAATTGAATGAGAGGACAGGTCATAAAACTAGGATTATTCCTGGTCTGACTTTTGAATTGGACCAAGGCTTTCCCCTATTAACCCTAAGAAAAATACCGATTAAAATATTTGTAGCGGAGCAAATCTGGTATATTATGGGGAGTAAAAATCCTGATGATTTTGTCAGTAAATTCACAAAAATCTGGGAAGATTTCACTGAAGAAGATGGAACAATCCCAGCAGCCTATGGACACCGCTGGCGAAGTGCTTTTGGGAGAGATCAACTTGGATTATTAATTCAACATTTACAAGATTCTCCAGGATCAAGACATGGGGTGGTAATTACCTGGGATCCGAGAGAAGATGGACTGGGCAATCCAGAAACAAAAAAAAATGTTCCCTGCCCTTATACCTGGACAGCAAATATTATAGGAAATAAATTACATATACATTCAATAGTCAGAAGTAATGATATGATGCTCGGTTGTCCTCACGATGTAGCTGGATTTGCTTTACTTCAAGCAATCTTGGCGGCAAAACTCCATGTTCAACCTGGTAAATTAACTCATTCAATCAGTAATGCTCATATTTATGATATTCACTATGAGCAAGCTTGGGCATTAGTTGAAAGAATAAACAGCCATCCTCCAATTTACTTTGAAGCTCAAGATAACTACTTTGACCGAGCAGAAAAAGGTGACGAAAGCTTGGTTGATGAAATAGTAAGTAAGATAGAAAGACAATATAAACCGTCTGAACCGATTAAGGGAATGAAGATAGTGTTGTGATACAAATATACGAAAACTACAAATATTACAAATGCATAAAATGGTCTAGGTATTTGTAATTTCTGTAATATTCGTAAATTCGTAATTATGAAAACAAGAATTGTTATGGTCATGTCGGCTGATGGCGTGATTGCCAAAAGTTCAAATCACAACCCAACCGAATGGACATCAAAAGAGGATCAGGAATTGTATAAAAAAATAACCAAAGAGGCTGGGGTTATGATTTTTGGGCAAAGCACATATGATGCCATTGGAATGCCTTTGCCCGGCAGATTGAATATTGTTCTAACCAGAGAAAATCGTCAAGACATTCCAGGGACATTGGAGCATAAACAAGGAGACTTGAAACTGATTTTGGAAGATTTGGCTAAACGGGGTTTCAAACTAGTGATAATTGGTGGAGGAACTATTGTTAATTCAAGATTCCTTGAGGCTGGTTTGGTTGATGAACTCCAGCTGACTATTGAACCAAAACTTTTTGGGGCTGGCCTACGACTGTTCGATCAAATTGATGTCAATATTGATCTCGAGCTGATTGAAGTCGTAAAATTGAATGATAATACATTGAACCTGATTTATAAAATAAAAAAGACAAGTAATTTATAATTTTTCTTTGTGAAAATAACTGGTCAAGACTTCATTTATTTTTTATTAACAACGATTAATATTATTTTATAAATTTACAAAACTTAATTATAATCAAAAAATAATCTATGCCGATTTTAACCAAGAAACAAATTGAAGAAAAAATCAGTCGGGGGGAAATTGTTTTTGAACCAGCCTTAGATGCTTTTCAAACACAACCAGCATCAGTTGACTTGAGGATTGGTTGGAGTTTTTATATCCCCTACACCTGGAAATACTGTGAAAAAGGTAGGATTGCTGTGGTTGCTGACCACATGGATTACTCAACAACTCATGAAAATTTCCAGTTGATAAAACTAAAACCCGGACAATATTTTGAAATTTTACCAGGAGAGATGGTAATTGCCTCAACACTGGAAAAAATCAACTTAAACGCCGGCAATCTATCGGGTGTCATCCATCCAAGAAGCTCGGCTTCAAGGAGAGGTCTAGCAATTGAAAGCGGAGTAGTCAACCCAAATTTCACCGGATATTTAACAATACCAATGGTAAATCAAAGTCATCATGTGATAAAAATTTATCCAGGTGAGAGGTTGTGTCAAATTTTATTTCACGAATTGACAGCTGAAATTAACAAAGAAGAAAGTAAAACTCATGGACTGTCAGAAGATAAATACCAAAGCTCAACACCATATAATATGGACAGCAAACTTGATCCACAGGAAGAAATTGATTTTCTAAAATCAGGTAATATTGATGGACTGAAAAAAAAACTTTAAATCTTGACTTGCCTAAACAGAAAGATGATTTACCACAATATCCGCACCTGCCAATTGATAGAAAATTTAATTTTGTTGAACTTTATGACCAATGGATGACAGAAGCGAGAAAAGCATCAGAGGATCGTGTGGTTTGTTCTTGGTGGCCGACTGGTGCTGTATTGGTCAAAGATAATAAAATCATTGGACGAGGCTCAAATGGTGGTAGATTTGTCCCACTTTGTCCAAGGTATTTGAATAATTGTCCAACTGGTACTGGCTATGAATACTGCACAGCAGAATGCCAGCAAACCTCTCACGCAGAAGTTTCAGCCATTAATGATGCAATAGCTCTTGGCAATAGCCCAGAAAACGCTGATTTGTATTTGTTTGGACATTGGTGGGCTTGCGAGAGTTGTTGGGAACATATTATAAAACATAAGGTAAAGAATGTTTTCTTGGTCAGAAATGCTCACAAAATTTTTACCAGAGAAAAAAGAGTTCAGCTAATGGAAGAAATAAAAAACCGTTTAGAAAAAAAAGAGCTTCTACGACCAATGGACATATATTGGGATGTGAAATAATAAAATTAATACTTTTTTTGAATTTTATAAACTATGTCAAAAATAATTTTTGGATTTGTTGGGGAAATTGCCAGTGGAAAAGGCACGGCTTGTGAATATCTAATAAATAATTATCAAGCAGGATATTATAGATTTTCAACAATAATAAGGGATATTATAAAAAGATTGTATATTGCTGAAGACCGTGAACATCTACAAAAAATGTCTTCTGTATTACGGGAAAATTTTGGACAGGATATTTTTGCCAAAGTAATGGCTGAAGATGTAAATAATGATAAACATACAATAATCTGCGTTGATGGTATTCGGCGTCAAGATGATATTATATATCTAAAGAAAATACCTGGGTTTATTTTGGTTAATATTTTCGCTGATTTAGAAACCCGTTATCAAAGAATTGTAAAAAGAAGTGAAAATCAGGATGACAAAGCAAAAACCTTTGAACAGTTCAAAAAAGACCATGAGAATGAAAATGAAGCCTTGATTGAGGAAACGGGCAAACAAGCAAGTGAGAAAATTGACAACAATGGGACAGAAGCTGAATTGGTTGAACAGATTGAAAAAATGGTTGAAAAATATAAATAAAAAAAGGCTCCAACATTGTGAAGCACAAATTAATTTTTCAGTTTTACAACTTCGGTCCGACCTCCACCACTGGTGCCAGTGGGATTGAAGGAATATTTCATGACATTGGTTGTCTGATCATAGTAAAGAGCCGTGAGTTGGTTTTTCTTCCCCGCAAAACCGATGATGATAAAGCGATTATAAGGCTTTTGAATGATAAGTACAACAGAAAAATCAATAATAGCGCCACTGGTCAAGTTAATGTGGACAAAATCACCTTTTTGCGGTAAAACCATTGCAGAGCCTCCCTTGTGGTGATGGGAATATCAACCTATTTATAATCATTTTTAAATAAAATGTCAACTGTAGAACAAATAAAGGAACTGCTGTATTCAGCCAAAAGTGATGTATTCATGAAATCTGAATTTGAATATTTATATCGGGAAACAATTGATTTTATTATCAATAAATACCAAGAATTCAGTAAAACGATTGAAGATACAACTGCTCTAGAAAACATGTTGCCATGCCTGGCTTTTGATAATTTCAAAATTGAAAAGAAAACATCCTCCGAGCAACAACTAGAAAATTCAGTGTCTGATATTATCAGAAATGAAAAAAGTGAAATGGCCGAGCTCACTCTAATAAAATATGCAAAAGATGAGGAGAATTTCTTAACTAAACTGATTTTGTTTCAACAGTCAAGTTTATCATTTAATCAGATTGAAGAAAAAATAAAGTTAATGACTCTGGAGCAGAAAGAAAAGTTGATTAATCTTTATTTTGACACAACAAAGGACAAAAATGTCTTTAATTTTTTCCATTATAATTTTCAGATGACATGTACTATCCCAATACTAGAAAAAATAAAACCAATCTTAGCCAACAAACTGCTGGTACAAAAACTGGAAATCTGTAATGGATATTACACCCCGCCTAAAATCCTACATTCTGGTTACCATGGCGACTATATTTTGATCATGAAAAAAGCCATAGATGCTTACAAAAAAATGCTCCCGACTTTATCCACACAAGCTTTTTACATTGTACCTCTTGCATTTATGCAAAAAATATTATTTACTGTAAAAGTAGTTGATTCATCTTTAATACAATTGCCTTTCAAACAACAACTATGGCAAAAAATAAAAGAGGTCAACCCAACTATCTATGAACAAATAAATAAATTAATAACCATAGGGGAGGAATAACTATGATACATAACAAATTAGTCAGGGATTTGATCCCTCAAATCATTGAAGATGACGGAGATGAGGCGGTGACAAGAGTCTTGGAAGATGATGAATATTATCAAGCCTTAAAAGACAAATTACTTGAAGAGGTCGAGGAATACTTAGAATCAGACGACCACGAAGAATTAGCGGATGTCTTGGAAGTAATCCGAGCGCTGGTAGACTATCATTCAATGACATATGAAGACTTGGAAAATACCCGAAAAATGAAATTACAAGAACGGGGGGGATTTAGTGAAAGGATATTCTTGTCAGAGGTAATTGAAAATTAAACAGGAAGGCGATTTTGTCGCCTTCTTTTATACAATATGAGTAATGGGAAATTTATTGTCTGTGAGGGAGGGGAAGGTTCGGGAAAAACAACTCAAATAAAAATGCTCGAACAAAAATTGACTGAAAGAGGCTACAGTGTTTTGTTAACTCGCGAACCTGGAGGAACAAACTGCAGTATTGCTGAAGAAATCCGCGCTATTTTGAAAAACCCAAACAATAAAAATATGACGGCCGAGACTGAATTATTTTTGTTTCTAGCTTCCCGAGCTCAACATGTAAAAGAAATAATAAAAACCGCACTTGAACAAGGAAAAATTGTATTATGCGATCGATTTGAGGCATCAACTTTTGCTTATCAACATTTTGCACGAGGACTTTTTGATCTTGAAGAAGTAATGAAAATAAACTCTTTTGCCACTGGCGGTCTGATGCCTGATTTAACGGTATTACTTGACATTGAACCAGAATTTGGATTGAAACGGATATCAGATAACACTAACCGAGGAAATCTCCAGGACGATAGATTTGATAGCGAGCAAATTGAATTTCACCAAAAAGTCAGAAATGGGTTTCTAGAATTGGCCCAAAAGCTAGCTAATTGGCAGGTGGTGCAGGCAACTGATTCGGTTGAAAATGTTCATATTAATGTTTGGCGCCAAGTAGAAAAAATATTACCTCAAAATAATCAAAGAATTAATCTACTGACTAATCAGCGCAGTACTGATCGAGGAAAATTGGAAGTTATTTGTGGCAGTATGTTTTCAGGCAAGACAGAAGAATTGCTTCGACGAATGAAACGAGGGCAGATCGCGAATCTGAAACAAAAACTTTTTAAACCTGACAAAGATACTCGATATTCAGCCAATGAAATAAAAACCCATGATGGTCTTGGAATGACTGCAATAAATATTCCAGCACATCAACCAGCCATGATCTTCAACCTCATTGAGCCTGAAACAGAAGTAATTGGTATTGATGAAGTTCAATTTTTCTCTCCAGAAATAGTCCAAGTCTGTAATCAGCTGGCGGATCAAGGGATTCGGGTTATCGTAGCTGGACTTGATCTTGATTTTGAAGCTAACCCATTTGGTCCGATTGCAGGGCTGATGGCAACGGCAGAACATGTAAGTAAAGTCAGGGCAGTCTGCGAACAGTGTGGGGAGGATGCCAATAGGAGTTTCCGAATAAGTCATTCGCAAGATACTTTTCAGCTGGGAGAAAAAGACAATTACAAAGCCCTCTGCCGATCCTGTTATGTCAAAGCAATAAATAAAAAGTAGAATTATTTCTACTTTTTTGGACTCAATAAATAGTCTAGAATTTGAGTGGCAAACAGATGCTTTTTCTGAATTTTATACCTTTGCAAAAAATAATAAAAATGGTACGATTATTCTTGTAAACTGACTTAAATTTAGTTATTTTTGGTATTTATGAAATATGAAATTATTATAGGACTTGAATTTCATGTCCAGCTGAAAACCAAGACAAAAATGTTCTGCAGTTGTGATAATGATGCAACGGGGAAAACTCCAAATACATTAGTTTGTCCAATATGTCTTGGGCACCCAGGGACACTGCCAGTTGTAAATAATGAAGCAATAAAAATGGCGATTAAAGCAGCTCTTGCCCTAAATTGTGATATAAATTTGTACACCAAGTTTGATAGGAAAAATTATTTTTATCCTGACTTACCAAAAGGCTATCAGATTTCACAGTTTGATAAACCTCTAGCCAAAGAGGGATATTTTGATATAAATTATAAAGCTAAAGATGGTTTAGCAGGGAGACTGGACAAGGAAGATGAAATGAAAAGAATTAGAATTAACCGACTACATGTAGAAGAAGACGCAGCAAAATCAATCCATAGAAACAATGAGAGTTTAATTGATTTTAATCGTGGTGGATCACCATTGATTGAAATAGTGACTGAAGCTGATCTGCGTTCGGCTCAAGAAGCAAAAACATTTGCACAAGAACTGCAAATCCTGGTTCGACAACTAGAACTCTCCGATGCTGACATGGAAAAAGGACAATTGAGGTGTGATGCTAATATTTCTCTAAGACCTGTTGGAGAAACTAAATTGTACCCAAAAACTGAAGTCAAAAATATAAATTCATTTAAATCTTTGGAAAAAGCTTTGGAGTTTGAAATAAATAGACAAAAAATTCTGTGGCAAGAAGGTAACCCACCGAGAACACAAGAAACCCGAGGTTATATTGATAACACAGGAGAAACTGCCAGTCAGAGAACTAAAGAAGGCTTTGCAGATTATCGTTATTTTCCTGAACCTGATATCCCACCGCTAACTTTCTTAACTGAAGAAATTGCTGAAGCAGAAAACGAGCTGTGTGAGCTCCCACAATTTAAACGACAAAGATTTATGGATGAATATAGCTTCTCGCCTGAAGATGCAAACATCCTGACTCAAGATAAAAATATTGCCAATTTCCTTGAAGAGGTTGTGTCTGAACTCGAAGCTTGGGTCCAGGCAACGAAAGATCAGAGCGAGACATGGGAATTGGTCAAAGAAAAATTGATGAAATTAGCTGGCAATTGGATTATAAATAAACTGATACCAAAAGTGCAAGAAAACAATCTTGCATTTGATCAAATAAAGATATCAGCTGAAAATTTAGCTGAACTTTTAACAATAATTTTCAGAAACAAACTTAATAGTACGAATGCAACAAAGATTTTTGATATTATGTGGCAAAAAGGCGGAGACCCAACACAAATTATCGAAGAATATGATATGGGTCAAACTGAAGATTCAGAACAAATTACCAATTTAATCAGAGAGATAATTAATGTTTTTCCAGATCAAGTCGCTGACTACAAAGCAGGGAAAGAAAATATAATAAAATTTTTACTGGGACAAGTAATGAAACAGTCTCAAGGTAAAGTCAATCCGAAAACTGCTGAAGAATTATTAAAAAAGAACTTAAAATAACTAAGGGCTGATGGTTGACAACGGACCAAATTTTTGTTAAACTTTTATTTCATTCACCTCAATTAATATATTATGAAATTTCTGTTTAAAAAACTTTGGTGGTTTTTCTTGATTGTACTAATCTTGATAATTTGGATTTTGAATTTGATTTTCAGCCCAAAACCTGTGGAATATTCAACTGTAATGGTTGAAAAAGGAACAATTGTTCAAACTGTAGAAGCAACCGGATCTGTTTCACCATCGGCTGAAATCGACCTACACTTCCCTGTTTCAGGCAGTCTGAAACAAAACAAAGTGAGAGTTGGCGACATTGTACTGGCTGGAGATGTTTTGGCTGAACTGGATGCTCGATCACTTTATTTCACCTTGCTACAAGCACAAGCAAACCTAGAACAAGGTAGAGCTAACCTAGCTAAAATTATTGCTGGCGCCAGTCCTGAAGATGTTGACATTTCTATCTCATCAGCTGACAAAGCTGAAGTTGATTATAATAATGCAGTTGCAAATTATAATGCAGTCAAGTTTCAGGCTGAACAAGAATTAAAATCAGCGTCAACAACAAAAGACAAAGCATACCTTGACTATCAAACAGCGCTAACAAGTCAAACCGATACTAACACCAGTCAAAACCAAACTGTAATAAATCTTGAAAATACTGTATTAACAAGAATAAATATTTCATTGATTAATACTCAAATTGCATTAAACAAAACAAAAGAAATCCGAGAAGATGGTACTGCCCTAAACTATTTGGGGATATTAGATGTCCAAGCTAAAGCTGATGAGCATGATAGTTATTTGAGAAGTGTATCCAGTTTGTCTTTTGCAAAAATATTGTACACCCAAGCCAAGGATAGCTCGAGCTCCGCAAACATTGACCTAGCAATGGCTGCGGCTAGAACCGCGTCAACTGATATACTGGACAATCTAAATGATATGCATCGCACCTTGTATGCCAGTGTTGCCTCAAATGATTTCACCACCGCAGACATTGAAACTTATAAAACAGAAGTGGCAACCAAAATCGCAACTATTTCAGCTGATTTAACTTCACTAGAAACTGCAATACAAAATCTTTTATCTGGAAGAATTACTGAATCTTCATCAGGCAATACATATACTTCATCAGCTGAAGCAGCATTCAAAGCATATGAACTGGCAAGTACAAACTATGATCTTGCAGAGGCATCATACCAAAACAAATTAACTACAGCAGACAATCAAGTAAAAGTAGCCAAAGCATCTTGGAACATTGCTGTATCACAACTTGATTATAAAAAAGCTCCGGCCAGATCATTTGATATTCTTGCCTATAGCGCCCAAGTAAAACAACTCCAAGCAGCCTATGGCTTGGCTGAAAAAAACTGGCAAGATAGCTCAATAAAAAGTCCAATAAACGGGGTTGTAACAAAAATAAACTTTGAAATTGGAGAGCAGGTTTCACCAACAGAGACCGTAGTAACTATTGTTAGTCAGAATGATTACCTGATTGAAGTTGATATTTCAGAAACAGATATTACAAAATTAAACAATAATAATGAGGTTGACATAACATTTGATTCCTACGGAGATGAAAATAAATTTACAGGGAAAGTGGTCTCTATTGATCCAGCTCAAACTGTAATACAGGATGTTATTTACTACCTGGTTAAAATAGAATACGAAGAAAGAGATTTTGAAATAAAACCTGGGATGACTGCCAATGTGACTATTCATACTGACCAAAGAGATGATGTTTTATATATTCCGAGAAGAGCAATTATTGAGAAAGATAATAAGAAAATTGTCAGAGTACTAGAACAAGGAAATATTCGCGAGGTTGAAGTTGAAACTGGCTTAAAAGCAGACGATGGTTTGATTGAAATAAAAAATGGTCTTGAACCAGGACTGGAAATAGTAACATTTATCAAAGAAACAACATAGAAAAGATCGAGGCTTGTCCTCGAATCTTTCGTTAGATAAGAATAATTTATGGCTGTATTAATAAAACTGGAAAATCTGAAAAAGCAGTATGAAAATGAAGAAATCATAACCAAAGTTTTGCATGGTATTTCTTTTGAAATTGATGAGGGTGAATTTGTAGCTATCATGGGACCATCTGGTTCAGGAAAATCAACGCTGATGCACATATTAGGCTTCTTGGACAAATTGAGCTCGGGTAAATATTTTTTCAAAGGAAAAGACACTTCAAATCTGACAGAAGATCAAATGGCAGGTTATAGAAATTTTGAAATCGGCTTTGTTTTTCAGGCTTTCAATCTACTGCCAAGAACTTCTGTTTTTGATAATGTTAAACTACCTCTAACTTATGCTAATAAAATTGAAAATATTGATGAAAAAGTGAATAAGGCGATTCAGGCTGTTGGTCTGTGGCATCGAAAAGATAATTTATCCAATCAACTGTCTGGTGGAGAGAAACAAAGAGTGGCGATTGCTCGAGCACTAGTGAATGATCCGTCTTTAATCTTCGCTGATGAACCAACAGGCAACCTTGATTCAAAAACTGGAGGTCAAGTAATGAAAATTTTACAGGATTTGAATAAACAGGGTAAAACAATCATTCTGGTAACACATGAACAATATACGGCTGAACACGCAAAAAGAATTTTCAAGATCAGAGACGGATTAATCGAAGCTGATTTCACGGTTGAAAAACATAGAGAGATAAAAGACGGTGACGAGTTGATCAAGTAATTTTTGAAAAATTGTTTAACGGTTATTTTCGTATATAAATATCTATGGTTATTCGCGATACAATCAAAATGTCATTAAAAAATTTGCGTATAAACAAAATGCGCTCTTTTTTGACTATGCTTGGGATTATAATTGGTATCTCATCGGTCATACTGATAACCTCGGTTGTAGCAGGAGCAGAAAGCTTGATTGTAAATCAGGTCCAAGGTATTGGATCAAATTTAATCGGAGTTCTTCCCGGGGCATCAGAGCAAGATGGTCCACCGGCAGCAGTCTTTGGTATAGTTATCACTTCACTCAAGGATGATGATGTTGAAGAAATCAAGGAAAAACTCCCACATATTATTGCTGGTTCTGCCTATTTGACGGCAACTGAAATTATTTCTGCAGAAAATGTACAGACTACTGTAACTGTATTTGGTGTGTCTCCAGATTATCCAAATATCGCTGAAACCTCTACTCAAATTGGTAATTTTTTTGTTGAAGAAGATAAAGCCAGCGCCAACAGAGTAGTTGTTCTTGGTTCAGAAGTACTTGATAATTTATTTCCAGGACAAGATGCCTTGGGGAAAAAAATTAAAATTAATAAAGACAATTATACTGTAGTTGGAGTGATGAAAAGCCAAGGAGTTGTCGGTTTCCAAAATGTTGATAATGCGGTATTTATTCCAATAACGACTGCACAAAAAAGATTGCTCGGGATAAACTATGTTGGATTCGCAAGATTTAAAGTTGATAAAGAAGAAAATATAGCTGAAACAGTTGATGGAATTAAAATAATTTTAAGAGAAAGACATAATATTGATAATCCGACAGGAGATGATTTTACCGTAGAAAACACAGCGGCAGCGCTTGAAGTCTTGGGTAGTATCACTGGTGCGCTCAATGCTTTTCTGGTTGCGATTGCTGGAATTTCTCTGATTGTTGGTGGCATTGGTATTATGAATATCATGCTGGCGGCTGTAACCGAAAGAATAAAAGAAATTGGATTACGAAAAGCTGTTGGAGCAACCAGTAGAAATATTATTACTCAATTTTTAATCGAAACAGTAGTAATAACTCTGACGGGAGCGGTGATTGGAATGCTGATAGGAATTTTCCTGGCTTTTATCATTTCGATAGTCATAAATAGTTTAGGCTATAATTGGAACTTTGTAATTACTTTTACATCGATTGCTATGTCTTCTGTTTTTTCAATTGCGATTGCGATTGTCTTTGGAGTTTACCCAGCAAAAAAAGCTGCCTCATATAATCCAATTGAAGCTTTGCGCTATGAATAATCACTATGAATTTAATAAATACAATTAAAACTGCTTGGCAAAGCTTGAAAAGAAATAAAAGCCGGACTTTTTTGACTGTTATTGGAATTGTAATTGGAATAACTGCGGTTATAACTGTTTTGTCTGCAGGACAAGCAATAAAAAGCTTAATAATTGGTGAGCTTGAATCATTTGGCTCTAACTATATTCAGGTTGAAGTGAAAACTCCATCAACAGAGCAGGCATCAACTGAAAATGCCTTTAGCATGGTTGGTGGGTCAGTAATCACCAGCTTGAAAGAAAGTGATGCACAGGAAATTGCCAAACATCCAAACATTAGCATTTTTTATACTGGATTAATGGGACAAGAAATCGTCAGCTATCAAAATCAGCTGAAAAAAGTCTTTTTATTCGGAACAAATGAGGATTTTATTAATATTGATAGCGGAGAAATAAACCAGGGAAGATTTTTTGATGAAGATGAAAATTCTTCATTGGCCAAAGTTGCCGTACTTGGGAGTAAAGTAAAAAATGAGCTATTCGGCAACAATGATTCTCTTGGTAAATATATAAAAGTTGGCAAAGAAAAATTTCAGGTTGTCGGTGAAATGAAAGAAAGAGGAGCATCATTTACCTTTGACATGGATAATATGATTTTCCTGCCAGTAAAAACTTTGCAAAAGAAACTTCTTGGCGTGGATTATGTAAGTTTTGTAATTGCTCAACTAGAAGATAATTCCACATCAGCGGAGACAGCAGAGGAAGTCACTCTAATAATGCGAGACCAGCACGACATCACTGATCCGAATAAAGATGATTTCGCAGTCACAACCATGGAACAAGCAATGGAAATGCTCGACATTGTGATAAGTGGAGTGCAAATTTTGTTGATTGCGCTTGGATCGATTTCATTAGTTGTTGGCGGAGTTGGCATTATGAATATTATGTATGTGTCTGTAACAGAAAGAACTTTTGAAATTGGGCTACGAAAGGCAGTCGGAGCAAAAAATAAAAATATTTTATGGCAATTTTTGTCTGAAGCTGTGATTATTACTTTTATTGGTGGAATAATTGGTATTGCTCTTGGTATTTTGTTGTCTGGATTGATATCTGTGGTTGCCCAATCACAAGGCTTTGATTGGAAATTTTCTGTTTCTGTCTCGGGAATTGTTTTAGCCAGCTTGATGTCAATGATTGTTGGCTTGGTTTTTGGACTTTACCCTGCCAAGAGAGCGGCCGGGCTGAATCCGATTGACGCGCTACGACATGAATAATTAAATCTTATTTTAATCTTCCAAGACTGGTCTTGGATTTTTTTATAAAAAAAATAAACGATGTGATAATCGTTTAGATTGACTTATTCCAAAGTGACTTTCGGTAGTGATTCAAGCACATAACCAAACAAGTTCAAATGTGCATTAAGATTGGTTTCAATATATACTTGCAATGATCTCAAAGGAATTGCCTCTGCACCAGTGCAAGCGACTGAATTGAAATTACTTTGCACTGAACTTTCAGCTCGGCTAACTGCGGTGTAAAACAATTTCTGCAAAATCCATTCCGACTGTTTTACTGTTTGTGGTTTGTCTAGATTGGTCCAATTGAACTGTTCAGCCAGCAAACGAAGATGTTCATTGCTAACAACTGCAGTTGCCTGAAAACGCAGGATACAGTTATTCAAGGTTACATAGTTATCAATGCTATATTCTACGGGGATGTTAATACATTGGTTGAAACAAAAAGTGCTTCCTCGACTAACCTGACCAAATTCATTAATGGTAAGGACATCACTTTTATATTTATCACCGAATTCCAGATACAGGGAGCTAAACAAAATTGCACAAGTAGTGAGCAAAGAAACAAGTCTGAAAAGATATCGGAACTTGTAAAAATAATTTTCTGGATTTTTCCAAGTTACAATAAACATTACCCAGGAGGCCATACAAAGAACAAAAACAATGATTATCATATAACCAATCAACCCTGCTAAAGACATTGTTGACTCCGCTCGTGGTTGGGACTGCGATGATATTTGATTTTATCACTAAAAATATGTTTTGTCAATAATGTAAAATCTGTATAAAAAAATAAACGATGTAATAATCGTTTACCCTACTCCCAACTAATTTGAGGGAGAGACGAAAGTTCATAGCCAAACAAATTCAGACGAGCATTAAGATAATGTTGGACTAAAATAGGAATAGAATACAGCTCTAATTGTTCACAGCCAGTTTGAGTAAAGAGACTCTGCAACATCAATTCAGTATCATTAACGGAGAGATAGAACTTGCCACGAAGAATGGTATAAGATTCTTCTACTGATTGAGGACTTGAACGATTGGTCAGCTGAAATTGCTCGGCGAGTTGCCTGATATTAGCTTCACTGACTTGGGCTGAAGCTGTGATTCTCAAGACACACCCATTCAGAGGAACATAATTGTCAAACTTATAAATCGTTGGGAGATTGATACAATCATTGTGACAAAATGTAGATCCAGTCCCTAATACAAGGTGTCCTGATGAATCTTGCTTCAAAACTGATGGGCCAAACTCAATGTACAGTGATGAAGTGAAAAGTGCCCCACAAAAGACAAGGCAGATGATACGAAATAGATGTCTGTAGGGGGAAAGCTTATTTTTACGGGAAAGTGGTGAAACACCATCCAGATTATTTAGCTTCGTAGCTGACCAAGAAGTCACAACAATAAAACATGAAATTACCGCCAACATTGAAATAATGTACATATATACGCTAGGGATGATTGTCGTGTCCATTGGTGGTCCCTCCTGTTGGCGTAAGCGGACATATAATTATATAATTTATAATATAATTTGTCAATAGCAGGAAAAAATTGTATTAATGGTACTGGCTCTGCTAAATTGAAGACTTTATTATGTGTTAGAAAGAAATGCAGAGACTAATTTGATCGCTTGCTTGGGTGAAGATATCCAATGGATATAATCATCCTTGCGATACCAAGTCAATTGCCTTTTGGCATAATGCCGAGTATCTCTTTTTATCAACCGAATTGCTTCATTTAAATCATGGATTCCATTCAAAGAATCAACAATTTGACGATAACCAATACCGGTCATGGCTGGAGAATCTGATTTGTAGCCTTTTTTTATTAAAAATTTAACTTCCTCAACCAAACCTTCGGTAATCATTTGATCAACCCTAGTATCAATTTTTCTGTAAAGTTCTTCCCGATTCTTCTCAAGGCCAAGAACTAAAAAATCAAATTTAGGCTCAAGGTTGGATTTTTTTTCAATGGTTCCTGCTGTTCGTAGGAGTTCAAAGGCTCTCATCACTCGACGAGGATTGCTTGTATCAATTTTTTGCTCAATATCAGGATCTTGCTGAACAAGTTTTTTAACCATGTATTCCAAGCCATGCTGTTGGTATTCAGATTCAATTTTTTGACGGAAGCTTTTGTTTGGTGCGCCAGGTAAAGCATAGCCATGGACCAAAGCAGAGGTATAGAGTCCTGTTCCACCGACGACAACTGGGTCGCTTTTTTCAATATCAATAATTTTTTTAACTTGTTTCAACCAATGATCCAGACTGAATGGTTTGTTTGGGTTGACAATATCAACCATAAATTCTTCCACACCATCAACAATATAATGCTTTTTAAAGCCTTTTCTTAGCCATTTGCCATTATCTTTATTAGTACCAATATTCATGTTTTTGAAGACTTGCCTAGAATCAGCTGAAATCAAATAGCCACCAATATGTTTGGCGATCTTATGAGCTAAATTTGACTTGCCTGATCCGGTTGCTCCGACAACAACAATAATTTTTTTCTTTTGCATATTTTGACTTAAATTGCTATATTTAAGTAATAAACAATATAACACAATAAACTGGATTTATCAATAATTATGAACTACCAACAATGTCTTCAATATTTAAACACTTTTAAAAGGTTCGGTGATAAACCGGGTCTTCATAGGATTAGAAAAATATTGTCTAAACTTGGCAATCCAGAAAAAAACATTAAATGTGTACAAATAGCTGGTACCAATGGTAAGGGTTCAACCGCAGCCATGAGCGCGTCAATATTGCAATCAGCTGGCTACAAAGTAGGGCTTTATACCTCGCCGCATTTGTTTCAATATAATGAGAGAATTAAAATAAATAATCAAAATATTTCTAATGCTGATTTTTGCCGACAACTGGGAGTGATAAAAAAAGTGTTGAAGAAAAATCCAGAAATAAACCCTGCTTTATTTGAGATATTGACTGCAATTGCCTTTTTGCAGTTTAGAGACAAACAAATTGATATCGCGGTGCTGGAAGTCGGATTGGGTGGTAGGCTTGATTCAACCAATGTAATAAAAGCAATTGTAGCTGTAATTACCAACATTGACCTTGAGCACACGGAAATACTGGGCAAAACAAAAGAAAAAATTGCGACAGAAAAGGCAGGCATTATCAAGTCAAATTCAGTTGTAATAACAGGAGAAACAAATAAAAAACTATTAAAAATATTTGGTCAAATTGCGAAAAAAAATAAATCAAAGTTTTCAATTTTCAAGAAAAATGAAATCAGTCTACAAAAATACTCGGCACATGGTCAAATATTTAATTTTAAAAAATATAAAAATTTAGAAATTCCCTTAATGGGTCAGCATCAACTCCTGAATAGTTCTTTGGCTGTGATAGTGGCTGAATCTTTACAAAAAAAAGGTTTTGATAATATTGATGAAAAAAGCATAAGACAAGGATTGAAGAATGTTAGTTGGCCTTTGCGATTAGAAATTGTCCATCAAAACCCCAAAATTTTAATTGATGTGGGCCATAATATTCATGGAATAAAAGCAATCAAACAATCAATTGATGAAATTTTTAAAAAATCAAACAAAATTTTAATTTTGGGTTGTTCATATGACAAACCATATAAGCAAATGGCAAAAACTTTGTCAGAGTTGTCAGATAAAATAATTTTAACAAAAGCAAAGTATCATGGAGAAGAAATCAAAGAGCTGGAAAAAGTGCTTGATAAATCAGGAAAAACGATTTATCTGACAAACAATGTAACCAAAGCTCTTCAGATTGCAAAAAAAATTGTTAAAAGAAATACCCTAATTATGATTTTGGGGGGATTATATCTGGGAGCTGAAGCCAGACAAAAAATTAAAACTATTTTTAGATAAAAAAATAAGTGGTTAAAAATTGATTGACTCAATTTGTCGACAAGGCTATGCCAACGACTTTGCCAATAAACTCCGGTCATGAGACTTCCCTTCCTGCTTGATCTTATTAGGAGGATTTTTATTTTAATTATGCCTCAATTACAATTTTTCTCCATCAAGTATCCACATTTTCGGTGAAGTTATATTGACTTTAATAATTTGTCCGGACAAATCTTCGGAAGAGGTGAATCTGGTCCTTTTCATCTCACGACTGTTGCCTTCACAGTAGCCAGCCTGATATTTGTCAACTAAAACTTCTACAACTTGATTTAAATATTTTTGATTGATCGCCAGGGTGAGTTCTTCCATCCGAGTTTGGATCATTTGCCAACGATGTTTTTTGGTTGCTTTGGGAACATCATCGACTAATTCAGAGGCTTTAGTCCCCAGTCGAGGAGAATATTGGGCGGTGTAACAAATATCAAAATTGATTTTTTGGTAGAAATCATAAGTTTTTTGGAAATCATCTTCTGTTTCCCCAGGAAAACCAACAATAATGTCTGTACCAACGGCAATACTTGGCCTCGACATTCTAATCATGGCAATTATTTTTTCATAATCTTCCGAAGTATATTTTCGGTTCATTTTTTGTAAAATTGTATCAGAGCCTGACTGCAGTGCCAGATGAATAAAGTTTAACATTTTTGGCAAAGCTAAAGCCTGAACAACTTCCTGTGTCATATCTTTTGGATGAGCAGAAACAAAACTGATACGATCTAAACCACTAAGTTGATTTATCTGCCAAAGAAGACGAGCAAAATTATGTTCAAATGGATTATTTTTGGAAAAATTTTCAGCATCTTTGGGATCGTATGAATTGACATTTTGACCAAGGAGAATGATCTCTTTGCAACCATTTTTCGCTAAATTGCTTATTTCTTCCATGACGGCAGAAACTGATCGGCTGTCTTCCCTACCTCGGACATAGGGAACAGCGCAATAAGAACAAAAATTATTACAGCCAGTCATGATTGGGACATAAGCTTGAAATTTGGAACTATATTTAGGTAAAACATCTAGATAGTTATCACCGACCATGTCTCTGGAATGTAAATAATTTTCCAATTCACATAAATTTTTTATATCAAAAACAAAATCAAATCTGGTAGAAAATTTCTCTTTATCTTTGGCTAGTAAACAACCTGTCAAAATAAATGTGATTTTTTTCTTTTCTCTGATCAATCTAAATTTTTTCAAATCACCCCAAATCCGATCAATGGCTGACTGACGGACCGAACAGGCATTGACTATGAGCAAAGAGGCTTGGTCAACAGCTTCAACTGACTCATAACCAAGATGATGTAAAACAGCTGAAACTCGTTCAGAATCCGACTTATTCATCTGACAACCAAAAGTAATTAGTTTATAGGTTTTATCCATAGAATTAATCAAAAATTAACACAATTTTGACAATTTGGCAATACAGCTGAAACAGCCACTGACTTTCAACACTTTTGTAATGAATAAATATGTGATAAAATATAATTAAATAGCTACCAAAATATGTTAGTATCTTTTTATCGTTTTATAGAAAACATAAAAACTAGCCCAGCCAGAAGGGATAAGATTATTGTAATTTCCAACATACTAGCTCTGATTATCAATTTGATAATCTGGGGGTTTTTGTATTGGAGTTTACGGGGAATAATCGGTGACAATCCTGAATCCTCTACCATTCCACTTCATTACAATGTTTTTTTTGGGGTAGATAAATTCGGAAAATGGTATCAAGCATTCATTCTACCGCTACTTGGCCTGATAATTCTTTTGGTTAATTTTGTATTAGCGCAAATTTATTTTAGTAAAAAATCTTTACTAAGTTATTTCTTGACAATTTCTTGTGTTTTTATTCAAATTATTTTATTAGTATCCAGTTTTTTAATTATATTAATAAATTTATAATTATATTTTTTTATGGAAACAGCAATTGTTTTTAAGCTTGGGATCCTAACTTCTATTTCTTTTTTGGTTGCCATGTGGGGGACTCCGATCCTGACTCATTTTTTATACAAATTCAAACTTGGCAAACAGATTAGAAGTGCAAATTCAGCTCCAATTTTTGCTAAGTTTCACAAAGGAAAAGAAGGTACACCAACTATGGGGGGAATATTGATCTGGGGAACAACTGCTTTCTTGACCATACTTTTCTACATCCTATCCCAAGCTTTTTCCTCTGATTTTTTTCACAACCTTGATTTCTTGTCTCGAGAACAAACACTCTTACCACTTGGGGTCTTGCTACTCGCAGCTATAATTGGCATGATTGATGATATTTTGGGAATAAAAAAAATTGGTCCAAAGGGCGGTGGTATGAGTATTCTTTTTCGTCTAGGTCTGTATGCTGTGGTGGCAACAATTGCGGCCTTGTGGTTTTTCTTCAAATTGGACTGGGATGTTTTCCATGTTCCTTTTCTTGGCAATTTCATGTTGGGTTGGTGGTACATACCTCTGTTTATTTTTGTGGTTGTTGGGACGGCTTTTTCAATCAATGAAACTGATGGGCTCGATGGATTGGCTGGGGGCATTTTAATGATTGCTTTTGCTGCCATGGGAGCGATTTCTTTCACCCAGGGCAGATTTGATCTTGCAGCTTTTTGTGCAGTAATAATCGGAGCTTTGCTGGCATTTCTCTGGTTCAATATTAATCCAGCAAAATTTTTTATGGGGGATACTGGCGCCATGAGTTTGGGTGTAACTCTTGGAGTAATTGCCATGTATACCAATACTGCTATTTTATTAATTTTAATTTTATTAATCCCTGTAATAGAAACTTTTTCCGTTATAATTCAGGTTTTATCAAAAAAAATTCGCAAGAAAAAAGTATTTCAGTCCGCACCGGTACACCATCACTTTCAAGCGCTTGGTTGGGCAGAAAGCCAGATTGTAATGAGATTTTGGTTGATTGCAATTGTAGCTGGCGTGCTTGGTGTAATTTTATTTCTACTCGATAAAGGTTGGTACTAAAATTGCGAGAACAGCAAGTACAGCAAGTAAAGCGAGAACAGCCCGCCTACGCTAAAGCTATGGCGGGTAAACGAGAACAGCAAGTAAGGCAAATAAATTTGAAAATAAATTAATATTAATAACTTATGACTAGAAACCTTCTTTTAGATATAGTAGCGTTTGTTCTTGGTTTGTTTGCTTTAGTATATGGTTTGAAATTAACTACTAAAAAATATTTTGAGTCCGAGGTAAGAAATAATACAAAAATTCGAAATTATAGAAAGTACTTTTTTGGTGAAAAATTTTTTGATAAATACGGTCGACTTGCTTTGCCCTTGATACTTATTATTTCGGGTGTAATCATTATTTATTCTGTTGTAAAAAATTATTTGAGTTAAAAAATAATTTTATGAATTCATTTCCAAATTACAAAAATAAAAATATTTTAATTCTTGGTCTTGGTCTGCTAGGTAGAGGGATCAAGGATACTATTTTTTTTGTAAAAAAAGGTGCGAATGTGACAGTGACTGACTTGAAAACAAAAGAACAACTCTCCACTGCTCTAAAGCAATTGAAACAATATAAAAACATCAAATTTGTTCTTGGAAAACACAGACATGAAGATATCGATAAAGCTGATCTGATAATTCGTAATGCGGATGTGCCACTGAATTCAGAATTTCTTCAATATGCATTTAAAAAGAAAAAACTGGTTGAGATGGACGAATCAATGTTTGCGGAATTTTGTCCTTGTCCAATAATTGGCATTACAGGAACTCGAGGTAAAACAACAACTGCGACCTTGATCTATGAATTTTTGAAAAAAACTGATAAAAAAGTTTATCTAGCTGGGAATATAATGGGTCAAGCAACTTTGCCGCTTATGGATAAGGTAAAGAAAAATGATCTGGTGGTTTTGGAATTATCTAGCTGGCAACTTCAGGGCTTTGGATGGAAAAAAATCAGTCCGCAGGTTGCGGTTTTTACGAATATTTACCCTGATCATCTAAACCGCTACAAAGGAATGAGAGATTACATTGCTGACAAACGAAATATTTACAAATGGCAACATAAAAATGATTATTTTATTGCGAATTCACGCGATAAAGTAACTAGCTCTGCGGTCAAATCGGCTAGAGCGAAAATCAAAATGTTCTCCAGCAGTCAGGTACCGAAATCTTGGGAGATAAAACTTTTCGGCGAGCATAATTTGGAAAATATTTCGGCAGCAATACAGGTAGCAAAGATTTTCAAAGTAAAAGACAAAGATATCCGAACTGTTTTGGCAAGATTTAAAGGAGTTGAACATCGATTGGAATTTGTAAAAAAAGTAAGTGGGATTGATTTTATCAATGATACTACCAGTACAACGCCAATTGCAGGACAAATGGCGCTAGCCAGTTT
This sequence comes from Candidatus Falkowbacteria bacterium RIFOXYC2_FULL_36_12, assembly GCA_001778235.1. Taxonomy (GTDB): domain Bacteria; phylum Patescibacteriota; class Patescibacteriia; order UBA11705; family UBA11705; genus XYA2-FULL-35-8. The sequence continues at coordinate 228,137 of MFGJ01000007.1, forward strand.
GAACAAACCCATAATATTGATTGCTGGCGGAGCGACAAAACAACTTGAATTAAAAAATTTTTCCAAAGATATTGCCCAAAAAGTAAAAGCCGTTGTTTTACTCAAAGGAACTGCGACCGATGAGCTGAAGAATGGGATTGTAAAATACAAAGGTGAAGATAAAATTCTTGGGGAATTTGATAATTTTGAGGAGGCAGTAAAAACTGCTTTTAAATACGCGGAAAAAGGTGATGTTGTTCTTCTCTCTCCGGGGTGTGCTAGTTTTGGTATGTTTACCAATGAATTTGATCGAGGGGAACAGTTTAAAAAAATTGTTAAGGATTTGAGATAATGATGCAAATTTACGAATACTACAAATATTACAAATGCACATAAAGAGACATGAAAGATAAAGTTTTATATAAGGATTTAAGCTATATAGTAGGTGGCATTTTGTTCCAAGTATATAATTATCATGGTTTCGGACTTAGAGAAAAAATATATTGCCAATATATAAATAAGCTTTTAAGAGAGAATAAAATTAACTTTCAAGAACAATTTACAATTCCAGTAAAATACTATAATAGACATGAAGTAAAAAGATACGCTGATTTTCTGATTGATGATCAAATTATTTTAGAGTTAAAAACGGGAAAAAGATTGTTTGGTAAAGATTTTGATCAAACTTTTGAATACTTAAAATTAACAAATAAAAAACTGGGGCTACTCGTGTTATTCTCACCAGAAAAAGTAATAATCCATAGAGTCCTAAATAACCAGTAAACACCAGTCGTAGTATTTGTAATATTTGTAGTATTCGTAAATTTGTAACCAAAGATGAGATTAAAAAAAATAAGCAAAAGAACAACAGCTAAACAGGAAGAAGGTCACAAACCAGATATTATCTTGATTGCATCATTTGCAATCTTGCTTTTATTTGGACTCATAATGTTGACCTCGGCCAGTTCTTCAATTGGCTATGAAAAATTTGGAGATAGTTATTACTTCATAAAACATCAATTAATTTCAGGTTTACTGCCAGGAATAATTTTATTCTTTATTTTTTCTAAAATATACTATAAACATTTACAAAAAATTGCTAATATTTTGCTCTTTGTCTCTATTTTGCTACTAATCAGTGTATTTATTCCAGGAATAGGAGCTGAATACGGTACAGCCAAGAGTTGGGTATCGGTTTTTGGACTTTCATTCCAACCAGCTGAATTTGTCAAACTAACCTTCCTACTCTACCTAGCAAATTGGTTGTCGAAACGAGGTGAGACTGGAATTCGTGATTTTTATTTTGGGTTAATGCCGTTTTTCTTCTTGATTGGGGTAGTTTCACTGCTTATGGTACTTCAACCTGACCTCGGTACCTTGGCAATTATTATTTTCATGTGCATGGCAGTTTTCTTTGCTTCAGGAGCTAGATTGAAACATGTAATGGGTTTAATTGCTTTCGGCACTACTGGGATTTTACTTTTGATTAAAGTATCGCCTTATCGGGCGGCTAGATTGACAACTTTTCTTCATCCAGAATTGGACCCACTGGGAATCGGCTATCATATTAACCAAGCTTTCTTGGCAATAGGATCAGGGAAATTCTGGGGGCGAGGATTTGGCTATTCAAGACAGAAGTTTCAATATCTGCCTGAAGTTTCAGGTGATTCAATCTTTGCAGTGATTGCAGAAGAGCTGGGTTTTTTTATTAGCGCTTTATTTGTATTTTTGTTTGTATTTCTAATGATTCGCGGATTCAAAGTGGCGCAAAGAACTCCTGATAAATTTGGGCAGTTGGTTGCAACGGGTATTATTGCTTGGTTTATTTTTCAAGCCTTTTTCAATATCAGTTCAATGGTTGGTCTGATGCCAATGACTGGTGTTCCCCTTCCATTTGTCAGTGCAGGTGGAACTGCTCTGGCTGTGGGTATGGCGGCTATGGGAATTCTAGTAAATATTTCTAAACATACAAAGAATTCATAATCTCATGTTTGTCATTCTAATTTTATACTGAAACAGTTTGACCGCGAACTACAAACAAGTTTAGGTGCATGGGAAGAAAGCTCAATGTAGGCGAAGTTCAGAGTGAGAAGTGAGAGGTGTTTGATTATACCCTGAAATCCATCTTCGTTAAAACTTCGATGGACAAGCAAGTTCAGGGTGACAATAGGAGAGAAACAAAAAAGAAACCAAGTTTTAGTTTCTAATATAATTTATTTTGAGGAAGTTATTTCCTTATTTTTTCTGGGGAAAAAATGTTTAACTATCTGTGCTAGTCCGGAACCTACTAATGCTGAAATTATAAATATTGCGAGAAACATCAAAACACCAAATTTCTCATCAATAAAATTGACAGCTTCTGCTAAATCAAGACCTAATAAATTCATAAAGAAATAGAGTGGAAGAACCACTACTACAATTACTGTCATTTGCAATAAAAATTCTAACCACTCATTCTTTATTTTAATATAATAATCAGTAAGATTCTCCATGAAGAAGTAAATGACTATCATTAAAATTAAAGCAACAAGTTCCATCTCTTCCCTCCTGTCTGTTGGCGTGGGAAAAAGCATTAAAATATAAAGTACAAACTGACAATTTATATTAACATAATTGTATTTTTTTGTCAACATCAAACCGCCCTCATCTTAGATCCTGAACTAAATTCAGGATGACAAGATGAGGGCGGTTTTAAATATTATTTTTATTGCTTCAAGGCTGGAGCCATTTGGCGAAGTTTTTCAACAATTTGTTTGAGCGAAGTAACAAAAGTACTGACTTCCTGCTCTGAATTAAATCTGCCAAGTGACACTCGAATTGATCCATGAGTCCATTCAACTGGAATCCCCATAGCGGTCAAAACATAAGATGGTTCCAACGCACCTGAAGAGCAGGCAGAACCGGTAGAAATGGCAATGCCCTCCATGTCTAGCATCATAAGTATGCTCTCCCCTTCTGCTCCATAAAAACTGATATTTAATAAATTTGGGAGTTGCTTGTCTGGATTACCATTAAATCTAATATCTTTGACATCTTTTAATTCATGAATAATTTTTTCTTTTATTTTTTTGACTTTGGAAATTGTTTTTTCTTTTTCTGAATCAAGTATTTCAATTGCTTTGCCAAGACCGACAATACCAGGAACATTGGAAGTACCTGGTCGCAAATTAAATTCATGACTACCACCCTGCATTAATGGTTCAAGGCTAACGCCTTTTCTTATAAACAAAACACCAATACCCATTGGAGCATAAATCTTATGACCAGAAAATGAGAGGAGATCACATTTTATTTTGGCAACATTTATCTCTAAATAATTCAAAGCTTGGACTGCATCAGTATGAAAAAAAATTGGGAGTTCTTTATTCTGTCGTTTTATTTTTTCTTTGGCAATGATTTCTCCGATTTCTTCAACAGGTTGGATTGAGCCGACTTCATTGTTGGCAGACATAATTGAAACTAAAACAGTATTGGCTTTTATTTCCTTGCGTAATTGTTCCAGTTTTATAATGCCGTCATGATCAACTTCAATAAAACTAACTTCATGACCAAGTTTTTCAATTTTTTTAAAAACCTGAAGAACAGATGGGTGCTCAATTTTTGAAGTAATAAAATGCAATTTTTTCTTTTTTATTTTGAATTTATTAAAAATTCCCCAAATAGCTAAATTATTACTTTCAGTAGCGCATGAAGTAAAAACTATTTCCTGTGGATCATTGGCTCCAAGAAAACCAGAAATTTTTTCTCTGGCGCTTTCGATTGCAGTTGAAGTTTCCTGACCAAAAGAATGAATTGACGACGGATTGCCATATTCATCAGAAAAAAATGGTAGCATCGCATCCACCACCCTGGAGTCAACCTTGGTTGTGGCTGCATTGTCAAAATATATTCGAGGCATATTATTATTGAAGACTTAAGATTAAGGTTGGAAGTTATTCCTGTACGCTCACAACTTGTTTGATTTCCGGAATTTTTTCAAGCAATCTTGCTTCAATGCCAGACTTCAATGTCAATTCTGACATTGGACAATGAGCACAATGCCCGGTTAATTTTACCTTAACAATGCCTGATTTTTCATCAAGATCAACAAATTCAACATCGCCACCATCCATTTGAAGCATGGGACGAACCTCTTCTAATATTTTTTCTACTTTTTCTTTTAACATACTTTGTTAATATTATTATTTTTTATAATTTTCAATTGCTTTTTTCAAAGCTTCTTCTGCAAGAATAGAACAATGGAATTTCGGGGCTGGGATACCACCGAGAACATCAACGATATCCTGTTTGCTGATTTTCAAGGCATCATCTAAAGATTTTCCCTTGGCTAAATCAGTTAAAACAGAAGAGGTGGCAATAGCGGCGGCACAACCAAGTGTTTCAAACTTTATATCATCAATCTTATCATTATTAATCTTCAGATAAACTTTCATAATATCGCCACATTTCATATTCCCAACTTCACCGACAGCATCAGCATCTTTTATGTCTCCCTGATTGTGAGGATTTTTGAAATGTTCTATGAGTTTTTCCGTGTATTGCATATTGTTATTTAAATTAAATCTTTTAATGTTATTGAATTTAGAGTTGAGTCAATTTGTTCATAAAGCTTTTGCCAAACAGGATGGACTTTACAACAAGTAACATTGCATTCAGCGCAGTCAATTTTATAAAGTTCACCTTCAAGTGCTTGAACTATTTCAGCTACATTGACTTGATTTGCTGGTTTGGACAAAATATAACCACCTTGCACGCCTTTGAAACTGGTAATTAAATCGGCTTTTTTTAACATAGCAAAAATTCTCTCCAGGTATGCCAATGATATATTTTCTATTTTTGCAATCGAAGCCAAAGAAACTGGTTCATCTGAATCAGCTAAATGCATAATGGCCCGTAGACCATATTCTGCCTTAGTACTAAACTTCATATGTTACAAAATTACGAAAAATTACAAACATTACAAAAGTTAGAATTAGTGAGTTACGAAACTACAAAAGATTACGAACATTACAAAAATTAGAATTAGATATTGTTTAGAATTCTATAAATATCTGCTTTTTCTGACCCAAAAAGAACCAGCAATCCCAATTTATACCCAGACAACTTCAAATATTCAGTTACCTGATCAAAATCTTTTTGGTATAATCTTTTACCTACTTTCACTTCTATAACGATTTTATCATCAATAATAAAGTCAAAATATCTGTTGCTTAATTTTTCACTATATAATGTTAAAGGAACTTTATATTGTTCTTCAAATGAAATATTGTTTTGTTTTAATAGCTTCCCCAAACTTTGGCAATAAGTTTTTTCTCTGTATCCAGGACCATGATATTTAAAAACTTGAAAAACAATCCCATTCAAAACATAACTTAGATCTTTATATATTAGCTTATCTACGCTCATATTTTCGTAATCTTTTGTAGTCTTTTGTAGTTTTGTAATCACAATACCCAACTAAAAAAGTAGGTATTTATATAATACCTACTTTTTAATAAATCGTCAAGTATTAATCTTATTTCCAAACAACCAGGAAAGTTTTGTTTCCGCCAAGCATTTTCTGGGCTTTTTGCTCATCTGATAATGTATTATCATCGTAAGGACGAAAAACTTTATTATCAATTGTTGGTAAATCATAGATTGCGTCAATCAAGGTCTGATATTTGTATTTGTAATTCTCCCCTTTTCTCGTACCAACATCATTGGTGATAAATTGATTGCGGTCATAACCTGTGATGACAAGCATATGATAAAGTGGGCCTGGAGCTGTAAAATTTGGATTGCCCAGTTCCCTACCGGCAAATGGGGCTATGATTAATTTACCTTCAGCAAGGTATTTTTTTATAGAATCAACTGAAACATTAACAATTATTTCTGTATTAAAACCAAAATATTCCCTGGCAATCTTCTCGACTTCATTTATATTGGTATCAGAATATAGTCCTAAATTGGTATTTTCCCATTCAACTAACTTTTTTATCTCTTCATCCATAATAGCTGGCGTCAAATCTGAATGAGTAAAAAATTTATCAGCATTAATTAATGAAGCTTCTTCACAAGCTTCCTGATACGGCAAATCCCAATTGGCATAGGGAGCTTGAGAGGCAAATGCCACTTTATTTTTTACAACGGCTGGGAATTCTAGCTCGGATTCTTCTGATTTAAGATTTATTGTTTCTTCAACCAGAGGATCTTGATTACTAAAATTATCAATCTCTACTTGTGGCAAAATCAAGAGTTCTTCGGATTGATCAACTGCTGGATTATCTCCATCTACCTTGTCAGCTGGTAGCTGGAACAGACAACCTACTAACAAGAATGGAATTAATGCAATAAAAATAATTTTCATGTTTTTATGGTTAATTTAGTTTAATTTTACTATATCTTATTCATATTCACAAGTTGTCTTGACAAAGATCAATTATTTATGTACTATATAGCTACATATCAATAAATTAACTTTTATTTTATCCCCTATTTTAGGGATAACCTTCAATATTAACCTGAAACTAATATGGCACATAAAGCAGCGGGCGGATCCACCTCGAATGGTCGCGATTCAGTGGCTAAAAGATTAGGCGTCAAGAAATATGCTGGACAAACTGTTATTGCTGGAAATATTATTGTCCGCCAAAGAGGAACAAAGCTCCATCCCGGCAAGAATACAAAAAGAGGAAATGATGACACTCTGTTTGCAACAAGTAACGGAGTCACAAAATATCTGACAAAAAAAGTAAGAAATTTCACTGGAAAATTGGTAAAAAGAACCTTTGTCAGCATTGAAACAGCAATTGCAAAAAAATAACTTCCAATAAATAAAAAGAGTCAGCAAGTTTAGCTGATTCTTTTGTTTTAGTTAAAACAATTTATAGTTTCAAACCAAATTTCACCCTCGCCACGATAATCTATTCGGCCTTGACCAGATTCAAACAGATTATTACATTCAATCGAAGCCAAGGCATAATCAAAATCAGACCAATCAGCATTAGCACAATTGTAATCAACCCAAGGTCTTCCTCGCTGACACAATTCTTCAAAACTAATGTCAAAAACTAATCTTTCAAACTGGGATAAATTTCCGGAAGAACCATACCAGATATGAACAGTGTAACCAACTGGGCAAATAATTGTACATGATAACAAGTTATCCGACTGATTGCTCTGATCATCAATAGTAACATTTTCAAAATCTTCATCAGTCTGGCCATCACAATCATTATCAACATTATCAAAAATTTCTTGACTGGCAAGAACTTGTTCCTGTGTCAAGACCCAATGGAAATCTTGGCAAACTGATATTTCAGGCTGACATTGACCAATATTATTTGTTTCTTCTGACCCAGAATAACTTTGGATAACATCATCAAAGCCACATTCTCTGTTGATTAAAGTGAAATCAAAACATTGTTCTTGACTGGACTCTTCAATCATAGACCCACCATACTGAAAACCTGATTCAAATTCTGATTGGCTTAGATGAAAAATCTGTTGATAATCAAACCCCAGTCGCCAAAACGCACCTTCGTTTTCAAATGGATAAATATTTCCCGAGTTACCTGCAAGATATATTGTGCTAGAAGAATTTGACTTTAGTAACGATCCTGTCCTGAAATATAAAAATCCACCATCCTGACAACTCTGTTTTTCTCGGTTATAATTAAAAGTTGATACTGGCCAAAAATTAGAGGAATTCAGATTCCAGGATTCCAGTGTTGAAACAGAAGCAAATTCATAAGAAAAACAAATTAAATTATTTGAATCAAGCCTTTCAAGCATCAAATACTTTTGACCATCAGTAATATACTCGCGGATTGGAAGCCAATCTATATCTTCGCCCCTTTCATAACAAGCAAACTCTTCCTGGCTAATATAAACAATTTTCTGCCAATCAAACTCGTGAGCGAGGAATACTTGTTCATTTTCAATCAACCGTAATCTCTGGGATTCCAACAAATAGATTTCTGATTGTCCATAAATCTGAACCAAGACATTGTCAGGATGCCATAAAGATTGCAGAGAATTCTGAAGAATAAATTCTGTAGGGTTGACCCAATTATCATGGATAGTATGAGGTTGATTCCAACCTTCACTACTGTAACCTCGAACATAAATTGCTGGGTTTGTATTATCGAATCTTCCTAGTCTAATACCGAAATGCAGATGATGCCAGTTAACGGTGGTTGTTGGACCATGCCAATATGATGCTACCTTGCCAACATACTGTCCTTTGTAAACAATTGAACCGACTGGAGCCAATCCTGATTGATTTTCATAATTATAATTGGTTGAACCTGATTGAAGATGGCCAAGAAGAACTGTAAATTCAGTGCCTGTTTCCAATTGACAAGCAATAACAAGAACATAGCCACGATAGTTTGGACTGGCAGAACTATCTGAACCATAACCAGTAAAACTGATATTATCACTTATCATTACTTGACCTGTGCATGGTGAATAAACAGCTGTACCAACAGGTGTTCTGGAAACTAAAGTATCTTCAGCTAAATGATAACCATTAAAAGCAGAATTAAAACCACCAAAACTGAAGCCCTGAATTTGCCACCAATTTGTTTTCAAGGGGAAACCGAGAGAATATGTGACTGGTAAATTGTTAGCTTTGGCTTCGGCAATACTCCAAAAAATTGTTATGAGAATAATGCTCCAAATAAATAAAAACCATCTAATTCTCATTTCTACTCTCCACTGCAACGGGGTGATTGATGGAAAATGAATTAATAATCAGATTATAATTTTCTGAAATTAACTTATTTAAATCCTGATCTGAAAATTGGGACGGTACGGATTTCAAGACAAACATTACTTCAAAGCCAGAAGAAAGATATACATAATTTGTTTGAGGAATTAATCCATCATCATTTTGTCGCAAAATAATTTTTTTGAACTTATAACAAAGTTCATAGTCAGAATAATGCCACATATTTCTATTTTCAACCCTGAAATGAATGGTCATTTCCGGTAATTGTTGAGAAAAAGCCTGGTCTTCAATCCAATAATCCTCAAGCTGTAATTTTACCTGTAGGGCAATAAGTTCCTCTGAATTTTCTTTCAATTTTATTACTTTGAATTGATTGTAATAATTAAAACTGAAAAATTCATTTCGATAAACACCAAGATTGGAATCCAAGGTTGAAATTGTTCTATTCCTCATTTGCGTTTCAGCAGTGATTGAAGCATCACTATCATTTGGGTTATTGATTTTATCATCGTAGTCACAACTTACAATCAGCAATAACATAAACCATAATTTTTTCATGATTGCACCCCTTTCCTTGGGTGTTGAGGGTTTGGTTGTAAGGAACAAACATCTGTTTTGATAATTTTATAATACTGCATAGAAACCCAAGATTTAAGGAAAATGTTTTCCAATTTTGACAAAATTTTATAATAAAAAAAATTCCTGGAAGATAAGGAATAATTGAAGATAAATAATTGTTGGCATGGACCGTCAAGAATTATTTAGTAAAGACACTTGACAAATAATAAAAAATAGTTTACGATAGTTTTGAATTGCTCGTCTATCAGGACGAGACAGTGACTTGAGGGTTCATAGGCGTTAGCCAGCAGAAATTCTGCTCGAGCACCTGGTGGGGTCCCCTCCTTTCCCCACTGGAAGAGCGCTTCCTCTTGTCACTTAGCCCGCCGATGCGTGCATCGGCGGGCTTTTCTTTTTAAATAAAAAACACTCAATCATAAATGAAAAATCGAGTGAGTTTTTTTTATTTTATATTTTAACGATACAGGTGTTTCTCAACTTCAAATAATGTTGCTCGGGCATTTTCAATTGCAACTTTTGCCCCATTTTCAAGAATTGAATCAATATTTTTTTTATTTTTTACAATTTCAGCTCGTTTTGCCTGGAAATCCTGAAGAAATCTTTTGACAATAGCAATAACCAGCTTTTTGAATTGGCCCATGACTTGCTGGCCTGATTTATGTTGAACAATAATTTCGTCTATTTGTTTTTGTTCTGCCTCGGTGCTGTTCAAACCTTTGGCAATCAAGACTAAACTTTCAAGGCTTGGTGTCATTTGTTTGTCCATGGCTGTTTGAGCTTTGTTTAATTTTTTTTCTGCTTCAGCCGGTGTATCGGTCAAAAAGATGGCGCCTTCAGGCAGACTTTTACTCATCTTGCTATCACCTTTTAATGACAAAATGCGAAGAGATTTAACTTGATGAACCTTTGGCAGAGTAAAAAAATTGCCATATTTTTTGTTAAATCTTTCAGCCAGCATTTTTGCAACTTCCAAGTGCGCAACTTGATCTTCGCCGACCGGAATTTTTTTTGATTTTTGAATTAAGATATCAGAAGCCATTAAAACCGGATAAAAAAACAACAATGCGTTGGCTGATTCAGGTTTCTGGCCTTTTTTAATTTTATCTTTGATAGTCGGTACACGAAGCAATTCAGCAACGGTTGTTAGTCGAGCAAGATAAATACTAAGTGTCATGACTTCAGCCTTTATAGCTGACTGGACATAAATAGTAGTCTTTTCCGGATTAATACCAAGGGCGAGATAATCAGCGACTAATTCCTTGATATATTTTTTTACCTCATGAGGCTCATAATCAGTAATCGCATGCAGGTCGGCAACAAAAAGAAAAGGCTTTTCACCTTTTTCCTGCAATTCTAAAAGTGGCTTGACTGCACCAAGATAATTGGCAATAGTCAAATTCCCTGTTGGCCGAACGCCGGTAAGAATGTTTACTTCGGTGGACATAAGATAATAGTTGATAGATTAAAGATTAGAGTTGTAATACGAGTATATTACTATTCTTATTCTAGCATTAAATAGCCTTATTTTCAACAAAATCAAATGTGCCCTTGACAAATTGGCTTAATTTTGATATAATTTCAAGTTAGTATTGTTCATTCATATATTCGGCCAACAGCGCTGACTCACTTCCGGCTACCGCGAATCAGACGCAAATCTGCGTCAAAACCTCAAAAAACAAGAAGCTGTCCTAACCGATGGCTTTTTCATTGACAAATTTTTAAATTTATTATATCATTGATTTTATGCGCTGAAGATTTTTAGCGATTTTTACTAAATTTATGGAAATTAGAAATATTGCGATTATTGCTCATGTGGATCATGGGAAAACAACACTGACTGATGCTATTATGCGACAAACAGGCATGGTAAAAATGGATGATAAAGTCAGTATGGATAGCAATGCACTGGAGCAAGAACGAGGGATTACAATTTACTCAAAAAATACTTCTGTCTTTTATAAAGACACAAAAATAAATATCGTGGACACTCCTGGCCACGCTGATTTTGGTTCTGAAGTTGAACGAGTTTTGCGGTCAATTGATTCTGTGCTTCTGATTGTGGATGCTCAAGAAGGACCAATGCCACAGACAAAATTTGTGCTAAAAAAATCGCTTGATCTTGGGCTGAAGCCAATTGTTATTTTGAATAAAATAGATAAACCAGCGGCTGATCCTGTCAGATCTCATGAGCAAGTCTTGGAACTGTTTATGGATTTGGGAGCTAATGACGAGCAACTTGATTTTGTTACTCTCTATGCTGATGGAAAGGCTGGTATTGCCAAATGGAAAATGGAAGATGAAGGAAAAAATTTATTTCCAATTCTTGATGCTATCTTGCAATATGTGCCTCAAGCGCCAAGCGATAATAAAGCTGATTTTAGAATGCAACCATTTAACCTGGCCTATGACAATTACTTAGGTAGATTGGCAATTGGAAGAATATATGAAGGAACTATAAAATCTGGCAGTAGAGTTGTAATAAAACAATCTACTGGTGAAACTAGAACTGGTAATATTACAAAAATTCAAACTTTCCAAGGTTTGGAAAAAGTGGAAGTTGACGAAGCTGTTGCCGGAGATATTGTAATGATTGCGGGTATTCCTGATATTTATATTGGAGAAACTATTTGTGCCAAAACAGATCAAACTCCATTGCCAGCAATTACAATTGATGAACCAACTATTTCCATTAACTTTTTAGTAAATAATTCCCCATTTGCAGGACAAGATGGTAAATATGTAACTTCAAGACAAATCAAGGAACGACTGGAAAAAGAATTGGAAGTCAATGTGGGACTAAAAGTTGATTTTTCTGCGATTGACCATTACAAAGTCTATGGACGAGGCGAAATGCATATTGCTGTATTGCTAGAAAACATGAGACGCGAAGGGTTTGAACTGCAGGTGTCACAACCACAAGTTATTATAAAAGAAGAAAATGGTCAAAAACTGGAACCGTTTGAAGAAGTGACTATTGATATTCCGGGAGAATTTGCAGGCATTGTTATTGAAAAAATGGGTAAAAGAAAAGCGACTACAACTTTCATGGAAAATAAATCCGGACAAACAAGAATGATGTTCCACATACCTTCTCGTGGTTTGCTGGGTTATAGAGGTCAATTCATAATGGATACCAAAGGTGAAGGAATTCTGTGCTCTCAAATGATCGGTTTCCGAGAATTTGTTGGGACAATTGAAAAAAGAAATGTTGGATCAATGATTTCTATGGCGACAGGTAAAGCTCTTGGTTTTTCTTTGGCAAATTTGCAAGAAAGAGGGACACTATATATTGGGCCACAGACTGAAGTCTATGAAGGTATGGTGATCGGCAATTCAGCCAAAGGTGAAGACCTAGCAGTGAATCCAATCAAAGGAAAACATCTGACAAATATGCGCTCGAGTGGAGCTGATGAAGCCCTGAACCTAACACCGCCAATAATTTTCACACTTGAAAGAGGTCTGGAAATAATGGCTGAAGATGAATATATGGAAATCACTCCAAATAATTTACGAATTAGAAAAAAATATTTAACTGATCTTGAAAGGAAAAAACATCCAGTAAAATAAAAATTTGCATAGAAAAAACGCCGTGAGGCGTTTTTTTGTTAGAATTTTTCTGACTCCATGGTTCGGGTTATTCTAAACTATCTCCAAACTGGGCTTCAACTTTGCGGATTTTTGGTGCGATATTGAGAATACAGTATGGTTTAGTAGTATTGTTTTTGTAATAATTCTGATGATAATCTTCAGCTGGATAAAACTTTATCAACCGCCTAACTTCAGTAACAATTTTTATTTCATCTTTTAGTTGTTTTGCCTCAATAAAATTTTCAGCTTGTTGTCTCTGATCATCTTCAGTCCAGAAAATTATTGAGTGATATTGGGGACCGGCATCGTGGCCTTGTTTGTCCATGGAAGTTGGGTCATGCATAGCAAAAAAGATTTCAAACAAATCTTTCAACTCTAAAATTTCTGGATTGTATTCAATTTTCACAACTTCAATATGACCGGTTTGGCCGGAGCTGACTTGCTGATAAGTCGGATTATCAATTTCACCGCCAGCATAGCCAGGAGCAACAGACTCAACACCTTTTATCATTTGAAAAACTGCTTCAGTGCACCAGAAGCAACCTCCGCCAAGTATAATTGTTTTATTTTTCATAGGGTACAAATTTTATGGATAAGGAATTGACGCAATGACGAGTATTTTTTTCAGTGTAATGTTCATTTGTAAAAACATGCCCAAGATGAGCACCACAGTTAGCGCATTGAATTTCTGTTCTTTGTCCATCTGGGTCAGGCAGATGTTTGACTGCTCCCAAGATTTCCGCATCAAAGCTAGGCCAGCCACAATTGGTCTGGAATTTGTGTTCGGATTTATATAGTTCAGCATTGCAACGACGACAGATGTATTTGCCTGTTTGGAAATGTTGATAATATTCACCAGAAAAAGCTGGTTCAGTGGCTTTGTTTTCTATAATGTTGGCTTCTTCGGGGGTGAGAGGGTTGTATTTCATATAGTTAAATCATTATATATAATTGTAGCATGATTTAATAAAAACATTATCTTTTCCCTAGTTCTAGCCAGTCATGTTGACAAATATCCTGATACATGATATCATATAGGTAGATAGAAGGTGCCAATCTCCCAACAGAACTCGAAAGGAGTTCCTCATGGACATCAAGAAGCGCTTCGTTCTTTTCATCATGGTCTTCGCTGTCATGTCGCTGGCGGTCGCCTGCGACACGCCCAGCGGAGATCAGAACAACGACACGGTCGCGGGCGCCGACAACGGCACCGTGCCCCCTGACACGGGCAAGACCGACAGCGGTCAGCCCGTGGATTCCAGCCCGCCCGATGACTCGGGTGGGGAGCTGTGCTCGGGAGAAGAGGAGCTCTACAGCTACGAGATCTGGGATGACCACGCTGGAGACAGGGGTCTCGGAGGGTTCGTCATGCTCGACTACTGCGTCTCGCAGGAGCTGTACGAGCTCCTGACCGTGACGCTACCCGGAATCTGGGTTCAGACCGATCCCCCGCTCGACAGAATGGGTCGCGAGTGGGAGCCGTTCGAGCTCACGGTGAAGCCAGTCGAAGCTGACTTCGAACTGCGGGCCCAGGCTACCTGCCCGAACGCGGACTTCTACCTCGAAGGAGGTGATTTCAGTCTGTGTATTGAGGATGATATGAGCCTCAACCTCTGCACGGACAGGCAGGCTTGCCAAGGTGTTTTCAACGGCTATGTCGAAGCCGATACAGTACAGTTTTTCAAGTCAACTGAAATCTCTCTGACTTATGAATTTTGTACAAGTACATGTAACACTCGTTCATACAAGAAGCTGTAAATATTAAAGTGTAATACTAAATTGTGTTATACTTTTTTTGTTTTGAAGATATATTACTTGTTTTGCCTGTTGGCTGTGCGAACAAGCGGACGAGGCGAACTAATCGTCCAGTGAATTGCTCCACAATTCTGGTATGCCGATAGCTAAATCATTAATTAAACTATTATACAACAAAAGCTGAATTTACAACTTTTGTTTTTTTATCTATAATTAAACTATGCGAAATTTATTATCAAACGAATCAGATTCAAAAAAACTGCAAAGAGCATGGGACTTAGATCAGAAGGCTTTGTTTTTGGCAGACAAAGATATCCAAAAAAAACTTTGGTCAGAAGCTATAAATATCTGCAAAAAATTACTAAAAAAATATGGGAACAATTTTCCAGATAATTTACAAATAATATACAAAATATTTTTAATTTATCTACATCAGAAAAAAATTTTACTCGCAAAAAGATATATTGATAAAGCCTGGAATTTAGATAAAAATAATCCCATAACACTATTTAACTACGGCAATTTTTATAGGGCGATAAATAAACCCAAATTGGCAATAAAATATTACGAATCAGCATCAAAGAAAAGTAGTACTAAAATCTTTGGAGAAGAATTAAAAAAATATCTAACTTTTATAAATAAAAACAAAAAAGGATAACACAACTTTGTATTATCCTTATCTTTTATGACATTTATTACAACTGCTTGTCGGATCCAGTAAAATAACCCCTATTTGTACAATCTTCAAACCAAAGGTGATATTGGAAGACTTGGATAAGTTGAAATTACTTAATGAACAAGGTAACAACAATGTTGCATCAGACAAGACTTTGTAGTGTTTCTTTTTTTCCTGGATTTGGCTCGCTTCATTGCGTTCCCCTTTCCTCTTGTCTAAGGGTGTGCCAGAAAATTGTTTTATACATAAACTTCAGAACTTCACAGTAAGGATCTTTATTATCATCCATCAGTTGATATCTATCAATACATCCTCCGCAACATAACCAACCAAAATCACAAAGCCTACAATCATCTTGCTTTTGATAATTAAATCTATTTACTGTATCAAATCTATTTTTTATCTCCGAGAGAGGTAGATGACCCACCTCCCCGAGTTTCATTTGATGATTATCTACAAAATTTGTGCAAGGATAAATACCAGAAGGAGCAAGACAACAATTATTAATAGCAGCATTACAAGTATGCATCATATGTGGCTCTAACACTGTCTGTTTAATTCTGTAAAATTCATTGAAAAATGCTTCTGGGACTTTTCCTTCACACCACAAATCTAGACACTTGCTAAAAACAGAAATCAATTCATCTTCTAATAAAACATATTTTTCCCAAAAATCACTAGCTCGCCCCCCTCTTTCCAGAAAAACAAAGTGTAGACCCAATAGATTATGCCTTAAACACCAATCTATCATATCTTCAACTTCTTTAACATTATACCTTGTCAAAACCATACTTATCCTACATTCAATTCCACAATTCAACATTTCAATTATTTTCCTTTGAACAGCCGAACTGGCAACCCCTCTTAACATATAATTGACATCATCCTTCAACGAATCAAGTGATACCTGCAAGCTAACCTTATTATTTGCTAAAAATAGTAGTTGTTCATTGCTAAGGTTAACGAGACCATTCGTTAAAATCCCGAAATTCACTATTCCTCGTATTTTTGATTTTTCAATTATGTCTTGAACTACCCCCCACTCTAATAGTGGTTCTCCACCAGTAATTGTTATTGACTTAGTATCTTCTTTTGATAATTCGTCTAAAAACCAATCAATATTTTTTGGTGAAACAACTGGATAATCAGAATTAGTACAACTATATCGACAATAACTACATTTTAGATTACATTTATTGCTTACATGGATTGATGCTCCTCTTATTGGAGTAGCATATTCGACTTCACCATAAAGTGTATCCTGAACATCCTCTAAATAATCCAATATCTCTTCTATGGTTACATTTTCTTTTTTTGCTAAATTTGCTAAATCACTTTCGCGCTCTTGCCAAATTCTCAAACCTTGTTTATTTGTAAAGTACCAGACTCTTCTGATCGGATCTATAATAGCAACATCATCTTCTCTGAATAAATAAGTTAAATTCACCATCTTTTCTCCTCTTTTGCGGATTGGATGAATATTATATAATATCTTTCAAGTACTGCATAAACGATTTTTTCTGTTGATGGGCATATTTTATCATATATAATAAATTCATAAATGATGCTAAACTTGACTCGGGTAGATAACAAATTTCTCTATCACCTATTTTTGTGAATCCTTTTTTATTTTTTTGTGGTGATAATATTCCATACAATATTTCATTTTGTTGTTCAAATATTATTTCGTATATACATATATATTCTATACTGTTTTTTCTCAACCATTTAGATGCGTCAACAATTATTTCATTCACAATTCTATTTATCTTTTTTGGCAGATAATTTTTGTCTAATTGGCACAGATGTTCCGATTCTGTCATTATTTTTTGGACTTTTTTTATTGGTGCTAATTTTTTCGGTCTAATTAATACCTGTAAACCATTTTTAAGGTATTTATTCATTTTCATTTCCAATTTATCAATATCATAATCTCCTACAATATCACATCTAACAACAATAGGATATTCAACAAATGGAACTATTACCCACTCCAAAATTTCTATCTGTTTTTCATCAGACAAAATTTTGGCAATGTATTTTGATATTTTTCTATACTTCGTGTATATTTCTGTCATAAAAAAAGATACGAAAAGTATCCCATAAATTAAATAAACGAATTTTGATATTAATAGAAAGCTTGAGCATATCTTCAATATTATATTATCTATTTGGGTATTTTTTGTCAAATGAAACTCCAACAGACTACGCTGATGGTATCTAACATTATTACCAGCCAAGCACCTCTTTTGGCATCTTGAAGCTTAATTAATCTATTACGAATACCAACACGAAGCCAAAAGGATATAATATACCTTCCAGCTTACGCTGGTGGTTTTGCAAAGGCATACAGACAAAACAACCAATGAGAAGAGCGCTCCTTGATGAATTATTTAAACAATAGTAGGGAAATTTTATGTCCCTACTTTTTTGACTGCATAATTTTTCTATATTCTTCAAATGGGATTAAACCATATTTACTTCTTCGTTTATCTAGATTTTTTTGGTCAATAATTGGTCTGGGGACAACAATACCGAAGTCATCTTGATAAAATTGTGTACCAAATTTTTGTTTTTTCCCTTGGTTTATTAAAACACGATCAGTCAACATGGCTATTAAATTCTTTGGGGAATTATTTTCCGCCATCAATTTCAAACATTTTTCTTGGAAAGAAACATCATGGTCAGCGTGTTGTGCGATTAGCCAGGTCGCTGTCTCGCCTTCAACGCCTACCAGTTTACGGATAGGCCAGCCGTATTTAACTATAATCTTCTTTAATTTTTCTGTATTTTCTTTGTCAACAGCTATATCCCATTTTTTGCTCTGCCTCATTTTCTGATCTTTTGTTTGCATCCGCAGTAATTGTTTTCGGAGTTGTTGGTTCTGCATATAATAGTATTATATACAAAAAGGTGTAATAGTCAAAAATTCTTTTTTTATAAATGACTCTGCAAAAAACTTTTTTAAGGATGTAATGAATTAAATTCTCTGATGAATTTCATTCATAATGCTCAATCGAAAGAACGCATTCATAATGCGTTCTTTTTTATATAGAAACTTATTTTTTTACGGTTTTATTAAGATTCGTCCAGCAAAGCGGGTCCAAGGCTCTGGGGCTGTTCTTGAACATTCACCTTCATAACATCCATCGGTGACCCAGGTAGATTTCTGATGGCCACATGATCCATTGCACCAACCCCAGCTGTCTTTAACCTGAACCTGCGGAATAAATTGGCAGGCTTGTTCGGTGGCATTCCAGCAATTTGAGATGACGCTACCACTACAGACCCGGTCACCCTGTCCCTCGCAGGTGTATCGATGTTCAAATTTGAAAAATTCTTGAGGACTGCAGGCATCGGTTGTATCACCAAAAACATCATATTGAGTACCAAGACATGAAGTGCCGACAGGACAATCTGTTGTTTCGCGACAAGCATAATCTGGAATATATTTTCCAGCATTATCAATTTTACAACGCTGGAGCAATTCACCGGCTAATTGCTGGCAAACTGGTTTGTGATTTTTCAATTTACCTTCATCCAAGCCAACGACTGTGCTACCATCATTCCAATCAACCAGAACTGAAGTTATTGGCATTTGATTGGAGTTGGCCCAAGCATAGAATGTCATCTGGGCAGAATAATCCTCGCCTGAATAACGAATATCGCCTCGAGATTGAGTACCAATACTGATGGTATTAATATCAGCGGCTGAAGTTTCATTGCCAGTAATCGGATCAGAATTACCGGTAAAGACAACTCCGGCAACAATTGGAGGCTGATGTGAATTGGTTAAGGCAAAATCACCAGCGACTGGCATAGAACCAGCAAGATTCACATATTTATCATTTTGATATATCCATCGATTATAAACATTGGCAAATAAATTGTTGATGAAGACACTATAGCCTGATGACTTGGTAACATTGTCGCAATTGGCTGTTTCTCCACCTTCACAACTGATTGGCTTACCGGCTGTATGGGCATTGTTGCCTAAGCCAGCGAAAAATGGTGTACCACCTGGATTTTCAGCTAGATCAGTGCCATCATCATTGGTTGAGTCAAATGGGACATAGACAGGATCACCTTCATCTGTACTAACAGCAGAACCATAGGCACTACCAAATGGGTTTAAGGCAGTAGTTGGAGACAAGCCGTATTCAAGAGATCTGGTAGTCGCGTCCCACAATTTATCATGGGTTGCTCCAGACTCTAGTACAAGGTTATCCCCAGTCTTTAAATATTTATAGAAATTGTCAGTATAAGCTTTGTTACTACCAAGAGCATCTTCTTCTACAACCTGAATAACATCCTGACAATATTCACCTTTTAATAAATCAAGGGTAAAATCCTGCCAACCAATACTGTTGGAATCATCGCAGATAGAAGCCCAGACACCTTTGAACTGATCATTTTCATCAAACAGCACTCTAACACCGAAATAATTATCCTCACCCCAACAATGACTGTTTATCTGCCGAGCACTTTGAGCTAATGTATTATAGTTACAATAACCAACTTGGCTCTGGTCTGACTGACAGTACCAAATAGTTTCTCCCTCAACTTGTTGGTTGGCATTATTGTTGCAAGGGAATTGAGCTGGGTTTAGGTCATAATCTGTAGCTGGATTACACTGAACATTGGAACAGTAGTTACCATAATAACTGTCCTTAATACATTTTCCATTGCCACAATCATTATCTTCGGTACAGCCTTGTGATGACCAATTTACACCATGCAAGACACCTGCTGGAATAGGCTTAAAAACATCTTCTGCATCACCAAGAACTTCATTGGTAATCAAATCTTTATTTTCTACTCCTCCATCCTTGACAAACATGAGATATTTATCATCATCAAATTCACCAAGTTTCTTGCCACTGCCACCATATTGATAGAGGGTGTCACTCTCAAGGAATCGGCTGGAGACAAAATCTTTTTCAGACCAAGTAATCTGCCAATAAGTCCATTGACGATATTTGTCTTGATCACGAGTGAAATTGTAAGTCGAGAGATTGCCTGTGACCAAAGTATTTGGAGCTGAACCACTTGGATTAATAGACCGAGCTGATTTTTTGAAGAAATTGTAACCTTGAAAGTCTTGGCTGTGACTTTTTTCATACCAGGTTGTAGCTGATTCACCTTCGCACCAATCTTCGTCTTGACCTTCATTGCAAGCAAAAGAAAAGCCTATTAAATCTTGTTTATAAAGAGGTTCACCACTATAACCAGTGAAATATTCGCGATAATCATTGCCACCTGAAGGGATATAATAACGATAATCATCAAAAATCCTGGCTCGATAGGAAATCGGATCTTCGTACGGTGTATCATCTGTTTCTAATCCGGCTGCACCGAGACAGTATAAACGACCACCATCATTTTCAAAAGCATTTGGATCATAACCAGCTTCATCATACTGGGCATATAGATCCTGAAGACCGGACAATGAATCAACAGGATACCAGGACAAACAAGCGGTGTCGCCCTGCCCACTAAGTTTGAGACTGCCATCTCGTTCAAGACAATATCCCTGCATGCCAAGATATTTTACCCGATCAATATCCTTCTTCATACACATACCGAGCTGTCCACTGTCACTGCAGTCATATGATTCGCACATTGTACTTCGATCAATAGCATTTCTGGTAATGTTGTCATCCTCTGTAATCAGACCAGCGCAAGCACATTGCCTATCTGGAATATCCTGACAAAAGCCGACTTTGTCAGTTTCAATATATTGGCTGATTGAATTTGGAAAATATTTGTCTATATATCCGCCACCAAAACTAACCTTGGTATAAGCACAACCGCAGGCAAAATTTTCATCGCCTTCGCAGGTCAGAACATTTTCATAGGCTTGGGCAGTTTGATTGCCTAACTTTTTAACACTGGCATTGAATGGAGAGTCTGCCTGCGGATAAGCTCGGCATTCAGCAGAACTGGCGCTGATAATATCAGCGGTAGCAACTCCTTCAACGCAAACATCACCAAGACAGCGACGGCCAGCTCCGCAGGCGTCATCTGAAGTACATGTTTGACTAGTAAGATGAACCAGACGATAGTCTTTTGGTAGAGCATTGTCACGAGCATTTATATTGTAGGAATTATAAAATTGTAGTGGATATCTATTTGAAATAGAATAACCACTGTAATCAAGCTGTCCCCATGAAACTCCCTGCGTTCGGCGGACTTGAGTATAATTGGTTGCATTTAATAATTGATTGGTTGTAAGGAGTGAATCTGATGGACCCTCACTGACAAAATGACTACATTGACCAGTATTCTCTGCCTCACCAATAGCATCACAAAGGCCAAGTCCCTGACAGACGAATTTCGAAGTGTTGGTAACTGGATCAAAAACAGTTTGTCCGCTCTTGCAGTCATACCATTCTGCACATTCGCGATCACGGACAACTTTTATTATACGATTTGAATCCTGAAAAATATTAGCTTCATTGGCAGCGTAACACAAGACAGACTCATAAGTACATTGATTAACTCCGACTGGGCCAGCACTGGCACTCGGGGTTGTCCCGAGCAGTGCGAAAACGCTATTTGTAATTGCAGTTCTTTCTACGGAATTAGTGTCTGGTTGGTTAAAAATAGCTCTGACCTCTGGGCAATAATTTGTGTGCAGAGAGCAATCAATATTTAAATTTTCTAGTAGTAATTTCAAACCTTGGAGTGCCTGATCAGTGGAATTGGCAAGAGGAGAAACACCTCGACCACCATCAGCAGAACTGGCTTCATAGGTTGAAGCAGAATTAAACAAAAGCTGATTAAATCCTTGGGCATTTTTGACAGAAGTGTCATTGAATAATAGACAGCCATCTTTTTCACTAACAGTAGAGCAAGACTGGATGTCTTCATTGTTTAAATAATAATAAGCTGAACCTTTGGTTGAGCCACCTTCAACATCAACTGGATCAAGAAAAGCAGTACATGAATCATATTTACTCTTGCATTGACCAACCCAGCCATCATAGGTGGCAGTACTTGAATGCAATAAATGACCCGTGCCATCAGCGTAATAATCAAAAGTTCCAGACGGACAAGAATCTTCAGTGCCTGTGACGAACCAACCTTCATTGCCGTCAGAACCTACCTTGTATTCACAAGTGCGTTCACCCGGCTCCTTGAAATAATAAGTGTTGTTGTCAGAAGTAGTAAATTCATCACAGCGATTATCTCTGCCGAGGCATAAGTATTTATCAAGATTATCAAAATCTAATTTGAAAAAGTTAGTAGCCCAATTATCAGACTCTATTTGATTGTTCTGATCATAATTTGGGACGCCGAGCATGGTACAACCAATACCAAATACTTTACACCTAACATCATCAGATAGGACTAAGTACATCAAATTGTCTTGATCGGTTGTAAAGGCTCCATTGTCATTATCATAAGATTGACTAAATGGGTTAGTCGAATTTTGGGTATCAATAACTGCTTGACAGCCAACTGCTGACTGACGGCAAATATTGCGAAAACCTCGAAGTGTCTGACTGCCGGCAACACTACTTTCAAATTCACGACAACCAAGCTGGGCTTGTGGCAAATATTGTTTGGACAAGGTCTGATCGCAAGCTGTCGGAGTTGACCAACTATTAGTAATCAAATAATGTGTATCGCTAAGTCTCTTGACTTCAATACTATCAAAATAAATCGTGCCACTATTTGATTGGATATTTATTTCATTAACCGCTTCGGTTGGAACAAATATGGCTGTATCATAATGTAAAAATTGTGTCTGATCAGCCGGAGTTGACTGGATTTCCACCCTTGACTCAAGGCTTGAGCTACCAAGATTAATATCAGCTCGGGCAGTTGAACCAGGGCTCTCTGCCCAGAAGGAAACAATATATGATTCACCTGGAATAAGGGAGTTTGATAATCTACGACCGGAGGTTTGGCCAGAAGTGAGCTTCAATGATTTTCCGCCATTGATTGAAGACCGTTGACTGATTTCTCCTCCAGTCCAGATTGTACTGGCATCAAAAGTGTCATTTAACAATTGGTCAACATCATTGGCTGTATTACCGCGGTATTCACGACAGCCAGCATTTGATTTATCACATGACTTGCTAAAATCAGGGTTAGCCCAGAAAACACACTCATTGTCAGCTCGCCATTCACCACCTCGACTAGTGCATTGGATCTCTGCATCATATTTAAGTGTTCGGCGGTATGGATGACAATTTTGGCTACATAAAACTAAATTATCTAAAATATAATATGAAACATTGCCATTTTTATCATAAAGTTCACGGCATTCAGGAAAATTTATTGGGTCAAAAGTTGACGGACTACATTCACGAGTTATAGGCGACTTCTGGACGACTTTTGGTACAGAATTATTCATCTCAAACTGATGTGCCTGGAGTTGATAACCAGAAACATCGGTTCCGACCCAAGTATAATAAGTGCCACAACTTGTATCGGTTTCAGGATTGTCTGATTTTTTGCAAAGTCTAAGATCAGAATAATATTCAGTTCCTTCACCACCTGCATCTAAATCATCTAAATTGGTAAATTCTTCACAACTGACTTGATTAGCTGAACAGCTTTCAGCAGTTGATGGCATGAAATATAATGGGAACTGGGTTGAAACAAAATTTGTAGAGGCCTGGGAATAAGTCGCATACCCAACACACTGTGAAGGACAGAGATCTTCTGGTGAAGCAACAGCGGTAACGCTGGTGCCACCATCGGTTGGATTGAAGAGCTGACAGCCAACTTCTTCAGCGGCACAAAGCTCGGCAAAGTCAGAACATTTTTCTGAATTATTACTTGTTTTATCAAGAATATCTGAAACATTAACTGGGGTATACCAAGTTGTTTCACCTTGTCTTATCCCACGACTAAAGGCTGGATCAGTATATAAAGCTGAATCATAACAGCCATAATAATCAGGAGCAATTTTGATAAAATCCAAACCAATAGTCCCATAATCACTGTAATCATAAACTTCAAATGGACTGACTGCTTCTGAAATTTGGACTTCATCAATGACTGAACTCTCAATGCCTGAAAAACGCATTCCAAGATAAGCAACATCTGGAGCTAGACGAACAATCTTGTTGATTCTCTGCCAACCGCCACCCAAATCCTCAATTTGAGTGGTATAAATATAAGAATCATTTAATGGATTTAAATTTTCTGTGGTTGAAGTAAAGGTAACATCAAAAGTTCCACCCATTCTCCGCATAGAGTAGTTTAACCTAGCAACTGTTGGAATGAGTTCAACAACTTGACTACCAGAAACAACGGCAGAAAATAAATAATAACGAGAGTATTTCAATGGAGTAATTTGTAAATCTTGAGTGAGATACAATTGACCTGAAGCTCCAAGTGATACAGAATTTGAACTTTGATAACCTGTATCTGTAACAATAAAATTATCAGCTTCAGAATTGTTCCACCCAGTAATCATATCAGCGGTTGTATCATTGGCCTCACCAACAAAAAGATCAAAATTACTATTTGGAACCAAGTTAGCACCAAAACGATTGCTAGTATTTATTACCCTAGTACAACCTTCATCATTTGGTGAACAACTTTCAGTTTCAATCTGACTGTTCAAGTGGACAATTGAACTACCTGTTTTGTAATAATCTGCGGGATAGTTTTCAGCCCAAACCCGATCTGTGGCAGTAGAAGAAGTCAACCAGCTACTATACCCTAGACAACCAACTGAATTAGCATCACAGCTACCAAAATCTACTGTATTTAATAAATAATTAAATTTTTTACCGTCACGCTGGGTCAGAGTAGTACAAGAATCAGCGACTGCAGGACAAATATCGCCAGTAAATTTCCAAACATTTTCTTCAGCGGCACAATAAGCATAATGGCAATTGCCCTCCTCATCAGTGGCAACACAACTTTTTACATCAGCACAATATTCAGCTCGATCTGTAGTATTTGAGGCAAGTAGAGTTGGTCCGCTGGCAACAGCATCACAACGAGCTTTGGGATATTTGAGAACCCAATCAGGGTCAACTAAATAACGATAAGGATCACAACTGGTAACTGCGGCAGGAGCATTGAAACAGCCAAGCATAAAACTCAATGTCTTGGCAGGATCGCCATTGGCGGAAACTGCTTGAGCTGCGAGCTCCCAACCAATTGGAATAATTCTGGCTTTTCGCAATTTTACAAGATTGTAATAACAATAACCATTTAAGTAACAATCATCATCTAAATTGTCTGAATTTTGTGGGCTGATAAAGGCTAAATTGGGAATTAATTGTTGATTTAGCGCTTCTTGAACGGTTAACGGAGTACCATAATTTGCAGTGCGGACAGCATCAGCAAAATCTTCGGTTATAACACAATTATTTGGACCTCGATTGATTGTACCAGGATCACAAGTGGTAAACTCTGTGAGCTGGTCAATTTCTCGGGAAGAAGTTTTAAACCCAATTTTTTTTAAGCGAGAAATCTGATTCTCGGCTACAGTTTTGTAATCAAAAACACCTTGTGATGGATTGTAAGAATTGGAGACATAGCCTTGGGATATACGGTCAAACAAAGCATTGACAAATCGTTGAGAAACAAATGAATTCAAAAAGGTTGAACCAATTGCTTCTGGAATTGATTCAATAACATTCCAAGCTTTTTCTTCTTCAGATGCAGGAGCGTCTAGGGTTTTCGAAATTTGACTTGATAATAATTCTTTTGAAACATCTGGCGGATTTTGGATGGTTGTTCCTGTAATATCGGTTTTGGGTTTGAAACTTCCCTCGCCTTCAAGTCGTTCTTCTTTGGCTACCTGCTCTTGTTCTCTCTGGGCAGATTCAGCTAAATCATAAGTATATAAATAAGTACCAATATCACTTTGTTTTGGTTCAAAACCTTTGACAACTTGTTCTATTGCCACAAAAGAAGCAACTGACGGATTGTCAACATATTTACTCTGTAATTCATCGGCAAAAGCGCTCCAGCGATCCTTTACTTTGTTCCAAGAACAACGACGATTTTGGACTTGAGCATCAAATGGGTTGCGTTTGGTATTGACCTCAAGAGAACGAATTACTCTAAGTTTTACATCCAAACTTGGTTCGCAGATGTCAAACTTGTCAGCCCATGGTTGAGCTGTACTCAATTCACTCAAAACATCGGTCAAAACAGCTTCACGAACACGGTCAACATAAGTGCTCCAAGTATCAAGTTGCCAAACAGGTTGTTGACCCCACTCGCCTGTTTCAAGCCAATTAACACTCTGCTCGGCCAAATCCTGCGCAACTGTAACGGCTAAATTTTTTAAATTTATGGCGGCTGTACGGATCAGAACTTTTTCAATCTTATCTCCAATCGTCTCTTCAAGCTTATTTGTTTTTTCCGTTATTATACGGTCAGTCTCAATGGCAATATCAACTGAAGTACCTGCAGGGTCAATTACCGGCAATTCAGCAAAGGCAGTTTTGGGTGGAACTATTATATTGGCAAAAATCAGAAAAACAATAACAACCAATAATGTAAATAAAGGTTTAATGTAGCGACAATTTTGAACTTTTTTCATATTTAAATATTGGCTAGTTAATTTGAAGTTACTTCTTTATTGGCTTCTTCCCATGCTTGCTTAAAAAACGAAAGTAATTCTTCATCGCTAAGGGAGCTGACAATATTTTCAGGTACACCATTTTCAATCAAAATAATTCGAAGCTCGGCGGGAGTATAATCTTCTGCTTTGGTTTTGGTTTCAATGCTTACCGGAGTTTTCAGGGGTTGATCACCAATGGTATCTCGGTAAAATTTCAAAAGCTCATCATCGGAAAAAGCCACAATGTCTGCTTCTGAAAACTTACCAGACAACCGCAATAAATCTCTTAATTCTTCCGGGGTAGGAAGGTCTGTAGCGATGGGACTCACAGTTGAACTATCTTCGGTGTCACTAGTGACAAAACTATTAAAACAGGTTTTTCCTGTCGGACAATTTGGGTCAGTGCCATTATCAATCTCCTGTTTATCATTCAAATCATCACTGTCAGAATCAGCCAAATATGGACTGGTAATATAAATATTTAATTCTTCATAATCATTGACGCCATCTTCATCAGTATCTTTACTCCTCAAATCTTCTTCTTCTGATGATAAAACCGGTTCAATAGACTTGGCATTTTCAGCATCAACTCGTTCCTGCCCACCAGGGACAGGAACAGCAAAAAAACTTTTGGCACCAAAACCAACCACAAGCAATAAAACAAGCACCAATCCAGCTAAAATACCAGACAAAACTTTCTGTCGTTTGGTTAAGGTTCCAGAGGGTAATTCTTCAATAATCGGCGGTTTATTTTCCAATAAACCTAAAGGTTCCTCTTTGTAATCATCAAAAGAGGATCTGCCCGGATTTTGTAAGCGATCTTGTCCCATGTTATGCCATTATTTTTTATAATTATACCACAAAACCAAGGCTTGATGAAAAGAGTTTATGCACATGAAAAGCGAGACAGCGAGTACAGCCCGCCTACGCTAAAGCTATGGCGGGTAAACGAGAACAGCCCGCCTTCGCTAGGTGTAGCTATGGCGGGTAAACGAGTAAAGTAATAAATAAAAAATTTTACAAAAAAAATAACCCTTGGAATAAGGTTGTTAGTTTAGGGAAAAATTTTTAGACTACTTTTGATAAGTTAACCCAGTCATCAAGAGAAAGCTGTTGGGCCCTAGTAGTGGGGTCAATATTGGCCTTTGTTAAAATAGCTTCTGCCTGTGAATTTGTAATATGCAAGCCATTAGCCAAATTATTTTTTAATTGTTTTCGCTTGGCAGCGAAGCTGATTCGAATAATCTGGAAAAATTTTTTAACATCAATTTCAGGGAATTTATTTTTGATTGTCAGCTTGACAATTGAGCTGTCAACTTCTGGCGCGGGAATAAAACATTTTCGAGAAACTGTTGATACAATTTCAATATCAGAATAAAACTGGGCGGAAATCGCTAACTTGCTCATTTCACCAGGAATTGAAACCAATCTTTCAGCAACTTCTTTTTGCACCATTAAAACCATTTCCGTTGGCGGATATTTGAATTCTAGGAATTTTCGAAGTATCTTCGAAGTAATATTGTATGGGATATTGGCAACAATCTTGTATGGCTGATGATCAAAAAAATCTTCAATATCAACTGGTTTTAATTCAAGTGCGTCTTGATTTACAATCATCAACTTTGAATAATTTTTATTTTTTCTAAATTCCTGTTTCAAAACATAGTTCAGTGTTCGATCAAGTTCAACTGACACAACTTTTTTTGCTGTCTCCAAAAGTTGCTCGGTTAAAATGCCAAGACCCGGTCCGATTTCGAGGACATTGTCAGATGTTTTCAGATCTGCGGATAATACAATTTTTTGTAAAATATTTTTGTCTACCAAAAAATTCTGGCCAGCGGATCGGCGAGGAATAATCTGATATTTTTTCATTAAAGCTTTTATATTCATACTATTCATTTCATAATTATCATGAGAACATCTAATTATGTGAACAATTATAATGAATTATACCCTGAAATCCATCTTCGTTAAAACTTCCGACTACGCTCTTTTGGGAGCTTCGACGGACAAGTCGATGGACAAGTAAATTCAGAGCCTGCCCTGAATTTAGTTCAGGGGTGACAAATGGGAGATGCTGAAAACAGTCCCCAGAGATCCTGAAACAAGTTCAGGATGACGAGTGTAGTGTTCAGTATGACGAGTGTAGTGTTCAGGATAACGAGTGTAGTGTTCAGGATGACGAGTGTAGGGTTCAGGATGACGAGTGGTGTGTTGTCCTGTCACTCTGAACTCCTGCCTGTCGGCAGACAGGTGTTTCAGAGTCTCCTGAATTGACCATGTAGGAAGGAGGGAAAGAATTTAAATTTTGAATAGTTATACCCTGAAATCCATCTTCGTTAAAACTTCGATGGACAAGCAAATTCAGGGTGACAAGTGAGAGGGCGAAGAATTATACCCTGAAACCACGCACTATAAACAAGTTTAAGTGCAAGACAAGCAAGTTCAGAGCCTGCCCTGAATTTAGTTCAGGGGTGACAAAATCTAATTATTCACCGTCACCTCCTTGCTCTTGGCAAGATAAAACATTTTATCTCAAATCAGATTAATAAGCAAGGAGGTGACGGCAGCGAGAATAAAACTCAAAGTCAGATCACCGGTGAAATAAAAACCAGCAATAATTAACAAAATTATAAGTATACGACCAAAGTTTAACGCAATCTCACGCATTGTATTGTATTCATCAACCATCTTGCCCGAATCAGCAGCTTTGTCATACATCAAAGCGTCATAGGGCGTACGCATAACAATTTCAGCAAAGTTATGATAGGTGCTGGCAATAAAAATTTGGAAGCCGGTGAAAACAAATATCTTGAATATCCAACCGATTGCATACAAGGCAGTCCCCAATTTCAAGATTTTTTTCTTTGATAATTTATCAGAGTATTCTCCGACAATCAATCGAACAATGATGCTGACAAGAATAATAATTGAAGAAACAAGCCCAACAGCAGCATAATTCTCATCTAGCACCAACCAAATAAACAATGGCCACAGAACCATACCAATAAACCCCTGCGCACCATCGGCTGAATATGACCAAAGCATTCTTTTGTTCTTGGCAGAAAAAAGTTGCTTGAAAGATTCAAGATAACCAAAAGAATATTCTTCCTTGACTTCAGGGATCATAAATAGAGGGAGCGCTGAAGCAAGATATATTATCAAAGCGCTAATAAACAAAATACCAAAACCATAATTTTCAAGCATTAAACCGGAAATAAATGGAATCAAAACTGCGACTAATGATGCGACTGAAGAAAATAATGATATTTGCCTTCCGCGAACACTCTTGTTGGAAAATTTTGCAAAATCAGTATGATACTGAACCCAAAAAAACATCCGAGTCAGGTCAACAAAAAAAATTGAGGACAGGAGCCACCAACGGTTATCAGTCAAATCGAAAAACTGCAAGGATAAAAAATAAAAAGCACTAAATACAACTGAAATTATCAATGATTTCTTGATGCCAATCTTGCTCATCCACTTTGCTCCGACAGGAACCAATAAAAACCAAGAAGTATAACTGGCTAGGCAATACAGAGAAACTGCAATCAAGGAAAAACCAAGTTTTTGGTAAAGGAAAACTGGGATAAAAAGACCAATAAGACCATTGGCAACCTGCTGGATTAACTGGCAAGAAAACAATGCGGTCAGAGGACCGGACAACTTGATGTTGCGGAAATCTTGGAATAAATGCCAGCGGTATTCGTGATGATGGGGCATAAAAGATGTTAGTTGATAGTTATTAGTTGATAGGTGTCAGTTGTGATTGGCGACTGAATAAGATTTGGTAGTAAGATGCTGAAATACCTGTCTGCCGACAGGCAGGAATTCAGCATGACAAAAAAAATGCTGATTCAGACCTTCCCGTCGGCAAAGATCAGGTCAGGCTCTGAAGTGACGAAAGAGAAGATGCCTGACAAACTTAAAATTAAATTAAAATAATCGAAAATAATTAATTGAACCTAATAAGTTATTATAAAACATTAACATTATAGCAGAAAAATTGTATTGGAGGAATTTGTATCTGATATTTTAAAATCAAATCCCCGCTGTAAAATCTTTTACAGCGGGGTATGTTTCTTTGTTTTGGTTTGTTGCGATGAGGAGGGATCACCAGTTGGCGATGGCCGAGCGGATCTGCTCGGCGCGCTCGGGCGCGCACTGCGCCATGACCTCGTCGGAGATCCAGACCGTG
>MFGJ01000007.1:259193-333956 GCA_001778235.1 Candidatus Falkowbacteria bacterium RIFOXYC2_FULL_36_12
TCTGGGGTGACGAGATAGAAGCTGAGGTTGACCTGGCCTCGCCTGAAGAGCAGGGCTCCGCCGTCGAGGATGCGGTGCGAATGGCACAAATCGTTGATCTTGTCGACCATGGAACGGGTGACCAGACAGCTGGGCCATACTTCCGCCCCCAGCTTGAACTGGGTGTACGCGGGCATCGCTCCCGCGCGGTGGGCGTTGATGGCCAGGATGGCCAGCTTGCAGTCGAATTCGGTTAGCTGGGTGCTCATGACTCTGCCTTTCCGAGGCGTGTGGGTGTCAGTACGAGAATTCTTCGGTAATTGTAAGTTCATGTTCAGCTAATTCAAGCTTTGCAACTTCAAAAATCTCAGAATCCATTCTGACTCCATCATTGAAACGAACATAAACTGGGCCAAGCCATTCCCCAGTTTCAACAAAATCTGTACCAAACATTTTACAAGCTAAACCAGCTGCGCCCATGGTTCCTGGAGTAATACAATATCTATATTTCTGAGTTGGCATCTGATTCCCCTTTTCTGTTTTTCTGTTGTTTGACATTATATTTTAGCATAAGTTAGGTAATTTGTCAATGTTTTTGAGCTCTTAGTTTGAGCTTGTAGCTTTTAGCTGTTATGTTGTGTAAAATTAGGTAAAAACTGGTGTTTCGTATTGACTTTTTTGTAAAATAGTACTATAATTAATAGTTAGTACCTTTACCCTACCTTAACGAGAAACCCAAAGGAAACGAGGTTCACAATGAACTTTCGCTTTGTCGACGGACTGAACATCACTTCCACCCCTCCTAATCCTCTCGACTCGAAAAGAGTAAAGATCGACCAGTACAACGCCCCGCAACTCGGGACCACGAAAGAGGAGATTATCGGCAACATCAGTGACGTCTTGCCGAAGGACGCAAGCGTGATCATCGTGACTGACGCCAACTTCAGACTGGCGGAGGATCGGGCTAAGGCGCTCGGTTATCGACCTGCCAAAGCCGGTGAGTTCCTCCAGATTTTGGAATGGTTTCGTACCGAACCTGCGGTGGAGCGACTCGGCTGGTTCTACTGCTATGCCGGACGTCAGCCCGGATATGCTGTTGTGGCCCAGTTTCATGGAGGCGATCGAGAAGTCATATTCGACACCCGGGTTCGGGACCTGGCCGACATGAGCAGTGCCAACATGGATACCAAGTGTTTCTTCGTCAGGGACTAGGTTCCTGATGAAGTAACCATCCCCGCCCCATCGACACACCACCCCACCTCGAACAATACATTCAATCGACGCGATTCAGCGTCAATTCGTGAAGTAAAAAATAAAGGTCTCTGAAAATTCGGGGGCCTTTTAAAGTCTATCTGTTATCATTAAAATTTTCCAAATTAAAAATTGTCACACTTCGAGAGCCTCAGTGTGACAATTTTTTTTACTTTGATTAATTTCCAAGTTTAGCAATAATTTGGTCGGCTTGCTGACCTGAAACAAAATTCGGTTGGCACAGGTCTTCAATTATAACCGGATGATAATCAACTTGTGTCACACCATCTCGACTCAAATGAAACATAATTCCAAGACCCTGTCTAACATCAAGAGATTGATTTTGATCAAAGACAAAATTGCCTAAACTGTAATAAATATATTTATCTTTATAAATTTCCATGGTTTGAACTACATGAGGATGATGCCCAATAATTAAGTCTGCACCAAGATCAATGGCTTTATGGGCAAAATCAATTTGATGAGTTGATGGTTGACGAACATATTCTATGCCATCATGCATATTAATAATTATCAAATCAACTTTATCTTTAACAGAATTAATATCTTGTTCCAATTGGGCTAAATCCATCAGAGCCATACCTGGCCTATTAACAGTTGCAGAATATTCAGTCGGCCCATAAGCATAAGACAAAAAAGCAATTTTTATCCCTTTTACTTCTTTAATCAAAGGATTTATCATTTTTGATTTATTAACTCCGGCGCCGACATATTCAATATTATTTTTTCCCAAATATTCAAAAGTTTTTAGCAAACCTTCATCACCAAAATTTTTAAGGTGATTGTTTGGCAGACTCATAATATCAAAACCAGCTAATTTCAAACCTTCGGCTGAACGAGGATCTGCGCGAAAAGACATGGTATATGGCAAAATCGGATCACCATCAATTAGCGGACTCTCAAGATTTGCCATAGCCAAATCTGCTGACTCAACCACTTTTTTTACCTGTGATAAACAATATGAAAAGTCATTTTTCTCGAGCATTTTTCTCTCAACTGTACGACTAAGCATGATGTCGCCAACAGCGAATAAGGTAATTTCTTGTTTTTCTCTCATATTAAATAATTTAATTTGGTCTTGTTGAATTCTCTGCCATTCATCATAGTCAATGACATTGGTGATAGGCTGATTTTCTATTCGGGTGATCTGGAGCTCCCGCAAATTGTCCTGCACAAAGTACCAATATAAAAATAAGGCCAAAGCAATGGCAAGGATTATTGCTAATAAAATTATAATTATTTTTTTCATGTTATATTCTCAATAGGAAGTATCACAGTAATATTAATCTAATCTTTTTTATCTAAAGATTTTTGATACCTCAAATAGGCTTCGATAAACTGCATAATATCGCCATCAAGTACTATGTCAACTTTGTCTGTTTCAAATTTGGTCCGATGATCTTTTACTAATTTGTATGGATGTAAAACATAAGACCTGGCTTGGTTGCCCCAAGCGGCTTCAGTAAACTCACCCCGGAGTTTTTGTCTTTCTTCTTCAATCTCGGTTTCATAATATTGTTGGAGTTTGGAATAGAGTATTTTCAAAGCTTTTTCCCTGTTTTGTGTTTGGGATCGTTCATTTTGGCATTGGACAACAATGTTGGTCGGGATATGAGTAATACGAACAGCAGAATCAGTAGTGTTGACACTCTGTCCGCCATGTCCACCAGCACGGTAAGTATCGATGCGTAGATCATCATCTTTTATTTCAACTTCAACTTCAGAATCAAGCAGTGGTAGGACTTCAACCATAGCAAAACTGGTATGACGCATTTTTTCAGCATCAAAAGGTGAAATCCTGACTAATCGGTGTACACCGGATTCTGACTTCAGATAACCATAAGCGTATCTACCAGAAATTTCTACTTGGACACTTTTTATCCCAGCTTCTGCGCCTGATGAAATATTGAGAATTTCTGTCTGCCAATTTTGCTTTTCAGCAAATCGTAGATACATTCGAAGTAACATTTCAGCCCAATCCTGCGCATCTGTACCACCAGAGCCAGCATTGATCGTAAGGATTGCAGAATTGCTGTCGTAATCACCTTCTAACAACAGATTTAATTCAAGATGGCTAAATTTTTCCTCAAGATTGGCAACATTTACCTCGAACTCTGGACGAAGATTTACATCCTTGTCGTCAATATCAAACTCCAACATTTCAAGAGAATCAATTAATTCTTTGCCAAAATTGTCCCATGTATCAATCTCTTGCTGAAGTGAACTGACAATCTGGGAAATTTTCCTGGCTCGATTCTGATCAGACCAAAAATCAGATTTGTTCATTTCTTGGCTCAATTTTTCAATCTCCTGTTTTTTACTATCAATTTTAACCAAAGCTACAGCTTGATCAAAGCGGGTTTTTAGATTGATAAGTTGGTCTTTCAAATCATTCATGTTACAAAAGATAGAAGTAATAAGGTAAATAAGAAAATATTCATTGTACTTTGTATATTGATAATTATAACACAATTTGTCAAGCTTTGATAGCTAAAAATAGAGCTACGAGAGCTCTATTTTATTTATTTTAATTTTGTCGTTCTTCCAACTTTATTTTTATGGGTTTTTCATTGCCATCATGCAATATCCTTAATTCAATTTCATCTCCGACTGAATATTTGGTAATCTCTGCAACCAGAGATGTTTTGTCGAGTTTCACTCCATTTACTTCGAGAATAATATCATTTTCTTCCAAGCCAGCCTTATCAGCCGGAGAGTCTGGAACAATAGCCAAGTCAGTTGAAGTATCACCTCGAACAACGAGTGCGCCATATTCAACCTTTAGATTATTTTTTTTAATAATATCCGGTGTAATTTGGACATATCTGACACCAAGCCATGGACGAATAATTTTACCATACTTCTCAACACTATCAACAACTGTCTTGGCAAGATTGATTGGGATGGCAAAACCAATGCCCTCACCTTGACGGTTAACAGCAGTATTAATACCAACAACCTGCCCAGATAAATTAATCAGCGGACCACCTGAATTTCCCGGATTGATTGGTGCGTCAATCTGGATAGCACTGCCAAGAGAAGAAAAAACTTGACGGTTTATACCGCTGACAATTCCTTTGGAAACGGTATTTCTATATTCACCGAGTGTATAACCAATGGCAATAACGGTTTGACCGATTTTCAGTTCATCAGAATTCCCAAGTTCGGCGACCGGTAAATTTTCACCTTCGATTTTCAAAATAGCCAAATCATTTACAGTATCAAGGTCCAAAACTGTGGCATCAAATTGTCGGTCATCATTTAAAATTACAGTGTATTCAGCTGTGCTGTCTTCGACCACATGTCTATTGGTAACAATTAATCCATCTGGAGTTATAATAAAGCCTGTGCCTCCACCAATTTTCTCGACTTGTGGCTGGGCAGTTTGATCTTGGACAGGCAAGCCGAAAAATGGATCAAGTTGGATGTTTTGTAATTCTTTGGAAACAACAATACTGACTACAGCTGGAGAAACTTCTTCAACTGCAGAAATCGATGAACTTTCTTCTTCAACTGATATAACTTCATTGCCGGCAGAAACAGATTTTTCATATTGCCGAAAAAATTTATCAGCGTATGGTAAATTTTGTAGGATTGGAGTAACAAAAAGACTGCCGAGAACTCCGGCTGAACCACCAACTAGTAAACTGACAATAACGAGGATAATAATAAAATTTTTATTAAATTGATTGTCCATATTTTTTTTGATTATTTATAATATAATTTTTGTTCAAAGTTATTTATTCTATTATTTTTAATGATAAGGCCTTCAAAATGTAATAATTGTTTCTTTTTCTCAAATCCAAGGCTGAATCCGCCAATTTGCCCATTACTTTTTATTACGCGATGACAAGGAATTTTCTTTCGTCCATTGGACAAAAAATGGAATTTATTTTTCTTCAAAACTAAACCAACTGCCCTCGCTGACCTAGGATAACCTGATAAATCAGCGACTATTTTGTAAGTACTGACTTGGCCGATCGGAATGGCGCTTACAACTGCCAAAACTTGTTGTGCGAATTTCGTCATATATATTTCTAAATAAAAAACAGAACTTTAATGGCTCTATTTTTCTAGCAATTATCGTGAGAAAAGAGATTTTATTATATCTGGGTCAACTGCACTGGTACTGCCATTTTTTAGATTTTCAATTTGGTCAAAAATTGCTTGATAAGAACCAAGGAAATTTTTTATAGCAGCCGGGAGATAAATTATGGCTAAAATTATCGGCAAAACGATTAAAGCAGTTTTTACAATATTCAAAACTTTTAACCACAAAATATATTTCTGAATCTTCTCTGTATTAGCCAAATTCTTGCGGGTTAATTCAAGATTTTGACGGACTAATTGTTCTAAACGATTGAAGCCCTCCTGAGGCATAAAGATAAAATTTAAATGTAAATTAAAATCTGATGGTAAAATTTTTATCGAACTTTGCAGACCTTGAACCAACCTTTGATTTGACTGCGGATATCTTCCAATTCTTTTTTACTATAAGTTTTTTTGTTGGTAAATTCTGGGTTGACTAAATTGGCAGCTGATTTGAATTGTTGGAGATGATAAGAGTCAGCGCCTTTGACCTGACGAGCCATTTGAATAATATCAGCAGAAGAATGCAATTCAGGCAAAACTGTTGAACGAAATTCATGCGGAAGACCACTACTTGTTATTATTTTAGCACTTTGCTGGATTTTCGCCAAATCAACTTTGCGACCAACGACTAATTCATACTTTGACCAAGGAGCTTTTATGTCCATAGCAAAGAAATCAACCAATCCTAACTCAATTAATTTTTGCAAAACCTCTGGTCCACTACCATTGGTATCCAGTTTTATGCTGTAACCGAGAGATTTTACTTCTTTTATAAAAGGAATCAAATCTTTTTGTAGCGTGGGTTCACCACCAGTGATACAAACAGCATCAATCAACTTGGTTCGAGCACGAAGAAAATTTAAAACTTTTTCCTCAAATTTCTGGTAAGCAGGATTCTGCTTCAAGGTAACTAACTCTGGATTGTGACAAAAATGACAACGAAAACCACAACCGACCGTAAAGATGGTGGCGGCTATCTTCCCTGGATAATCAATCAGGGTCATTTTTTGTAATCCGCCGATTAACATATAAGAATAAAGCGAGTAAAGCGAGTACAGCGAGAACAGCCCGCCTACGCTAAAGCTATGGCGGGTAAACGAGAACAGCGAGAACAGTTAGTGCTTGTATTGCTCGGGCTGACTAAATTCCCCCGACTCTGAAGGTCGAGGGAATTTTATATTAAGAAATTCAGTTATAAATTTTTATTCCTCACTTACAGTGAGCATTTGATTGAACTCTTGGCGGTCATTCCATTCGGCTTTTTTCCCTTTATTCCAACGATTTACCGGACTTAGGTAGCCGACTACTCTAGAATAAATTTCACATTTCTGTCGTTCTAGTTTTTTTGATGTCATAATATTACGACCTCCCTCCAAGAATAACCTCTTGTTATAAATTTTTGGGATTTTTATTTTTATTTATTAGTACCTATATTTTATAACTTTTTTTACATTATGTTAAACCAATATTTATCCACAAAATTAGTTTTCTGAAGCTTTAGCCAAAACATCCGAGCCAGCCTCAATATAACCCATTTCCTCATCACAACGAGGACAATATTCATGCTCGCCAGAGATATAACCATGAACCGGGCAAATACTAAATGTTGGAGTTATGGTGAAGTATGGCAGACGAAAATTTTCAGCAATTTTCTTGACCAAAGATTTTGTTGAGCCAATTGATGGCATTTTTTCTCCAACAAAACCATGAAGAACCGTACCGCCTGTATAACGAGTTTGCAAATCATCCTGAAGTCGAAGAGCTTCAAAAATATCATCGGTATAGCCAACTGGAAGCTGGGAAGAATTGGTATAATAAGGATCAGCTCCTTTTTCAACATAATCTTTTTCATTGGCAACAATAATCTCTGGGTATTTGCTTTTATCAATCTTGGCAAAACGATATGAAGTACCTTCGGCAGGAGTAGCTTCGAGATTAAACAACTGATTGGTTTCATTTTGGTAATCCATAAGTCTCTCTCGCATAAAATCAAGGGTCTGACGAGCGAATTTATGACCTTCAACAGTGGTGATATCTTGACCGAGTAAATTAATTGAAGCTTCATTCATACCATTGAGACCAATAGTATTGAAATGGTTTTTCCAATATTCACCAAATCTTTCATGGATTGTGCTTAAATAAAATTTACTATAAGGATACAAACCACCTTTGGTGAATTCTTCAAGCGCTTTTCGCTTTATTTCAAGACTTTGTTTGGCTAAATCCATTAATTCAGCGATACGAGCAAAATATTCTTCTTTATCTTTGGCAATAAAGCCGATCCTTGGCAAATTAATTGTGACAACACCAATTGAACCGGTCAAAGGATTTGCGCCAAAGAGTCCGCCGCCACGCTTTCTAAGTTCTCGGTTGTCCAAACGCAAACGACAACACATACTACGAGCATCGTCTGGACTCATATCTGAATTTATAAAATTTGAAAAATATGGAATACCGTATTTGGCAGTCATGCCCATAATCTGATCAATAATCGGATTGTCCCAATCCCAGGTGCTGGTTACATTGTAAGTTGGAATCGGCCAGCTAAGTACACGGCCACTTTTGTCACCTTCGGTCATGACTTCAATAAAGGCCTTGTTGAACATATCCATTTCTTGTTGATATTCACCGTACTTTTCCTTTTGCGGTTGGCCTCCAATAATTACTGATTCATTGGCCAATATACTTGGGACAAAAAGATCAAGCGTAACATTGGTAAAAGGTGTTTGAAAACCGACTCTAGTAGGAACATTAATATTATACAAAAACATCTGTACCTGCTGTTTTACACTTTCAAAATCCAACTTATCATAACGGATAAACGGCGCAACTAAAGTATCAAGCGAGGAAACTGCTTGGGCACCGGCTGCCTCACCCTGAAGGGTATAAAAGAAATTTACCAATTGGCTCAAGGCAGTAGCAAAATGCTTTGGTGGTTTACTCTGGACTTTACCCTGAACACCACCAAAACCACGAAGCAAAATATCCTTGAAATCCCAGCCACAACAGTATGGTGCAAGTAGTTGTAAATCATGGATATGAAAATCACCGCTAACATGTGTATCTTTTATATTTGGTGGATAAACTTTGTTGAGCCAATAATGTGAACTGACTGTGGAGGCAACATAGTTATTTAATCCCTGTAAAGAATAATCCATGTTGGAATTTTCTTTTACCCGCCAATCATTTAATTTCAAATAATCTTCCATCAGCTGATCAGAATTGATCATGGCATCTAAATCACGAATTTTTGCATGCTGGTCGCGATAAATGATATAAGCTTTGGCTGCCTGAATAAATTTTTGTTCAATTAGACAGTTTTCAACCATGTCTTGAATTTCTTCAACTGCTGGGATTGTTCGTTCATGAAACTTTTCATTTATCCTTTTCATGACAATGTCTGAAATGTTCTCTGCGTCTTCTTGGGTCCCAGTCTCGGTAGCTTGCAAGGCCTTGAAAATAGCTTTGGTTATTTTTTCCTGTTCAAAATCCACAATACGGCCATCGCGCTTGCGAATTTGGATGATTTTGTTTCCTGCGTACATAGGGAAAGATATTAGTTAATAGTTGAGAGTTGTGTGTTGAAAGTTGAAAGATTATAGATTAGAGAATGGGGATGCGAAAATGGAGCTAATTGTTTTTGTTGATTTTAGCCAACTCTGATTCAAACTCTTCAGCATCTTTGAAAGATTTATAAACTGAAGCAAAACGGATATAAGCGACCTGATCGACTCTTTTCAATTGCTCCATGGCAATCTCACCAATTCTTTGGCTGGAAATTTCAGAGTTGTTTTTGTTTTTTTTAACTTCAATTTGAATTTCTCTTTCAATATTATTAATCAGTTTTTTTATTTCATTGTCCATGATTGATCTTTTCTCAAGAGAACGGCAAATACCTTTTTCTAATTTAGCTCTAGAATATGCTTCTCTTTGTCCGCTTCTTTTTCTAACCATGAGATCAAGCAACTCAACTGCTTCATAAGTTGAAAAACGAAAACCGCACTTGCAACATTCACGACGACGACGAATAGCTAGATCATCTGAAGCAGAACGAGAATCAAGTACCTTTGTCTCTGGATTGTAACAAACTGGACACTTCATGG
The DNA here is from genome assembly GCA_001778235.1 of Candidatus Falkowbacteria bacterium RIFOXYC2_FULL_36_12. Classification (GTDB taxonomy): domain Bacteria; phylum Patescibacteriota; class Patescibacteriia; order UBA11705; family UBA11705; genus XYA2-FULL-35-8. The sequence goes on from MFGJ01000007.1 coordinate 268,640, forward strand.
GATTAACTATATTTAGTATATTCAATAACAATTTTACCACAATATGTGCTTTACTCCAAAGTTTAAATACTTTTATAAAAATGATGTTAAACTAAAATAAATATTTGTGTCGGGAAATATAAAGTGATTGTTATCCACAGAATTTTGTTGTAGTATTTTTGGTTAGTAAAATTATTGTTTCAGCAAAGCTGTTACTTTTTGACATCCTGCCTACCCTGCCTACCCTGCCTACCGGCAGGCAGGTGGCAGGCAGGCCCCGAGGCTTACCGTGTTCGTGGGGTTGTTGTATTGCTAAAGTAAGTTTTTTGAGATTGTGTGATTCTTTCGCTTTGCGAGCTACTTTTGACACCAAAAGTAGCCAAAAGTGCTGGGGGGATTCAATGCGAATTGCATTGTTCATCCCTAGTGCATTGATTACCCGCAGAATCCCCCCAGACCCCTATGCTTGGCATATTTGTGGGATTTGATATTAAAGTTAGTGATTGGTTTTGCTAAAGCACGCCCCAGACCTGCCTTCATCAAGATTACGGCAGGCAAGCCCCGAGGAATATCATTCTTGATATTTTTGGATTTGGAGATTTGGCATAAGTGAATGGGCACAAGTTTTTTAAAAAACAAAAAACTGAGAAATATTATCCCAGTTAGATTAGAATTAGAGGAGCGATTTCTGCTCGATCAAGAATTTGAATGTTGCCATTATCAAAGGTATAGGCTACATGAACTCTGTTATCTGAACCAGGTACAGGGTTTGGAGAACTTTGGGTAATGACATCTTTTCTTTCATAAACAATTTCCCAGCTATTTTTGATAGCCATTTGATACAAAACAGCATTAGGATTAAAGCAAATTGACAGACCAATACATGAGGCGCCAAGCATAGCTCTATCACTTTCAGTATCACCCACTGCCCAAATATTGCACTTTGGAATTTTATCTTCAGAATTAATTTCAGCTAGAACTCGTGTAACAAAATCAGCTTTACGAGAATTGAAGACTACATCCCTTACTCCTGAATAAAAACCATCTTTTACTTCCATAGTGGTACCATAGGCTCTATTTGCTCCCCACTTATCGGCAAACAATTTCACTGCATACTCTGGTGAGGCACTAATAAAACAAATGTACCACCCAGCAGCTTGTTTACGCTGAAGCAATTCACGAGTAAAGCGATAAACCCGATTGTGGTACTTTTCTACCACTTGACCAAGAACAGCTTCAACCGCTGACTGATTCAATCCCTTAAGATTGCTTTCAAGCAATTGGATAGCATAGCTAAGATAGTTATCAAAAGTATCCTGACGGTTTTCCCAGAGTTTACGATAGTTATCAAGAACATGACGATATTTATCATTCAGAATGCCAGTATTTAGCATGGCATAAACCCAATCGAGGAAAATCTGCCAACGATAGAGTGTACCATCGATATCAAAGAAAATCACTCCCTTGTATTGAGATTTTCTCATGCTTTCCGCCCCCTGTCGGTCGTCTGTTTTTCAGAAAGGAACTATGGATACTACTCAACTTGCGAAATCATTTTTAGGATAAAATTGACTGATTCAGAAATACTGATTTTGGGGACGATGAATATATTTCTTAGCATAGATAAGTAATTTTGTCAAAGCAAAACCAGCGAACTGCTTCGCTGATTTTTATTTTTAATTTTACTATAATCTTTCTCACATCATTTTCTTCCGAATAAATGCGGGGATATCCAATTCATCATCATCAGAATCTGTGCTCTCTGGTTCACGCTGAATAGGTTTAGCAGATGGTCGAACTTGACTAGGCTCGCGCATTGAGCGAGAAGAAGAAACCGGAACTTCGCTAATAGCTGGTGCAGAAAAAGGATTATTGGTAACATCATCATCATGTTTGACATCATCGTCTTCGGGCCTTGCTTGGAAATAATTTACGGGTTCGTGATTTACCTTTAATAAATTGTCTTTGGTAATTTTCTCATCAAAACCTGTGGCAACAACTGTAATTTTTATATTATCTTTTAATTTTTCATCGTTGACTGCACCAAAAATAATCTTGGCATCTGGATCAACTGATTCAGTAATTATTTTGGCAGCTTCACTAACTTCATACATGGTTAGATTTTCACCACCTGCGATTGTAAACAATATTCCTTTTGCGCCTTCAACGGAAATTTCAAGTAGTGGACTAGAAACGGCTGCCTTAGCGGCTTCAATCGCGCGATTATCGCCAGATGCTATCCCCATACCCATAAGCGCTGAACCACTAGATTTCATGATTGCTCGCACATCGGCAAAATCGACATTAATCAAACCCGGTAAAGTAATCAACTCGGAAATACCCTGGACCCCCTGACGCAATACTTCATCAACAACTCTAAAGGCTTCAATAAGTGGGGTTTTTTTATCAATAATCTGCCAGATTCGATCATTTGGAATTGTTATCAGGGTATCAACCTTGCTACTAAGATCTTTCAACCCCTCTTCGGCAATACGCCGTCTTGGACCACCCTCAAAAGAAAATGGTTTGGTAACAACGGCAATAGTTAAAATACCCATTTCGCGTGAAATTTCAGCAATAACAGGAGAAACTCCAGTACCTGTGCCTCCACCCAAACCACAAGTAATGAAAAGTAAATCCGTACCTTTTAGCATTTCCCTGATTTCATTTTGAGACTCTTCAGCTGATTTTCGGCCAAGTGATGGATCCATACCTGCGCCCAAACCGCGTGTAGTAGTGCGACCAACATGAATTTTCTGTTGAGCCAGACTGTTTTGCAGGGCCTGGAGATCAGTATTGACAGCGATATACTCAACACCCTTGACCTCTGATGCGATCATACGATTTATTGCCGCTCCCCCTCCACCACCGACACCAACTACTTTTATTTTGGCAAAGGTTTCTATTTCCGGTTTAAATTCTGGCATATTATTTGATTAAGATTAAAACCCCTCCGCCTAAATTATGTAATTTTATAAATTTTATTATGAAATTAAAGATTTGAACCATTTTTTTGCTCCAGAAACAACATCTTTCATTGAACTAAGTTTTCCGCTAAGATCAAATTTGCTCTTACCTTTTTGGTCAAGCATTTGGTAACCCCAGAGGACTAAACCAAGCGGATTGACAAAGGAAACATCATTGACCTTATCTATGGCTGTTTGGAAACTTTGAACGCTGCCAACTGAAACAGGCAACATTGTTTTTCTCTTGGCAATTTCATTAATTCCTTTTAATTTTGCGCCACCGCCAACTAGAACTATTCCAGCCGGCAATAACCCTGCTCGACCAATTTTCTGTAACTCATTATCAATTTTCTCAAAAATTTCTTCTGCCCGCGCCATTATTATCTCGGTAATATATCTTCTGCTAAATTTTTGGTCGTCACCACCTAAATCTTTTAAATTTATTTCATCTGTTTTTTCTATCCCATCAAAATTTGCCTGACCAAATTCCAGTTTGACTCTCTCGGCAACTTCAACTGATGTCTGCAAACCAATAGCCAAATCAGCTGTAATGTGATCAGAGCCAATGGGAAGAACTATAGAATGGATAACATCACCTTCTTCAAAAACCAATAAGTTGGAGGTGGAAGCGCCAATATCTACCAAAGCTACACCTAATTCTTTTTGTCGAACTGACAAAACTGCTTCTGAAGCGGCGAGCATTGATAAAACTAAATCATTTATATCCAAACCTGTACGATAAACACACTTGGTTAAATTTTTAATCTGGGAACTAAGGCCTCGGATAACTTGGGTTGTAACTTCAAGGCGTATCCCGGTCATGCCGATAGGATCCTTTATTCCAGCCTGACTATCAACAGAAAATGTTTTTGGTATTACATGAAGAACCTCATGATTTACTGGTGCAGCAACTGAACGAGCGGCATCGATTACACGCTCAATATCATCTTCCTGAATTTCACCATTGGTTCGTGAAATAGCAATCACGCCATTGCTTTCCTGCGATGAAATATGAGTACCACCAATACTCACCCAGACATTTTCAATTGGCAAACCAATCATTCGTTCAGCTTTTTCAAGACAAGTGGAAATACTGGAAACAGCGTCCTCAATGCTAACAATAGAACCCTTACTTATGCCTGCAGAGGGAACTTCAACTACGCCAATTATATTCAATTGTTGATTTTCCTGGCCACGCGCATATTGTCCTATGACAATTCTAATATTAGCAGAACCAATATCCAAGCCAGCGATTATTTCGTCAGACATAATTTTACAAACTAGTTTGTGTATTAATAATTATAATGGAAAACTCAATATTTATAAAGGCTGATGAACACTTTTTTAATTCAGCAGCTAATTATTTTTAAAATAATGCAATTATTCTCGGCAAGAAAATCAAAAGACCTATAATTAGTGCTGAAAATGCGGTAATTAGAACAACTGAAGAAGTGATGTTTTTTATATCGTGAGCGTACAAATGAACTCTTGGTTTCAACATATCCACAAGCCGTTCAAAAACCGTATTCAGCATTTCCAAAACCAGAACAAATAATATGAGGAGTATTATGATAATCCACTCCCAGACTTTAAGTTCAAAGATAAAGCCCGAAATAATAATTGCTAAAGCAATCAGAAGCTGAATCCGGAAATTTTGTTCACTGCGGAAAACTGTGTAAAAGCCTTTGAAGGCAAATTTGAAGCTTTTTAACAAGCGATTTAGTTGCATAAAAAAATTTAATAAATCTGATTTAATATTTTTTGTTCAAGCGTCTCCATCATCTCTGCTTCAGCTTTTTTTAGGTGGTCATAGCCGAATAAATGAAGCAACCCATGTAGATATAATGTAATAAATTCTTGCTGAACTGAATGTTTTTTTTCTTTTGCTTGTTTTTTGGCCTGAACAAGGCAAATCAAAATTTCTCCTATAAAAATCGCTTTATTAATTTTGTCATTGTCTTCAAATGACAAAACATCGGTGACATAATCCTTTTTCCGATATATTCGATTGAATTGTCTTATTTTAGCCGGGGAAACAATAGCAAGAGAAAGGTTGAAATTTCCTTTCAATGATAATTTCTTCTGGACAATTTTATTAATTTTTTCAACTAGCTTTTTGGGATAAACAAAAACAACTTGTTTATTCAACTCAACAATAATCATATATTATTCAGTAAAAATAAAGCTCTGGGCAATCAAGGCAAAAAGATTTGGATAGCTGGCTTTCTGTTTCAAACCAATGTTGTAGGAAACCACATAAACCTGGTTTGCTTTGGAAAAATAGTAACGAAATCCGTCTGGACTGATAATACCTTTTACACCTTGCTTATTGTCGAAATCAACCAATTGTGCAATATCGGCCTCTGAATCCTGCGACAAATACCATTGTTTTAGATCCTGTAAAGACTCATTTTGCACCACAAGAATATTAACAAATTCTCCGGTTGGTGAAGTAAAAACAACTTCACGATTATCACGCTCTACTGCCCGAGCAAACCAAGCTTTTGGATAAAAAACATCATAATCATAATTTGGATTAACAAAGGTTGCTACCAGGTCAGAAAATTCCAATTTTTCACCAACCTCAAGCGGAGTGTATAAATTTAATAATTCATCACCATCGAGATAACTATCAGCATCAGTGTCTGGTTTATTCATATCTGTATTGATTAGCAATTCTTCAGCGTCGGTAAGACCATCTGCGTCAGCATCTGCATCATGAATATCAGCTAATTTTATCATGACCGGAACAATTGGAATGATTGGGACAACTGGCTCATCTGGCTGTTCAACTATAGGAATATCAACAATTGGTTTAGGATTTTCGACAACTGGAACCTCAATAATTGTTGAGTTAGATGTAGTGTCAGCATAATTCAAATAAACCAAATAGGATAATAAGCAAATTATTATAAGCAAGCTAAAAACAACCACGACAGTCATTGCCTTATTGCGTTTTTTGGGAAAAGGTTTCCCTGGTTTTGTTACAATTTTTTCTACAATTCGGGTTTCTATCTTTGTCTGTTTTTCCTCGGGGTTAACGCCATAAAACTCTAGTGGCATAACATGAATTGTGTCAGGACTATTTTGTTTTTCTGTCTTAGTTTGAACCATAACTATTTATAAATTTAATAACTTACCTGGTCCATTTGGATTGTAGCCATTTTTTACTTCTTCACCATCGGGATAAGTATCACCGTCAGTATCAACTTTTAGCGGATTGGTCTCGTAAAGCTGTATTTCCTGATAATCGGACAAACCATCATCATCAGTATCTGCTTTCAGAGGATTAGTGTTAAATAAAGTTTCTTCATTGTCCTTCAGACCATCTCCATCTGTGTCAAGGTCTACATCAACTTGGGTATCGTCTGTAGCAGGAATGGTCACGGATAAATCAGAATCTGTTGGTGTGGTTGCTTCAATGTCAGAATTGTTTGCAGTATTTGTATCATCAATGGGATCAGAGTTATCAGAAACAAATAAACCAGTACCAAAAACAGAAAAAGCCCCGGCTGCGACTACAAGAAATAGAAAAATTAAGACCACAATCAAAATAATTTTGCTACTACTCTTTTTGGTTATAGGTGCCTGATAGTCAAACTGCTGTTCAGGTTGTGCCAGTGGCTCTGCACCAACAACTGGTTGTAAATTCTCGGACTGTGGTTTCACCTCCTCATTATTAGTGACTGGAGCTTGCTGCAAATTTTGCTCGGATTTTGGATCATCAAACATATATTAAGCGAGATAAGCGAGAACAGCGAGGTCAGCGAGTAAAGCGAGTACAGCGAGGTCAGCGAGTAAAGTAATACTTTCTTCTGAACTTGCTGTCTTCGGTACTTGCTGTCTTCTGTTCTGGCTATTTATTAAAATGAAATATTTATATCTGGGTTGTTACTAAATGAATCATAATAACCTTTCAATATTCCTTCTAGTTTATAATCTAACTGGGCTGAATTGAAAGAATTAAAGGTATACCAATAAACATAGTCTCGGCCAGAGAAAGGATGGGAACTTCTAAATGAATTTGATTGGTATTCTTGAGTTTCAGAATTAAAACAAGTTTTTGGATCGGTTCCAGTACGACAAAGAGAACAAATTGATTGATTATTTACTGTGAAACAAGAATCTGAACTGGTAAAACATTTTCTTCCATTATTGGTGTTATCACAGCTAACACCATTATATTCAGGCAATGAACTTGGCTCATAACTAGCAAATGAATTTACTGGGTCAACAGAAAGTGCCCGACCTAATACATTGGCAAATTCAGCCTGCCAACTAGGCCAAGGACTATAAACATTGCTTCGCAAATAAGTCCCTGATTCAAGTTTTGGCAAAGTTGAATGTTGAGTATAGTAACTGGATAACAATTGTCGAATTGAAACTATATCATTGACGCGTTTAATATCTCTTTTTATAGCCCAGAGTTCATCAGAAGTCGAGACATTGGTGTTTAAACTAATATTATCAACTAATTGAGAAAATATATTGATGGTATTTGGACTGGCTTGTTGATTGTAGCCGAGTACATATATATTGTTGAAAAGTCTGCGATTGATTGTTCCTTGAGTTTCAACAGAAGCTTTATTACCACCAGAAATATAAATTGTATTACCATCCTGAACTCCATAATAACATATTTCAGTTTGATAGAGAGGATCTGTGGCACAATCAACTTTTATTTCAGTAACCACGGTTTTGGCATTTGGAACATTAGTCAAATACCAGTCCCTGGCTGATAAATTTCCAGGATTAGAATACACACGAAGAGAAATAGCATCGCTTGAAAAATCATTGGTGATATCTGCTTGGCGCAACAAGAAATATTGATGTAATAAATTTTGTTCATTTGCAGCTTGACCAGCTGGAATAACGCTAATAGCAGGAAGATCATCATCCAGGACATTTGACTGTCCGGCATCTCGGCAATATGGCATTTGGAGGTTGTCAAAAGGAAAATCAAGTGTCTGTGGATTTTCACAAAGAAAAGTTGTAACTATTCCAGAACCTTCAATAGTTCGACCTGATTCACCATAAAATTGATCCCGAGCAATATGAGCTTTGGCAGTAATGGTGGCTGTGCCATTTTGGGTACCGGCTGAAGCTTCAAACTCATCTGGGGCAGGATTAGTGATACTGACAATATTTAAGCCACCATCATCTATGCGCCAATTGTCCCAAGTCCAAGAATAATCTGCTGTTGAGAAAAGAATATTTGAGCCTGCTTTGGCGAAACGATGAACTGACCAAGTTTCATTTACTGTTGTGGCATATTTTTCCGCAGGATCAACACCAACAGAATCAAAATGACAAATATCAGTACTGACATCAAAGGTGAACTCCTGTTTAGGGATGCTCATCCTACAATTATTTTTCAAGTCTTTTAAGATTATCTTATACCTAGTTGATTTTAATATTTCATTTGGTTGAATAAATATACTTGTTTGTGTCTTGTCTGAAATTGGTCTGATGGTTATTTGATATTGTCCTTTATCAAGCTTGCACCAATCTAAGGCACTGGCTGAAGAAATAAATATTTTTCTAAACCAATCCTTTATTTGACCAATAAATGACAATGATCCTGTAGTACAGTTTTCAGCTTGATATTCGATCTCAACATGTGAAGATGCGGTAGAAGTGCCTGTCAACAAATCATCAAGTAAAAGATCATAACTGACAAAGATGGCACTGTTACGGCAAACTGGATTAGCTAAATCAGGGCTGACCATAGTAGCTCTAGGTGGATTGTTCGGATCGCAACCAGGAGGTGTTGGACCGGCCTGCCCTGAATAAATGTATTTTAATTCACCAGAATCCTGCAAACTAATGCCGGTAGCTCCAGCTGTTTTTTCTTCAGCAGTAACATTTTCAGTTAAGGTTGCCCTGACCATGGCAGTTTCTTCACTCGTAGCAATGCTCAAATAACCCAAAACAGTAATTAGAGATTTTGGACTGCCAAAACTGGCACCAGAATCATCACCTTCGCATTGATAATCTTCACCTGGATCAACTGAACCATCATTGCAGGATGTACCAGCAATAATGGCTGAACCATTGTTCAGACATTCAGAGGTACACCAGCTTGGGGCAATGCAACTACAACCAGCTGAACCATAACTGCAAGATTTTCCAGCATCTTGACAAATATACTCACATTCTTCCTCGTAGCCATCATATGTTTCACCCAAACCATTGCCACAACAATTTCTGGTTGTTGACTGATCGCAAGCTGGAAAACCTGACAATAAACAAGTATTACTACAAATAGCATCACTGTATTGCTCGCAAGAACATCGGGAATCTCGAGTAGGATTACAAGTACTACCATTTGAATCAAGACAATTGACTGAAATTGGCTCACATTCTTCACCAGATTCAATAGTACCATTACCACAAATAGCAACGCGATCTGATGATTTTATATTGCTACCACTATATAAACATTTATTATTTAATCCAAATTTTTGGTTTAATTGACCAAAATCATCATCCTCACCAAGTTCTTTCAAACTATTACCACAGGTGAATCCACTAGCGGTCGAACCTTCATTTAGACAAACTGCACTGCAACCATCACCTGAAGCATTGTTACCATCGTCACAATCTTCTGAAAAATTGATTGTGCCATTGCCACAACAAATTGCACCTGAATCCAAAACTGAATCGCCAAAACAAGCTGTGGTGCCGGAATATAAACATATATCAGTACAGCCATCATTATTATTTACATTACCATCATCACATTCCTCACCAACTTCAACCAATGAGTTGCCACAAACAGCTTGATACGGCTCTGAACCGAGATTCAAGCAATTTTCGGTACAACCTGGATTTATTTGTTGTAAATATATTGATTCAAATATAGATATTAATTTCCTGTGGGCCGGATTGTTGGCATCATAACTAACTGAAGAATTCAAATTTATGGCTTTGGTTGGATTTGAAAATTCATCCCAACGCCAATTATAATCATAGGGATTTAAACGCTGACCAGCTGCGCTACAAATGTCTGGGGCTCCATAGGATGAAGCACTATAAACGATTTCATCGCCTGCTCGCACGGAGGTATATTGACCTGGATTTACATCCACTCGATCAGGGCGACAATAAGCCTCTCCATCACGAACTTTGAAAACAAAACTATAGGCATCAAAAGCTGTAATCTGGTCAGTTGATTCAGTCTGGGTAACACAGCTTGAACAGCCTGAAGGAAAACTACAAATACAATCTGGATCACCGGCAGTACAGGTGCTTCGTTTGGAGATACTGCATTCAGTCTGACAAATCTGGCGTTCAGATGGACAGCTATAATTCGGGATACTGGTAATCGGAGAACAAGTACAAGCTGAAATATTACCAGTACAAACTTGAGCTGGATTTTCTGCACAATGAGCGACTTTTATACAATTTCCTTTGACTGGATCAGGACTGAAACATTGTTCAGTTGGCATTTTTTCAAAAGTACCAACTTCCAAACAATTACATCCAACCGAAGAAGTGGTACAAGCTAAACCGATTGAGCCATCGGCCAATTGACAAGCTTTTTGTGCTTGGCAAGTACAAGCAGGAGCATCAGCGGAACAGAACTTTGTAGTATCTTGAGTACAGACTTTTGGTTCAATACAAGTGCAATTTAAAGAATCTTGGGTACATGTCTGACTAATATTTTCCTTGCAATATGACGCGCAAACAGGAGAGTCACAGGTCTTTGGGTCAGAACAAGAACAAGCAGTACTTATAATATCATCGGTCGTGGTATCTAAATATTGATTACAAGTAGACAGAGCCTGACTACCGGTAAAAATCACTCTATCAACCTTCGAACAATTGGTTGCTTCGCATTGTTCAGATAAACTAAGTGTCGGGTAAGTTTCGAGTACTCCATTGCCACAACAAGCACCAAATTCAGAGTTATCACAATCCGGGAAACCTACTAAACGACAATCATTTGAACAAACTGGGTTGTTGCCGAGTGAACAAACACAACCATCTGCACCAAAATCACATGAATTACCAGCTGTATTTTTACAAATTGCTTCGCATTGTTCTCCAGCATCTGCCTCAAGTACACCATTGCCACAAGTGCCGATTTCAGCTTGAGTATTGAAATTTAAACCAGTTAAATTCTTATTGCTAATGCTCAAAATATTATCTTTTATAACCAAACGATAGTAAACTGATGGTTCAAGTGCAGTATTAGGGGAAACGGTTAAACGGTTACAGACATTAGTGCCAGCAATCGTTGTTTCTCCGGTTGTACTGTCACAAAGTATTTCAGGCGAAGCAGAATTATTTGACAGAAGATTGTCCTGACCAACTACAGAAAGACAGTTTTGATCATTACAACGATATAAACTTATATTTGTATTGTTATTAAATAAAGACTCTTTTTTTATAAAAGTATTAAATTCAGCACCAAGTTCAGCGTTGCGACAAGCCTGATCACAATTTGGCCAGAAATCAATTACCTTTGGGTCAAGAAGCTGAACTGATAAATTGGCTGAATCTGAAACTGTGTTACTGGAAAGGACAGCAGAAGCGGTGATATCAACTGGGTCATTGGCTGGGGTTTCAGGGTTTGTAACTCCAGACAATAAACCGAATAATGCTTCGTCACCATTTAATCCAGCAGAAGAAAGTCTCTCAATAAGTCCCAGATATTTTGACTCTATTGACCAACTCCAATCGTATAATGAAACATTGATTATAGAACAATTCTGACCTTGACCATTAACAACATATTTTTGCGTATCCGCAATTGAATCAAGAACTCCATCTGAAGGATTTACCACAACAGAATTAATAGAACAGTCTTGTGATCCAGTATGAAAACGCCAAACATAATCATTGCTCATCTGCTGAACCTCTCCATTTAGAGGAGAACTGCTAAGACCGGCTGGCACTTTTACCTGATACCAAAAGTCAGCACCAAGAGTTCCATAATTTTTTAGAGAAACTTCAGTGATTTCTTCGCCTTCAAAATTACTATTTGATAATTCATAAATATCTGGTTCACCTTCAACAACTCCTCGGACACTAAAACTGTAGGTGGAAGATTCACAACGATCAGCTTCGCAGGTATCAAGATTGCATTGGACTCCTGGTAAAATACATTTTCTAACCTCAATTTGATTACCCTCTTCGAGAAACGAACTTGGAGCCATTTCCATATTAAAAGAAAAAGCAATAACAGAATTTGGACAAGCACTGCCACTGTTTTTGGTTGGTGAAGGAGATTCATTGTATTCTCCAGCTGAACAAGTTCTTTCAATAATTTTCGGCACTCGAGGAATTCTACCAGTGCTAAAGTACCAACCATATTCACAAGAAGTAACCTCGGCCTGACATTCAGAAGTAAGAGAACAATAATTGTCATTACAACAAACCTGACCAGCACCACAACTTCCAGCACTGCAACGCCCAACAGTAAATTGGGCTGGATTACTGTCCGCACCATTGCGAGAAACATAAACATTGCCTGTCTTGGCTAGAGCCGGGACAACCACTCCCTCAATTGATGCGTCGGTCCATTCAACATCGGTTAAAGCAAAACCTTCAACAATTTCATAAACACCATCTGATTTAAAGAATTTTATTTGTGCAGGACTGTTGCCAAAGCCAGTACCGACAATATTTATCTTTGTGCCGGGAGATCCATTGTTGGGACTAAGCGAACAAATTCCAGGAGAAACAGGTAAATCATTATTGACTACAAAATCTTTGGAATCCACACCTTTGACACCTGAAACTTGTAACACAAATGAACCATTGTCTAATTGTTCTGGAATTTTTATTTTTAGTTGATTATCTGACCAGAAATTTTGACAAACGCTGTCAGCTAAAAAGCTATCTGTACCTGACAAAAAGTTGACTGTTCCTGAACTGCCAAAATTTTTGCCTTCAATGGTAATTAATTGTCCGGAAGGTGCTGGGTTTTGGGAAATTGAAATTATTTCTAGGGCATCGGCTGATTTTTCAACCCTAAAATTGACAGGGTTACTGTATAAGCCAGGGAAGTTGTCCCTGCCAACTTGGACAGGAACATTGCCTGGAGCTAAATTTGGAATACGAATACCAGTAATAGTGGTGTTAGTTCGAGAAACTTCTGAAGTTGTAAATTGGTTGAAATAAACTTCACCAGTTGAACCAAAGTTTTCGCCAACTGCATTGGCTAGAGAAGTAACTTCACCTGAAGGTAAATTTGATTGCTGATTGACAACAGAACATAAACCAATCCAATTGCTATTATCAGCATTAATACTATAATTCCCTTTCCACCCCGGAGACTCAAGGTCTGAAGTGTTATTATAATTTCCATTTTTATCGGTTAAGATAATCGGACCATTGCCATTTTCAGGTACACGAACCACAACCTGTGTATCAAGCCATGAGCCTGTACGGCCACAAGCCAACTGTGCCTCCTGACCATTAAAAGTAATTTGGCTCTGATCACTAAATGATCTGAAATTTTTTCCTCGGAGAGTAACAAAAGAACCAACTGGACCAGAAGCTGGCAGGACACTTTCAATCACGGGATAAGGCCAAAGCTGACAAGATGTTTCACAAGTTGTAACTCCATTTAATTCAGTACAATTTATACCTTCTTGACAAACATAATCACAGCCCTCTGGATTAGTACATGCTGGACACTGGTCAACTTCACAATCAGGCAAGGTGCAATCAAAATCATTAGCATCATTAAAGCAACTAGATGAAGCGACCAAAAATCGTTTAGTTGTTTGGCCAGAGTTGTCACTAAGATCAAGAGCAGAAAAAGTCGAAGTATGCCAACCGAGTTCGAAACCGGTGGTTTGAGAATTTATAATAGATAAATATTCAGACTGACTATCTCCAGAAAGTGAAAATAGCTGGCAACTATCTGCTAAATCTGTTTGCTTGGTCGGGCATAGTTCAACACTTTGCAAGCCACCAACATCATTGGCGCTGACATCAGCGGCAATATCAAAATTTTGCTGTACAGGACTTGGCGACAGAGAATTAATAGAAACCTCTGGATTGTCAGTGTCACAGAAGCTACTGGTAGTAAATGCTGAACTCTGACAATAACCCTCAAGCTGTGAGGCACAATTTATTGTCTCACCTGTCTGATCTTGGAGATTTAAAACCTTTACAATATATGATGATCCTGAATCAAAACAATTTGGTTTGTTACAGCCTTCTGGGCAAACTGTATCTGGGGTAAAGGTTATAATACGGTTTAAAACTGAAATTTGACCGGCTACTGCCTGCTCTTCCCCATCAACAAGTTTGTAAACCTTTATATTGTCTTTGGCGTTTTGATAATCATTGTCTGATAACGGAACCCGACCAAATGGATAGGTGACTTTTACCAGTGAAGTAATTGGACGATCATTTCCTCGGGGAGAAATACTGACTGAAAAAACCACACCAGTTCCTCCACTTCCGCCGGCATTGTCAATCGGAGTAGACTGCTGACCTGAACCAGTAGCCTCTGATAATCTATTTATAATAAAACTTGTTAGGGCAAAGGCTGATAAAATAATTGCTAGACCAATAACACCATTAATAATCCACTGTTTGGCTTTGTCAACACCAGCTTCACTACCACCAGAGATCATGTAAAGAAATCCGCCATATAAAATTACGGCAATAGTTACTACGCCTAAAAAGCCTAGAAATATTCTAATTACGCGACCAACAATTATCCGAGGATCTTCAGCTCCCAGTACGGTGGCTTCACCAACCAACTGTGTACCTTCAACAATGCTATTTTGGGCATGGGCAATAACGGGAAAAACAAAAAAGATTGCAACTACCATAAACATTAGCGCAACTAACAAACCTGAAAGTGTTTTTTGTTTTATCATTTTATTTTTATTTAATATGGGCAAAATTCACCTTCTTGGACATTTATTCCTTGTTCAACTTCACCACAACAGGCCTGCCCCTTATTCATTGGACCACAACCTGGGCCAGAACATGGATTAAAACAATTACCACTCATATCTTGAATACCAGACAATATTTTTGGATAAATAATTGGAACATCAAGATTATCTTTTGCTTCAGGAAAAGCACCATGATTTATTACTGCCACTTTATCATTGGACAGACAAAAGATACTACCATCGGCAGAAACTTGCTTTGGGCAATATAAACTACCCATAAACCAACTATTCCAATCATCAGAAACAATAATTAAATTATCATTGGTAACTGTTGATGGATCCAATGATTTTGAAAAGGTGGCGCTGACCAATGAATTTGGTTCAACTCCGCTAGATTTATCAGCTCCATTTTCTGGAGTAACGCTAACAATGGTTGGAGCGACTAAATCAAAAGTATTGGAAGTTGCAAAATTCCAAGAAAAATTGTCATTATCTCCACTAGTTGATCCATTTGCTTTGCCTAATCGGCCATCTGTATCCAGAGCATTTAAAGCTGCGTCAACAATACCTCCGGCTGGATACAGCGCAACGGTTGGACCATTGCCAAGGAGATTTGATACTGGAACAGATTTTACCAGGCCTGAAATGGTGGCGTTTGCAGGAAAACAGGTAACTACCTCGCCACAAGAGTTGTGCAAAGGAGCCTCATCACCACATGAACCTGAAGGCCTATAAACCAAAGAACGATACTGATTGATTCCAGCAGTAATATTACCATTTAGAATCTCGCTTGAAGCTTGATCTAGAATTAAAAATTCTGCACCTGTTGAAGTAGCATCAAGAACTAAACTAACAGGTGGAATAACTGCTTCGCTGAAATCAACTCTAACTCGGGTATTTCTAGGAAAACCAGCGCCACCAGCATTACTGATTGCAATTGGCTGACCAGAGGCATCCAAATCAACAGGATAAACAGTAGTAATAAAAGGAGGTGTAACATCAATATTGGTAGTTGTAGTAAATTTCCAACGATAAACAGAGTCAGTCCTACCACTGAAAATACTGGTGTTACCATTAAAACTTTTGACATTTCCCGTAACCAAAGCAAAATATGAAACATCAGAGAATGGTGAACCTAGATGCGAATCAGCACTATTACCATATGGATTAAAGACTAATGTTTTGAAATCAGGTGTAAGACTAACAATACCATCGCTAATAAACAAAGAATCGTTTGGCTCATTACCTGTCCAATTGTTACAAATATTAGGCTGGCTACGATTGGCGTCACTATAATCTGCCGGAGCGCTTGAACCAGCTGGATAAAGGGTATCGCAGGCGCGATAAATCCCAAGAGATGAAATATCTAAATCACCCTGACAAACACAATTTTGTCCTGGCGCGATGGATGAACAAGCAGCTTGGGTTTCAATATCAATACAACTCATGGAATCATTAGCGATAATACTCTCTGGATCAATTGGTTGTTTGAAAGTTACCATGATAACAGTATTGCGAGGTACACTAGCGTTATTGGCAGGATAATGATCTTGGATAACACCACCCAATCCCCCGCTACCTAGACCCGGTGGATTATAGCCATTTGCACCATAAGATCCGGGTGTACCAGTAGCTTGAGCAAGAGCATTAATAATAAATGAAACAATCGCAAAAGCTGATGCAATAATCGCAAGACCAATAAAAGCATTGATCAAAATCTGTTTTGCTTTACTAACTTTGGTTGGGTCACCGCCAGAAGTCATGTAAAGAAATCCTGCATATAAAACCAAAACCAAAGCAATGGTTCCAAGTAAACCCAAGAAAACACGAATAACTCTGGCAACAATAATTCTTGGGTCTACATTGCCCAAACCTGTTGCCTCACCAACAGCATCGGTGCCTTCAACAATACCAGCTTGACCGGCATGAACAGGAGAAATCAGCAAAAAAAATCCAGCCAGAGCAGAAGCAATGACAAGCATTAAAATAACTGTTGTTCCTTTTTTCTTATAATGAGAAAAACTTAAAGATGTTATCATCTCTTTGGCTGTTTATATCTAAAATATTATTGACCTAAAAATTCTTTTACCAATCTACTAACTGTTTGCCCATCAGAGCTTCCTTTCAGGGCTTGCATCACGGCTCTCATGACAAGACCAAAATTTTGTTTTTTGTCATTGTCCAAAGTTTCAACCGTACTAGCAATAATGGTTTTTATTTCTTGCTCTGACATCTGGGCAGGGAGGTAAATCTGCAAAAAATTAATTTCTCGCTGTTCTTTGTCAGCCAATTCTTGGCGGCCACCAGAAACATAGGCCTCAATTGATTCCCGTCTTTTCTTTACTTCAGATTTAATCAACTGAATGACCTGATCCTGGCTGATGTCAGCACCAAGCTCAATACTTTTATTTTTTATAGCTGATTTCAAAAGACGGAGCAGACTCAATTGCTCTGTATTTTTTTCTTTTAATGATTTTATAAAGTCTTGTTCAATTTGTTTTAGTAGGCTCATATTAAATCAAATTTATTATAACATTTTTTTTATTATGTTCCAAATAGTTTTACACAATTTCTAGTTAAAAAAACAACAGACGTCTAGTGACGTCTGTTGTGAGTATCTTCTTCTGGTAGTCGACCAACTTTTTTCA
This sequence comes from Candidatus Falkowbacteria bacterium RIFOXYC2_FULL_36_12, assembly GCA_001778235.1. GTDB lineage: Bacteria > Patescibacteriota > Patescibacteriia > UBA11705 > UBA11705 > XYA2-FULL-35-8. The sequence continues at coordinate 286,103 of MFGJ01000007.1, forward strand.
AATATTCTCGTCGGTCACGGACTTCCATTTTGCGCAAAGCAGATGTTTTCTGCAAATTCTTTGTGGTTTTTTTCTTGAAATACTGAACCTTTTTGAACTGCAAGATTTTTCCGCTCTGGATTAAACGCTTGTTGAAACGTCGAAGAAACGATTCAAATGTTTCACCTTTTTTGCGTTTAACTTCTAGCATACTTTTCCACCTTCCTTCTAATTTATAGATAAATAAAAGATAAAAAGGAATAACTCCCTATTATCACTAATAAATGATATACTAAATAATTATTTTTGTCAATATAAAGAAAAAATTCGTGCTTTACCTATTTTTTAACTGTTTTTCAGCTAATCTTTTTTTAACCTCCTCAATTATTTTTTTCTGACTGACTACTTCCTGGATGCCACTTTCAACATCTCTCATCAAAATTGTGCCGTCAACAACTTCTCTCTGACCTAAAATCAAAATAATTTTTGCACCTTTTTTAGTGGCAGTATCAAGCTGACTCTTCAGATTGTCTTTGGAGAAGTTAGCAACAACACGGAGATCTTCACGCCTAAGTTCATCAAGAAAACTCATGGCTTTCCTCTTGGCCTGTTCACTGATTTGAGCCAAATAAACATGTGGCGCTCTAACTGGAGCGAGTTCTACTTTTCGTCTTTTAATTTCTGAAATTAATTTTTCAACAAACAATTTGATCCCTGCAACGGGCACTTCAGGACCACTAAGCATTTCACAAAGATAATTCATTCGGCCACCTTCAGCCAAAACAAAATCTCCCTCTTCGGCAGTTGCCTCTTTGTTATCTTTTTCTACCTCTACCTCCACCTCCACATCAGCCTCAACCGTTTCCTTTGAGATAGGTAGCTGACTGACAATAGAATATATGGTGCTGTTGTAATAAGCAAAATCACTAATAAAGCGTGAGTCCAAGACATAACTTACCCCCACTTCATCCAATGACTCAAGGAATTTGAATAAATGATTGTGACAATTTTCACAAAGATAATCAACCACTTGCGGAGCATCTTCGTAAACTTTCTGGCATTTTTGACTAGCGCATTGAAGAAATTTTATTGGATCACGGCCAGCATTTGACCGACAATCAGTACAGACAGCTGATCTTTTACTTTTTATAAAACCGGTAAGCGCTTTTAAATATTCATTGCGACAGACTGGACAACCCAAACTATTTACCCGGACAATGGGGTTTAAATTAATTTGAACAAAATATTGATAAAGCATGACCACAAGTTCAGCATCAACTCCATGTGAGGGAGCATTGTAGACATTGAACCCAACCTGCTGTAATTCTCGTGTTTTACTATTATAATATTTTCCCTGCGAAAAAATTTTACTACTGAACCAAAATTTTAATGGCCCAGGTTGATTAAAAAGACTGTGTTCTATAAATGATCTAGCTACTCCAGGAGTCATGTCAGGACGCAAAGCTAACTTTTCATTTTTATCTTGAAAGACTAGCATATCTCGAGAAATTAATTCTGTTTTTCGGCCAATTGTATGGGAGAACAACTCTGGTTTTTCAAACAAAGGAGTTTCAATCCAAGAATAATTAAAATCAATTGCTAGCTGATATAAATCATCAAGAATCTTAAGCCAGTATTTATTGTCACTTGGCAAAATGTCTTTCAAGCCTTTTATTATCTGTGGAGTTTTTATTTTTCTTATTTGTTCTGACGGTTGATCTATTTTTTTGCGTCTTGGCATAATATTTATTGGTTTAGATTATACGCTGATAGAAAAATTGTTCTCTGATAGCGTAAAGTATAATATGTAAATATATTTTTATTTATTATTTATTTTCAGAAAATTGCTCATAGCTTATTGGACTAAAAATCTTTACCCGAGTCAACGGCCAACCACGAAGCCAAACCTTGCCAACAATATTGCCTCGGCCAACAGGTCCGAACACCCTTGAATCCAAACTGTGTTCCCGATTGTCGCCTAAAACATAATACTCATCAGCTTCAAGATTCCAAACTTTATCACCTAATGTTCTGGTAGAATTATCAAGATAATCCATTTCATCCAATAAATATTTTTTTTCTCCTTCATCAGTGTATACAAAGACAAAACCATCCCTAACTTCAACTTTTTCTCCAGGTAAGGCAATAACACGCTTTATAAAAAATTGGGACGGATCCTTTGGGTAGCGAAAAACAATAATATCACCTCTTTCAGGCTGACTAATACGATAAGACAACTCATCAATAATCAAATATTCATCATCATAAAAACTTGGTTCCATTGACGCACCTTTTACATAAAATGGTTGAATTAAGAAGTATCGAACAGGAATAATAATAGCAAGAGCAATGCAAACCACCTTGACTAGGTCCCAAAAAAAGTATGCTACCTTTTTCCCTGGGCTAATATCTTCATCATAATCCTGGAATTTATATTTATCGGGGTTTTTGCTTAACATTATGATAAAATTATTAATAAAATAGGTCTAAACATGGCTATTATAACATATATCCAAGCTCAATGCAAACCCTAAGATTTTAGCTTAATTTACATTCTTGCAGTAAGGTTAATAGTGTAGTATAATAAACATGCTATTTACTAAATATTGAAATATTTAGTAAAAATTTTTATTTTCTATCGTGGCTGGTATTATGAATCAAAATTTGCCAAACAACCGAAATATAAATCTGCTAGAAAACAGCATCAGACAACCAAAGGGTAAGAGTATTTTCAAAGTCAGCAAATTTGTTATTTATTTTTTTGTTTCTTTAATTATTGCTTTCTTCTTTTTTTCATATCAAGTTTTATTTACAGATACGAGCCTAAGTGAATCACTTGGAGGAAAAGTCAATATTTTCCACCAACTAACTACCATGGCCAAAGGTGGATCGGAATTAAAAGCTGACAATGGACGAGTGAATGTTCTGCTTCTAGGTGTTGGCGGTGAAGGACACGATGGCCCGAACCTGACTGACACAATCATTGTCGCCAGCATTGAACTTGAAACAAACAAAATTGCCATGATATCAATCCCTCGAGACTTGGTGGTGGAGATAGAAGACAAAGGATTTTGGAAAATAAATAATGCGAACCATTTTGGAGAACAAAAAAATCCCGGGCATGGAGGAGAATTAGTAAAAAATGTTGTCAGTCAAGTAATAGGCGTACCAATTCATTACTATATCCGAGTTGATTTTTCAGGATTTGAAAAATTGATTGATGATTTGGGTGGAGTAAAAGTTGAAGTTGATAACAGTTTTATTGACTATCAATTTCCAGCTGCGAACTATAAATATCAAGTTGTGTCTTTTGATAAGGGTTGGCAAACAATGGATGGTGAAACAGCACTGCAATTTGTCAGGAGTCGACACGGAAATAATGGCGAGGGTTCTGATTTTTCCAGAAGCAAGCGTCAACAAAAAGTTATTACAGCGGTCAAGGAACGAGCACTATCATACAGAACATTGTTCAGTCCTGGAAAATTGTCAAAACTACTCAAAGCCTTTGGGAAACATGTAAGCACGGACATGGAGATAAATGAAATACTTGAACTTTATAAACTATCAAAATTAATTGATCTTAACCAAACCAAAAATATTGTACTCGATGATAGTCCTGGAGGATATTTAGTGGCAGGAAAAATGAATGAAGCATATGTCTTGCAACCGCGAAGCGGAAATTTTGGAGAAATACAATTCTTGGCACAAAATGTATTTGCTGGGAACCCAGTACTTGAAGCCAAAAGCGACATAACTTCCACTGTTCTAGAAATCCAAAACGGAACACCAACAAATGGTCTAGCTTTCAACTCATCACAAAAATTGAAACAACTCGGCTTCAAAGTAGTTAAGATTGGCAATGCACCAACCCAAGATTATACCAAGACGGTCATGTACAAATTAACAGATAAGACCATTGACCAGGAAGTGATAGAAACACTTGAAACAAAACTCGGAGCTGAACTGATTGAACAAATACCCGCTTGGGTCCGTGAAGATGCAGAAATAACCACTGACTTTTATATTATCCTTGGTGAACAAAATACGGGAATTAATCAAGATACTGCTGAATAATCCAGTAAGTTAATAAATAATAATGTGACTGATTTCAAACAACTAAAATATTTACCGAAAGTTGCCCTAATAGGTAGAACTAATGTTGGTAAATCAACGATTTTCAATAAATTTACAGAGACCAGCAGAGCCATTATCTCTGATATCCCAGGAACAACCAGAGATTTAAATTATGGACTTTGTGAATGGGACAACAAGGCTTTTGTTTTAATTGATACTGCTGGCCTTGATGTTTCTACCGAGAAAAAAATTGATCAAGAATCAATAAGATTTGTTGAAAAAGCTGCGCATGAAGCTGATGTGCTTCTTTTGGTTGTTGATGCCAAAAGTGGGCTATTACCTCAAGACAAAGAATATGCTAAACAAATAAAAAAATATAACAAGCCTATTGTATTGGTAATAAATAAAGCTGACGGACATAAAGATCTTTCGGAAACGGCTGAATTTGAAAAACTTGGGATTGAACAAAATGAAAAAATTTCAGCTGCCAGTGGAGCAGGTACTGGCGACTTGCTGGATAAGGTTATAAAACTGATTCCGATGAAAAGCGTACAAGCTGTTGGTAAAAACATTATTAATGTCGCCATAGTGGGGAAACCAAATGTTGGGAAATCTTCTCTCATCAACAAGATTGCTGGTGAAGAGAGATCGATTGTCAGCGAAGTCGCTCATACCACCAGAGACACAAAAGACTTTGCGATTGAGGTTGAATTCGGAGACAAAAAAGCAACCTTGAATTTCGTTGATACTGCTGGTATTAGAAAAAAAAGAAAAATCGACGATGAAATAGAAAAGGAAAGTGTGAAACAAAGCATAAATGCAATTTATCGCGCTGATATTGTTTTATTAGTCATTGATGCAAGCAAGGAAATCACTGCCCAGGATAAAAGCATTACAAAAGAAATTCTTGATACCAATAAAAGTCTGATCTTTGTTGTAAACAAATGGGATCTTGTCGAAGATAAAGATGAGCACGCTGATAAAAAATATCTTGATTTCTTACATAAATCATTTCCCTATCTTACTTGGGCACCAGTAGTATTTCTTTCAGCCAAAACTGGATTCAAAGTTCAAAGATTAATAAATGTTGTTTTGGAAGTGTTTGAAAAACAATGTTTAGAAATTTCTGATAAGAGTCTGGACAATCTGCTGTCATACCTGATAAAAAAACAAACTCCAAGAAAAACAAAGGGCACAAAGCGACCATATATTTATGCGATGAAACAAGTGAGAGTAAATCCGCAGGCCTTTGAGATCGAAGTTGATCAACCGAAAAATATTCATTTTTCCTATATTAGATTTATAAAAAATAAACTTCGAGACAAATACGATCTAATCGGAGTGGGAATAAAACTGTATACGATTTTGTACAAACCTGAAAAGAAAAAAGATTATAAAAAATAATTTGAATTTTGAAGAATTATACCCTGAACCAAGTTCAGGGTGACAAGTTGGGAGATCCTGAAATCCATCTTCGTTAAAACTTCCGACTACGCTCTTTTGGGAGCTTCGACGGACAAGTCGATGGACAAGCAAGTTCAGGATGACGAGTGTAGGGTTCGGGGTGACGAGTGTAGGGTTCAGGGTGACGAGTGTAGGGTTCAGGATGACGAGTGAGGGGCGTAGAATCATACCCTGAAATCCATCTTCGTTAAAACTTCGATGGACAAGCAAGTTCAGGGTGACAAGTTGGGAGATCCTGAATTGACATTAGAGGAAGGAATGGAAAAATTAATTTGAATTTTGAAGAATTATACCCTGAAACTACGCACTATAAACAAGTTTAAGTGAATGGCGAGTAAGTTCACTGCGGGCGGAGTTCAGAGTGAAAATAATATTTATATGAAATTATATATTGGACTGGGAAATCCAGGAGAAAAATATCGAAATACTCGTCATAACATTGGATTTATGATGTTGGATTATATTTTTGATAAATTGACTGAAGCAAAGTTTAGTAATTGGTCAAAAAATAAAAAATTTCAAGCCGAGATCTCTGAAGGGAACTTGCATGGAGAAAAAATTATCTTAGCAAAGCCTTACACTTTTATGAATGAATCTGGAATTTCGGCTCAAGCTTTGATGCATTTTTACAAGATAGCTCCGCTTGACTTAACGGTATTACATGATGATCTTGATATTGAATTTGGGTTGTTCAAGCTCCAAACTGATAGATCAAGCGCTGGACACAATGGAATAAAATCAATTATTGAGAAAATTAACACACAACAATTCAATAGAGTACGACTTGGGATTGCCAAAAAAGGCAAGAATAAACAAGCTGATGCGGCAAAATATGTGTTAAAAAAATTTAACTTTCTAGAAAAGATAAAGTTAAACTCAATTTTTGAACAGGTTTATAAGTCAATGTTTTAAATTAGTAAATATTATTCCTATAAAAAGACTGCCTAATTGGCAGTTTTGTTGTACTATTATTTATGTTTTGAAATAAAATAATGCTGTCCAAATTTATGCTCATGAGTGTAAAATTAGCTGGACGAGCCAGTTAATCTTAACTTGATGGGTATGAGGCAAGCACAGGAGGGGTTTGCTCGCATCTGCCCGACTCATAAGCACAAATCTAAACAACACTACTAAACTACTTTAACAAAGAACGGATAAATGTCAAGGGATAAAGAGAATAAAAAATTTATTCAGGAGAATTTTACCTAAGATTTGCTTATTTTAAAAATTTTAATCATTGACATTTTGCTGTATTAATTTAAAATTAAATAATATGAATACTGACATAAAATACTGGCTTGCCTTTAATCAGGTCAAACATCTGGGGCCGATCAATTTCCACAAGATAATTCGTGGATTTCCTGATCTTGAAACTGCATGGAAACTTGGTCAAAGGCAAGATTTTCTTGATGTTGGGTTAAATGAAAAACAGATTGAGGAAATAATACAAGCAAAAAGGCAGATTTCGCCCAATGACCTTGAAGAAAGGCTTTACAAAGAAGAAATCAAGGTTGTAACCGTACTTGATAATGATTATCCGATTTTACTCAAAGAAATCTATGGCTGTCCCCCGCTGATTTATTACAAGGGAATGATTGAACAATTATCAGGGCCAACGATTGCAATTGTCGGTACCAGAAGAATGAGCTCATACGGGAAACTAATGACTGAAAAAATAGCTAGGGAATTGGTAGAAAATCAAATTTGTATTGTCAGTGGATTAGCTGTCGGTGTTGATGCAATTGCACATATTACAAGTCTAAATTTTAATGGGATAACGGCTGCGGTTCTCGGCTCCGGACTAAGCTCGTACAATATCTATCCGAGTATAAATCGTAAGTTGGCTCACAACATTCTTGAAAAAAATGGTGTTTTAATTTCAGAATATCCGCCGGAAATGCTACCGCTCAAACATAATTTTCCTTTGCGCAACAGAATAATCGCAGGTCTAAGTCTAGCGACAATTGTGGTAGAGGCTGGTGAGAGTTCGGGAGCTTTAATTACGGCAAAATATGCCCTGGAATTTAATCGTGAAATATTCGCTGTACCGGGGAATGCAAATAGCCTGACTTCAGCTGGACCAAATAATTTAATAAAACAAGGTGCAAACCTGATTACCTCGGCAGAAGATATTTTTCTCAATCTAAATTTGCAATACACTACAAATCGACGAGAAAAAATTTCAGCTGATTCTCCCATACAGCAGATTATCCTTGACCAACTAAGTTTTGAGCCAATTCATATAAATAACCTGCAAAAACAGACCAACTTATCGGCTGCAGAATTAAATGCCAGCTTGACAATCATGGAACTCCAAGGTAAAGTTAGGAATCTTGGGAATATGCATTATACAAAAAATATATGAACACAATACTTTTCAAAAAATACAAACAAGCTGAACAATTTATTGAGTCAATACAAAATCTAACTCCAGAAAATTTCTTCACTGGCAAAGTTGATCAAGACTTTTTATTCAAAAGAGCTAAGTATCTATTAGCTTTGGCGGGAAACCCAGATAAAGCATATAAAATTATTCATATTGCAGGGACCAGTGGCAAAGGTTCAACGGTGAATTATATTTCTAAAATCTTACAAAAAGCTGGCTACAAAGTCGGAACTCATTATTCCCCCTTTGTTTCAGTTGCAACGGAAAAAATTCAAATCAACCAAATATTTATATCAATGAAAGAATTTGTTGATTTGGTTGAAGAAATGAAACCAATAATAAACAAATGTTATGAAAAAATTGGAATACCCAGTTATTTTGAAGTTTGGATGATAATGACTCTGCTGTATTTCAATAAAAAGAAAGTTGACTATGTTATTCTCGAGACAGGTTGTGGTGGAAGGTATGATGCCTCAAACGCAGTTAGCAAAACCGCTCTTTCTATTATTACAAATATTGGTCTCGATCATACATTTATCTTGGGAGATACCATTGAAAAAATTGCTTGGCAAAAGGCTGGTATCATCCGATCAAGAGGCAAAGTTTTAACCGGCGCGGAGCAGCAAAGTGTATTAAATATTTTCAAAAAAATATGCAAAGAAAAGAATGCTAAACTGGAGATTATAAGATCTGAAGATATGAATAAAGCTTTGGCGCTTCGAGTTGGAGAAATATTGAAAATTGATGATCTAATTATCCAAAAAGCCTTGGCTGAAGAAACTTCTGTTCCAGCCAGATTTGAAATTGTGCAAAATAATCCACTAATTATCTTTGATGGTGCTCATAACCCAGATAAAATAAAATATTTAAGTGAAAAATTAAAAACTTTAAAGACTAAGTCAAAAATAGGAAAAACTTATCTAATTTGCGCATTGGCAGATAAAAAAAATCCAAAAGATGTTTTTCAAGCCATAAAACCACTAGCTGATAATATTTATATCACAAAATTTAGTAATCCTTTCAGAAAAAGCTGTGATTTATTGGAATTGAAGCAAGCATTCAAGGGAAAAGCAACAACAATCTTTCTTGATCCGCAGGATGCACTAAAACAAGCGCGGAAGTTAGCTAAAACAAATGATTTGATTTTAATCACCGGTTCTTTTTTCCTATGTTCAGATCTACGAAAAAACTGGATTAGTGAAGAAAAGCAACTGGAACAAAAAACTAATTTTCCTAAATAAATTTTTCATTAAAAAAACACTGATGATTTAATCGGTGTTTTATAATTATTTTGTGCAAGGCATGAAGATCAACTAATGCCTAGCCCAGAAAAAACACCAAGAGTCGGTGCAAGATAGCTGAAGCCTATTGGCACTGGGCTATTTTCAGTATTAATGCATAATAAAAATCTTCAACACTCTGACTTTGTTTTGTCAACAGTCTAAACTTTTATGTGTTATAATGAATTTGACATGTTTGCATGGTTCTGATAGTTTTAGTATTTGTAAAGAAAAAAATATTGATGCTGGTCAAAGATTACTAAATTTCTGAAGGAATATTCTGAATTATAAAAAAACATTTGAGCTGTGATTCAGGAGAAAATTTAGCTTTATATCATATCTATTAATTACTTCATTATGAAAAACTTAGTTATAGTAGAGTCACCGACAAAAGCAAAAACCATTACTAAATTTTTGGGCAAAGACTACAAAGTCGAGTCCTCTTATGGTCATGTACGCGACTTGCCACCGAAAGACCTTGGCATTGATGTAGAAAATAATTTCAAACCAAAATATCAAGTTATTGAAAAAGCCAAAAAGCAAGTCAGCAAATTAAAAGAATTAGCCAGTAAAGCGGATAATATTATTCTAGCGACTGATGAAGATCGAGAAGGAGAAGCGATTTCTTGGCATTTAAAATATCTGCTAAAACCAAAAAAATACCAGCGAATTACTTTTCATGAAATTACCAAGAAAGCAATTGAAGACGCACTTGAACATCCTCGAGACATTGATGAAAACTTGGTTGATGCTCAACAAGCTCGTCGAGTACTTGATCGGCTGGTTGGTTTCAAATTATCACCATTTCTCTGGAATAAAGTGGCTCGAGGCCTATCAGCGGGGAGAGTCCAATCTGTGGCTGTACGATTAATCGTTGAAAGAGAAAGAGAGCGAGAAGCCTTTAAGATGGATGAATATTGGACAATCGAAGGAATTTTTGACAAGGCCAAACAAGAATTCCCAGGCAGACTCAATGCGATTGACAATAAAACATTAAAAAAATTAGCAATAAAAAATAAAGAGTCAGCTGATAAAATTCTGGCTGAACTCAAAGATAAAAATTTTAAAATATCAAAAGTTGAAAAAAAGGAAACCTTGAAAAATCCACCAACACCTTTTACCACCTCTACCCTACAACAAGCAGCCAATAATAAGTTGAACATGTCTGCCAAACAGACAATGATGCTGGCTCAACAATTGTACGAAGGAATGAAACTTGGTTCTGACTCTGTTGGTCTGATTACCTACATGAGAACTGACTCCCAAAATTTGTCAGAAATGTTTTTGGAAGCGACTCATGATTATTTGAAAAATACTTTAGGCAAAGAATATGTGCCAGCAAAACCAAAAAAATATAAATCAAAATCAAAGGGTGCGCAAGAAGCACATGAAGCAATCAGACCGACTGACCCGACTCGCACACCAGAATCAATAAAAAGTCATCTAGATGAAAAACAATACAAACTTTATAATTTGATTTGGTCAAGAACATTGGCAACACAGATGACTCCAGCCAAACTGGATGCAACTGTGGTAGATATTAATGACGAGACTGATAAATATACTTTTCGCGCAAATGGTCAGACAATTAAATTTGATGGGTTCCTGAAAATTTATAAAGAAATAACTAAAGAGTCTATACTACCTGAATTGAACGAGAAAGACTCTGTTCATGGTAAAAATATTAAGGGTGATCAGCACTTCACACAACCTCCAGCAAGATATACTGAAGCGACCTTGGTAAAAGCCCTTGAAGAATATGGTATTGGTCGACCTTCAACCTATGCACCGACAATTGCCACAGTACAAGATAGAAATTATGTGGAGAAAGAAGGAAAAGCACTGAAACCAACAGAAATGGGAACCTTGGTAAATGATATTTTGGTGGAACATTTTGCTGATATTGTTGATTATGATTTTACAGCGGATATTGAAAAGAAATTTGATTTGATTGAAGAAGGTAAACAGGAATGGCAACCAATTATAAAGGCTTTTTATGGTCCGTTTGCGAAAAATTTAAAAGAAAAAACCAAAGATCTGACCAAGAAAGAATTAACAGAAGAAACAACGGATGAAAAATGTGATAAATGCGGATCTGCCATGGTAATCAAAACTGGTAGATATGGTAAATTCATGGCTTGCTCAAACTATCCTGATTGTAAGAATACTAAAAATATTAACGAGGAAACTGGTGAAGCAGAAGACAAACCTGAACTAAAAAAACTTGATGAAAAATGTCCGGAGTGCGGAGAAGCATTGGTAGAAAGAGTTGGCAGATTTGGACCTTTTATTGGTTGTTCAAACTATCCTGATTGTAAATACATAAAAAAACAACAACAAGGAACTGGTGTAAAATGTCCAAAGTGTGAAAAAGGTGAAATTGTCACCAAGAGAACTAGAGGCGGGAAAATATTTTTTGCTTGTAATAAATATCCAAAATGCGATTACGCGCTATGGCAAAAACCAACTGGAGAAAAATGTGAAAAATGCGGATCACTGATTATTGAAACACCAAAAGGAGAAAAAAAATGCTCAAACCTAGAATGTCATCACAAATAATATTAATATAAAAAAGGAACCTTCAAAGGTTTCTTTTTTAGTGCAGGAGTCAGGATTTTAACCCCGATTAAAGTTGATGATAGGGTATCACTGAACCCCTGCAATTATAATTATAACTAATATTGTTGGTTAAACAAAATTTATTGCCCTTTTTTCAAAAAAACAAAAAGTCCTCGGAACAATCCAAGAACTTTTCGTAGATCGGGATATCCCCTATCATCAACATCAATATAATAGCAAAGTTTAGATGATTTGTCAAGACTTAAAGCTGAAATGGCGTTGCCTTGATAAAAACTGGATTTTTTGTCATAATACAATATAATATAAATATAAAGATAAAAGAGGATATGCAAACTAGGTTTGAAAAAATTTTGCAAAATCTTGAAAAAAACTCCATTAAATCAACACCTGAAATACTTCAGAGAGCTTTTAATTTTTTACAAAGCCAGGAACCTACAATGTCTGAACAGGAGAAACAAGAGTTGATACTAAAACCACTGGATGTGGCTCATAACTACTCGCTCCAGGCAATTACGCCTGAACTTGTAGCGGTCTTCATGCTGGCTCCAATTTCAAGAAAAAATCAGCAAATAGAACAAGAAATCAATAAACTTTTTGATAAGAAATTTACTCAAATACTAAAAGCTTATAATTTGGCTGAAACAAATCTAAAAACAAAGATTGACGATCGTTGCTCTTTTGCACATACGCTGAATACCACATTGCAGATTGATCCGCTAAATCTCGGCTATGAAGTTATTTGCGCATCATTATTAAAACATGTACCAGAATTTTCCAATATAACCATAGATGAAATCAAAAATGAGTTCGGCGATGATATTGCGGAAATTATTATCAATGTAAATAAGTTAAAATCTCTAAGGTCATTGCCTCACAAAGCAAATACAATTGATTTGCAACAGATGTTTCTGTCTTTATCAAAAGATATTAGAGTCATATTGATAAAAATGTGCTCATTGATTGATATGTTAATAAATCTGCATGAGATAAAGGAATCACACAGAACAAGAATAGCAACAGAAGCAATGCATATCTACGCACCAATCGCTGATATCCTAGGTATCTGGCGGATAAAATGGCAACTGGAAGATTATTCTTTTAAACATTTAAATCCAACTGAATATGATAAAATCAGCCAAAGGTTTAATGTGGATGAGAAAAAAAATCGTGAAAAATATATTGAAAAAACAAAACAAGTAATTTTTAAAAAGGCGCAGGAACAAGGGATTGAATGTCAGCTTGATGGAAGATTTAAACACTTCTATAGTATTTACAAAAAAATGAATAATTACCAGAAGGACTTTAATGAGGTTTATGATGTATTTGCACTAAGAGTAATTGTCAACAATATTGAAGACTGCTATCGAATGCTTGGTTTAATCCATCAAACATGGAAACCGAAATCTGAAAGAATAAAAGATTATATTGCTGCACCAAAAAAAAATAGCTATCAGAGTTTACATACTACGGTATATGGTATTAATGGTAGGATGACAGAATTTCAAATTAGAACAAAAGAGATGGATGACTCGGCTAAATTTGGAGTTGCCTCCCACTGGCTGTATAAACACAATAATCCAAAACTACCAAAATGGGTCAATCACTTTTTATCTTATGCCAGCCAAAATCCACTTGAGCAAATAAATTCAGAATTCCTTTTTGATCAAATTTTTGTTTATACCCCCAAGAGAGACATTATTTCCTTACCAAAAGGTTCAAATGCAATTGATTTTGCCTACCACATACATACTGATCTTGGCCATAAATTTAATGGCGTTAAGATAAATGGACAACTAGCAAATGAATGGCAAAAGTTAAAAAATGAAGATGTGGTTGAGATAATTACCAATCCAAAACAGTCTTTACCAAAGGCTGAATGGCTAAAAATGGTTAAGAGTCCACTGGCAATCAAAGTTATAAAAACAGCACTTAATCAAGACGATGAACCAAAAAGACCAGCCTTGATGTAATAATTGTGTTATAATCAATATTATTGAGATAAAAAAATGTCTATAAGAAAATTAATCTCAACAATTAAAAAATTTCATCCTGAAGCAGACACTTCTATGGTCGAGCTGGCTTATGATTTTGCGAAGACTGCTCATGCAGGACAAAAAAGAGCAACAGGAAATGAATATATAAATCATTCACTCGCCACAGCACAAATATTGGCAGAACTAAAATTATCCCCAACAATTATTATTGCTGGACTGCTTCATGATGTTCCAGAAGATACAGAATATACACTGGAAGATGTGAAAAAAAACTTTGGAGCTGAAGTTGCCAGTATTGTAAAAGGGATTACTAAACTTAGTAATATTAAATATCGTGGCATGGATCGCTATGTTGAGAATCTGCGTAAAATGTTTGTGGCCATGGCCGAAGATATCAGAGTCATAATCGTAAAATTTGCTGATAGACTTCACAACTTAAATACTCTTTATGCTCTACCAGCCAACAAACAAAAAAGAATTGCCATGGAATCTCTGGAAATCTATGTCCCGATTGCAAATAGACTTGGTATTGGAGAACTGCAGTCAAGACTTGAAGACAATGCTTTTAAATATGCCTATCCTGATGAGTTCATGTGGGTTGAGCAATTGATAAAAAAGCAGGTGCCAATAAAAACGAAAACTCTGAACCAGATGAAAACAAAATTATCAAATGAACTGAAAAAAGAAAGCATAAATTTTGAGGAAATTTATGGTAGGAATAAACATTATTATAGTTTGTTCCGAAAACTTTTGAGATTTAATCGTGATATCAGTAAAATTTATGACATAGTGGCAATCAGAGTAATTGTGAAAAATATTGCTGATTGTTATGCTGTACTTGGAGTGGTCCATAATCTATGGAAACCAGTAAAAGGACGAATAAAAGATTATATTGCCCAGCCAAAACCAAATGGTTATCAGTCTTTGCACACAACTGTTTTCGGTGATAACAAAGAAATTGTTGAATTTCAAATTCGTACCAAGAAAATGCATGAACAAGCAGAGTTTGGTATTGCTGCACACTGGGAATATAAAGAAGGTAAAAATGGACCAGAAAAAATAAAAAAAGAAGTTGCCTGGGTGCAAGATCTAGCAAAATGGTTAAAAGAAGTTCGAGACAATGAAAGTTTTCTCGAAGGAGCAAAAATTGATGTTTTCCAAAATAGAATTTTTGTTTTTACTCCCCAGGGTGAAGTCATTGACCTACCAGATGGAGCAACTCCAGTAGATTTTGCTTATCATATTCATACAGACCTTGGCAACAAATGTGAACGAGCATATATTAATGACCAACAAATAAGTCTGGATACGAGATTGAAAAACGGCGATGTGGTCCAGATTGTAACGGCTAAAAAACGCAAGGGGCCAAACCCTGAATGGCTAAAATTTGTTAAGACTAGAACTGCGCGCCAACATATTATGAATTTTCGCAATAAAAGTTGGAGAAATATTATTTCAAAATTTTCAAAAAAATAAATACAATCTTAATTCAAATTATTGATTATACTGATTTCTGATATAATATTAGTAGATTAGTAGTAATTTGTAATGTGTAATCTTATGAAAAAAGTTTTTTTGGCATTGATAGTATTGTTGTCTTTAATTATTGCGCCGAGTCAAGTACTAGCAGTCAGTGCAGGAAACGCCTGTACCGGCGGACCTGGGAATGGAAATTGTGATGCAGGTTTATTTTGTGGAGTACTGAATGAATGTGAACCAAAAATAATTACCGGCGGAAGCTTAAATTGTTTTGAAAATTTTGAATGCCAATCAAATAACTGCAATCCGGAGTCTAATGAATGTGAAGCCGCTACAACACCAACTCCAACTGATGTCTGTACTGCTGACACGGATTGTCCAAGTAATAAATATTGTCTGATCGCTGGAGACGGGACAACATCCTGCGTAAATAAATTAGCCAATGGTGCGACTGGTTGCTTTCGAAATAGTAATTGTGTGTCAAACAATTGCGATCTTGCAACTGCAACTTGCCAAGCGGCAACAGGTGCTCCCACTCCACCCGTTGGATCAACTACACCGCTGGGGGCAGAGACAACGCCAGCGATCGAAGCAGAAACTGAAACTGAAACAACTAGACTGGTGAATCCGCTTGGGACTGATTCTCTACAAGTGATTATTGGTCGAGTAATTAGATTTTTCATTGGAATTGCTGGGACTACTGCTTTGGCGGTTTTGGTCTATGGTGGTATTATTTTATTAATCTCTGGCGGTCGAGATACTTATATAAAAAAAGGTAGAAATGCAGTAATTTACTCGGTTTTGGGCTTAGCAATTATTTTCTCAAGCTATATTTTAGTTAAATTTATTATTGCGGCCTTATCACAAGCATAATTTAGAATAGCCCAAGATTAAAATCTTACCCTATTGACTTTTTTCGTAGTTTATGGTAAGATTTTTTATTAAGAACCTTGAAAACCAGAAAAAACAACACCCATGAAGTTAACGAGTTGAACTTCAGGGAAGAGGAGGCTCCATGCTATTTTGGGGTATTGTAGGAACACTTCTATGCCTGGCAATCTTAATAACATATTTTTCTTCAGTCAGAGTAGAGAAACCAAATATTTCCTTGGTAATGCACCTAGGAAAATTGAGTAGAATCATGCGTGAAGGCTGGAACTTTTATATTCCATATATTCAAAGACTAATCAATGAAAGCACAGAAATTCACACCTTGGAAAACATTACCCAGGAATTACAGACGAAAAAAGATATCAAAGTTGTTCCTCTGTATAGCTTGGTCTGGCAAATTGAATTGTTGCCTGAAACAGAAATTTATGAAGTTAAAATTAAAAAGCGTAATGGCAGATATGTTACCAAATCTCTCACAGGTAAAGAGATGAATCTGCGAAGAATGAATAAATTCCTGGAAACTGTAAAAATCAATCCAGATGGCACAATTGATTATTCAAAAATTGACCAAGAGGCTACTGAAATCTCCTTGTCTTTGTTTGGCCAAGTACTTAGATCTTTTGAATGGTCTGTAATCAGAGAATATAAGGAAATGATTACCCGACTGTTTATCGCACAGGTACTGAAGCTAATGAATGAAGAAAACAATGCTGATGAACTGGTCAATGGCGATGAAAAAAGATTGGCTGAATTACTAAAAATCGCTCTAATGCCAAGACTTTCACTGGCGGAAAAACAAGTGTTGATCACCCTAGAAAACGATCAATCAAAATCAGTGTCAGATGTTATTGTTTATTTGGATCAGATTTATGAACAAAGAGTCCCGACTGAAGAACGATCAATGGAAATTGAGATTTTCCGAAAGATTAAAATCACTGCCAGTATGCTTGAAGCCAATACTTCTCTAACTGAAATCGCTGGTGTACGAGTAGTCAGAATTAACATGAGAGACCTTGATCCAGCCAAAGAAGTACTTGATCAGATTAATGCTACGGTTGTGGCTGAAGAAGCGGTCAAGGCGGCTGAACAAGAAGGTAAAGCACTTGCAAAAAGAGCAGCTGGTCAAGCAAATGCGACACGAATCATTGCTGCGGCCGAAGCTGAAGCGATTGAAGTTCGTGGACGGGCGGCGGCTGCGGCCAGAGCGGCTGATCTTGAAGCACTAACAAATGCTGGTGTATCGCCTACTGGTAAAACAATTGTTCAAGCTGCGGCTGAATTTGCGAAAGCACTTGCAAACAAAGGTAATAAAGGCTGAAAACAATGAAACCAAACGGACTGATTGGCTTGGTATTAATCCTTCTTGGAGTTTTCATGGGAATGATTATTCTAGGAACGGTGGAAGATGATACGACAAAATATATTAGTGCAAGTGTTGTCTTTGTCTTTTTTACAATTATTGGGATTAATCTGATTAACAATCGCACAACAGCTACAACTACAACGACTACGACGCCTGCGACTACGACTCAAACTCCAAAAGATGTTGTGTCTCAAGTTGTTGGTATGATTATTTTATTGGCACTCCTTGTGGCCACCCTATTTGCCTTCAAGGATATTATCGGTTGTATGAGAGATAAAGTAATCCCGGCAACTCAAGAATTTAATAGTTCTCCCTATCCCAACACATTTAGTAAAACGATTTGGTATGGGCAAATCCCTGCATATGGTAAAATTGTCAACATAAAATCAAACATTGTTGCCTCCCAAACTGACCCATTTAAATTCTCTGTCACCCAAATGGATCAAGCTATTTATGCTAGAATGGAAAAAACTGATGGGACTTTCTCTGACTGGATACCGATCAAGAAAAACAATGCAATTTATAAGATTTTCCAAAGTGGAACTCTGCAAGCAAAACTACCTGATTGTGCAAGCGCACCAATGAAAACCAGATTTTTAATCATTTATTAACAAAAAAACCGAAGGTCTCATCCATCGGTTATTTTTTTTGAAAAATTTTATAGAATTATTCTGCTGGTGCGTATTCAACTTCAATATTGGCATTGTCTGCCTGCTCGGCATCCCTGGCAGCCTCTGTCTCCGTACGAGGAGGTTGCTGGTTGTCATAAAAATTGAAGCTATTAAAAGCAATTCTGGCATTATCCAAATCATCAATAAGGTGAATTTCAACAATCCTATCCCATAATTCAAAAATTACAAGGTCAACAGCTTTACCACTATACAAAGTATCAACATTCTTATATCTTCTGCCCTTGAAGTCTTTGACAATAATTTCTTCTGAATCAAATTTACTCAATTGCAAGTCCTGCAATTCATTTTCAATATATTCATCTACGGTGTAGTCAGTATTCCAATTGACAAAACCCTTTATAACCATATTACCAATATATGAATCAGACAATTCCTTGGATTTGGTATAAAAAACAATATAGTCTGATCCTTCAGTTCCTATCGGGAAAGTCCAATTTTGCGGAAGACGAAATTCATAACGAAATTGGGGATTTGTGTGAACAACCCAGCCATTGACTGCGGTAGAAACATCAGATTGATCCATTATAATTTCGGTATAAGCCTGTTTCTTGCATCCAGCAAGAGAAAAAATTAAGACTACTGTGACAAGACTGATTAAAACTTTTTTCATAACTTGATAATTCAATACAGATTAATGATTGTATAGTTATAGTGACAAACAAGAAATCTGTATTAGATTAGAATTTTTACTTAATTATCCTCCTGATAATATCATTATATTCCTCCTCTGAATAAAAATTTATAATAATTTGACCTTTGCCAGCTTTTTTTCTAACATCGACTCGAGTGGATAAAGCTTCTCGGAGTTGCTCCTTGATTGATTCGGTTTCAGGGTCAAATGAACGCCTGTGACCGGTCTTATTGCGGAGTTGTCTACTCTGCTTTTCAGCATCTCGAACCGTGAAATTGTAATTTGAAATCTGCTCTAAAAATCGAAGCTGTTCTTCTTCGGAATCAAAACCTGCAATCACTCTAGCATGGCCTTCGGTAATTTTCTTGTCAATCAAAGCCTTCTGGACCGCTTCTGGCAGAGATAAAACCCTAACCATATTGGCGATAGTTGATCTTGACTTGCCTACTTTATCAGCCACATCTTCTTGTGTCAAATTAAATTCATTTATCAATTTTTCATAAGCCAGAGCTTCTTCAATTGGATTCAAGTTGGACCGTTGGATATTTTCAATCAAGGCTAATTCTAATTTTTCTAATTCATCAGCCTCACGGACTATACAGGGGACGGTTTTTAATTCAAGAATCTTGGCTGAACGCAACCGCCTTTCACCAGCAATCAGCTCAAACTGGTTGTCTTTTTTTGTAACAACCAAGGGCTGAATAATACCATATCGTTTGATAGAATTTATTAATTCTTCTAATTGTTCATGGTCAAAAGTTTGACGAGGTTGCATTGGGTTTAAATCAATTTGCCCAACAGGAATATTTAAAATTCTGTCAGAGTCCTCGACTAAGAATTCTTTGTGCTCATGTGAGACAGCTTCTTCGGCAACTTTTCGATTTGGGATAAGAGATCCTAAACCTCGACCTAAACCACTCATTTTTGACATAACTATTTTTTTAATATTTTATATTTCTTTTTGTAAAAAAATTTCAATTACTTCACGGGCTAGCTTGCTATAAGCTTTGGCGCCTTTTGAACTAGGATCGTACTTGGAAATCGGCATTCCATGACTAGGAGCTTCAGATAACCTGACATTACGAGGAACAATGGAACGAAAAATTTTATCTGGGAAATATTTGTATAATTCCTCCATTACTTGACCAGAAAGTTTTGTACGCTTATCAAACATAGTAATAATTGCGCCCAATATATTTAATTCTGGTTTGATATTATCTCTTACCAACCCAATAGTATTAATTAACTGACTCAAACCTTCAAGCGCATAGTATTCGGCTTGAACAGGAATTAAAATATGATCAGCTGCGACTAACCCATTGATAGTCAAAATGCCAAGAGATGGCGGACAATCAATTAAAATGATATCATAATCAGCTTTTACCTCAAGTAAAGCATCACTTAGCCTAAATTCCCGTCTAGCAATGTCAACTAGTTCAATATTGGCACCAGCCAAAGATGGTGTGGCAGGTGCAACTCGATAACCATGAATTCCTGTTGGCATAACAATTTCCCGAACCAAGTGAGTACCGATCAATGCTTGATAAATACCCTTATCTAAATCAGTATAATTTACGCCAAGACCAGAAGAAGCATTCGCCTGTGGATCAAGGTCAACCAAAAGTACAAATTTACCATGTTCAGCCAAATATGCCCCCAAATTTACAGCTGTGGTGGTTTTACCAACTCCGCCTTTTTGATTAACAATACTAATAATTTCAGCCATAAATTTGAATGACTTGTTTATAATTTATTCTGTTATAATTATACATAAAGATGCAACTTTTGACAATATTGATTTTTTGTATTATAATCCAATTGTTTTTAGCGTAATTTAGAGAATTGTCGATGATGCCGAGGTGACTGATTACTCTTCATCAAAACAAGCGGAGGTTTGGCTGTAGATTGAATTACTATTGCTATACCTTATTTACAATTGATTTAAGCCGAAGTGCCCGCCTACGCAGGTGGCTACGGCGGACAGGGCGGTAATTAGTAGAGAGATTTAACTTTCTACCAGTTCCGCCACATTTACAATCATGCCGAAGTGCCCGCCTACGCAGGTGGCTACGGCGGACAGGGCGGTAATTAGTAGGGAGATTTAACTTTCTACCAGTTCCGCCACATTTACAATCATGCCGAAGTGGCGGAACTGGTAGACGCGCTGGACTCAAAATCCAGTGGTGGCAACATCGTGAGAGTTCGAGTCTCTCCTTCGGCACCATACAAAATTAAAAGATTATAATAAACTATAGACTTAGCTTGATGTTTTTCTAAATTTAAGCTATAATATACAACAATACTAATTAGCGCGGGGTAGAGCAGTGGCAGCTCGCTAGGCCCATAACCTAGAGGTCGGGGGTTCGAATCCCCCCCCCGCAACCAAGGTGTATTCATTACAGTGTTGGTAGAAATTCTTGGCAAGTCAAGTTAAACCGTGGATTGTCAAGAAATTTTACGAACAAACATTGCTTCACTTGTAATTGGGCTTGTTCCGAAGTGAACCATAGCCACTACTTCGGGGCAGGGTAGCTCAGCTGGTTAGAGCGAGGGAATCATAACCCCTAGGTCGGCGGTTCAATTCCGCCCCCTGTCACCATTATTTTTGACAAAAATAAAAGAACCTTTCTGGTTCAAAACAAAAAAAATGCTACAATTCATCTGGGATTATCAAATTTTTTCATATATTTTATTTTGTTCAATCTTTGCATATTTAGTTTTTAAAAATTACAAGAGAACAAAGATCTTGGATTCAAAAAAGAAAAGAATTTCCAAACTGACGGTCGGATCTTTTTTTATTTTAGGTGTATTAATATTAATTTATGGTAGCATTATTGAACCTAGATTAATGAAAATTACTAATATTGATATAAACCTACGGCAAACTCAAAAACACGAACAACTTAAAATCGTCCACATTTCTGATATTCATGTTGGGACTTATAAAAAAGAACAGTATATTAGGCGTTTGGCTGATGAAATTAACAAAATAAGACCTGACCTTGTTGTAATGACAGGTGATTTTATTTTGAATAATCAAGAAGATGCAGAATATCTACGACCGCTTGAAAAAATAAGTCGAATTTATCCAACATATGCTGTTACAGGGAATCATGAATACAATCTTGGCGACTGGAATAACTCCAGCTTCAGCAGTCTGAATGATAAAACGACGACTCTAAGAAAAGTTTTCGATGAAATCGGAGTTACACTGCTAGAAAATCAAACAAAATTAATTGCTGACAACCAAGGACCATTTTATTTGATTGGGATTGAAGATATTTGGAAACAAAACGAAGAATTGAAAAATAATTTAGAGAAAATAACAGCCAATCTCAACCGTGAATATCCAACAATACTTTTATCTCATAATCCTGATATTATAATACAAGATACTTCTGCTTTTGATCTAATCTTGTCCGGACATACTCATGGCGGTCAAATTCGTTTGCCTTTTATCGGTTCAGTGATGAAATTACCAACAGAAATAAGCGACTCATATGACAAAGGATTATTCTCACTTGAAAACGGTAACCAATTATTTATAACTAGTGGTGTTGGAGAATCAAGTCCAAGATCCCGTTTGTTTTGCCTGCCAGAAATAGTAGTCATTAACTTGGACTTATAAAAAACACTATAAATATAAACTATTTTATATATGATGATGGTGACACATGGAGCAATAGGAGCACTAATTGGGGAACAAACTGCAAGTGCTGGTCTGGCATTTATTTTGGGGCTAGTCTCTCATTATTTTTTGGATATAATCCCACATGGAGATGATGATAGCGTAGAAACATTCAAGACTGAAAGCAATTTTCGGAAAGTCCTAGGTGCAATTATGATGGATTCTGTACTTGGGATAATTTTTCTACTGCTTTATTTCACGAACACAACAAAATCAGGCGTTGAACTATGGCCGGTGGTGGCTGGGATCGCTGGTGCAGTTATACCAGACTTACTTGTTGGTTTTTATTATGTTAACAAAAAATATTTTTTTAGACATAATTTTTTTCATTTAAAAATACATGACTTGATAAAGGTTCATGTACCATTTAGGGTTGCTTTTGCGGTTCAAATTGTTGTTATAATATTATTATGGAATTTTTATAAATTCTAAAATTTGGTCGGCGGTTTTGTCCCAAGTAAATGTTTTGGCATATTGACTTCCCTTCTCAATCAAATCTTCTCGTAGCTTTTTGTCTTGGAGGATTTTTTTTATGGCTAAATATAATTCAATACTGTCTTTGGGATCAATTTTTATTGCCTGATCAGTAATAATTTCTCCGGTTGCACCGGTATTTGAAGTAATCACTGGACAACTATTTATCATGGCTTCAAGCACTGGCAAACCAAAACCTTCAAAATATGATGGAAAAACAAAACATTCAGCTTTCTGCATCAAAATATTGCGTTCTTTGTCTGAAACCTTTCCTATGTACCTGATAGCTTCTGTTCCTAACAGCTGATTTTTTTCATTCAAGCGATTAAAAAAATTTTTATATTTCCAGCCTTTGGCTCCAGCGATAATCAGTTCAATCTCTGTCTTTGTTTCTTTTTTGTACTGATAAAAAGCGTTTATCAAGCAATTCAAATTTTTTCTTGGTTCAATTGTCCCGACAAACAATAAAAAAGGCTTGGTGATTCTATGCTCTTTCATTACTTCTTCAACGGCTAATTGACCATAATCTCGAGTGGGGGTAATTCCAGAATAAATAACTCTAATATCCTTGTCTTGCCGAAATTTAAATAAATATAAAAGTGTTTTCTTGGTGGCTTCGGAAATTGTAACTATTTTTGAAGCTTTGGTCACACTGGCGGGGACAACTAAAAGCTTGGAAAACCATTGCTTGTTCGGAAACCAATGAGGTTGGGTATAAATAATCAGATCGTGGATAATCAGCAAACTTTTTCCTAAATAAAAAAATGGCATGCTTCCACTCGGGAAAATCGTCCAATCAAGAAATTCACGCCAAACCTGTAGTGTAAAGAAAAAATGGGCGCTGAAAAAAGGAACTTGGTTTTTTACTTTGATAATTTTAAAATTTCTTTCCACTTTCAATGAATCAATAGTCTGCTGACTGATTTTTTCATCAAAAAATAAAACAAAATCGGACTGTTTGTCCTGCGATAAGATATTTTTCACCAAATGAAAAATATAACGGGGAATGCCAGCGCCGATATTTTTTTCTATATCATAAATTTGTCGACAATCAATACCAATTTTCATATTTTATTTAAAAGCAAGAACGCCTATGTAGGTTAAGACAGAAACAATTATTCCAGCAATTAAGGTGCCCAATGAGATTAACAAAACTGACCGCATACGATCAATGCCAAAAAGAAAGGCGGCAACTGAACCGGTCCATACGCCAGTAATGGGCAATGGAATGGCAACAAAAATAACTAAGGCAATTTCACCATACTTCAGATACTTACCCTCAAATTTTCTGCGAGTTCGGGCAAAGAGCCAAGTGAAAAACTTTAAGCCTAATTTAAATTTCATCAGTTGTTTTGAGACAATATCGATGAGGTAAACCAAGACTAGCGTAATAAAAATACTGCCTAAAACAGACCAGAAAAACGCTTGTAAAATTGGTAAATTAAACCAACCTACAGCAATAGGGATTGAGGCTCTAAGTTCAGTAACAGGGATTAGGGCTAAAAGAAAAGTTGCTAATTCAGCTGGTAAATTTTTTACTAATTCTAGAAAAAACATAAGTTTTGATTAATTAATTCTTGACGAATTGTTTTTGATATGATAATATATTTTTGTTGAAAGTTCAATGGTAGGTTTCCTGGTGGCTGGCGGTATGAGGAATCCCCCCCAGGAGTGCAGTAGTCAACGATGATCTACTGCCAGCCACCTTTTTTTCAACAAACTAATTTATGTTATAATACTGAAGTTCCCAGACGGTGGCCAACGGCCATGCTACCTGATGGGACGACTGCCCTCTAGCGTTCTGGCCAAATTGCTAAAGGGCGACCATCCCCCCATTCCCGTTGTCCTGGGTGCGCTGACTGAAGATCTTCCCCTGCTTTCAGGAAGAGGCTGAAGTAGCGTAGCCCCTTAACCTTAACCTGCCACCAGAAAGCTAGCTCTGTGTAGTGTGAGCTCCACTCCAGAGCGAATCAACCGAGCTCAAACCGCCGGATGCCTAAACGCACCTGGCTGCCCATCGCGATTCACGATCGTGATGGGCATTTTTTATTATAGACAATTATTTTTCCCATTGATAATTATTAAAAACCCAATCAGCCAAAACCTTGGTATCTTGAAATCGAGAATCAATTGTATTACTATTTAATACTACAAAAATAACTGGCTTATTTTCATGAGTAATCTCAACAGCCAAACAATAACCAGCTTCTGGCAGATAACCGGTTTTACCACCAATTAATTCATAACCATAGATCTGACTATTTAAAAAACTGTCAATAAGAATATCTGTGCTGGTAATCTGACGGTTATTTTTTTTATTTAAAATATCAATTTCATATTTTGGCTGAATTACTGTTTCCCGAATTTGGTTTTTCTGCAAAGCAAGATAAATTAATCTAGCAATATCTGAAGCGGTTGAAACATTGCCAGCTGAAAGACCGGTAGGATCGCTAAAATCAGTATTGTACAAACCTAATTCTTCGGCTTTATAATTCATCAGTTCAGTAAATTCCAAATTGGATAAACCAAGAGCTCGAACCAGGGCCATAATTGAATTATTATCCGAACTGATCAGAGCTGATTTCCACAAATCAATAAACTTCACCTGTTCTCCACGATAAATATGCGGATAAGCTCCGACTGTTTCATCAGAGGACATGAGTGTCACTTGTTTTTGCCAATCTGGATTTAAATCCAAAATAACCAAAGCAGTCATAATCTTTGTTATGCTGGCAATTGGTTGTTCCTCATTTGCATGTCTGCCGGCTAGGACTTTACCACTAGCAACATCGACGACTAAATATTTATTGGCAGTAATCTCTACACCAATGTTTTCAGGATTAATTCTCGCGGGCGTTGATACGACTGATTGATTTTCGGCAAGTGAAAGAAACTCTGTATTTTCTACAGAGTAAACATTATTTACAGAATGAATTAAGAGTAAACTAAGGATTATATTGAGAAACATAGAGGTAACATGGGTTAAAATGGTTAAATGGGATGTTTGAGCTTGAAGGGATTATCAAGAATTATTACTTATATTCAGGTCTTATTTTCCCTTAAAATATGCACAATATCTCACCACCTCTTGACAACAAATGGCACATGTGATATAATGTAATAGTTAAATGAGTTTTCTTTGGGTTCGCCCAGAGAAAAGGGTTCGAAGCTAGGTCCGACTAATTCGGATAGGGAGAGTAATCTCCTAAAGATCCTAGTGGAGGCGTCCCTGACCGCAAGGTCAAAAAACAGCAGAGGCACGGTAAACAACCCGTGTCACTACCCCCAGAACGTGTTCGCATGTTCTGGGGGTCTTATTTTTTTAGTTCTTGTACTTCTTCGGCTTGTCTGTTGTCTAAAAACTGCTCCAGATTTTCCACAACATGAAGTTTTTCATAATCAGGAAGTTCCTTGACTGAAACAATTCCTAGATATTTTAAAAATTCTGGAGTAACACTAAAAAACAATTCAGGTTCTTCACCATCGGCCTGAACTAAACCACGGATTAACAAATTTCTTAAAATTAAACTGCAATTTACTCCTCGAATTTGTTCAATCACTGGCTTTGAGACTGGCCCGCGGTAAGCGATAATGGTCAAGGTCTCGAGTGAAGGCTGGGTTAATTCTCCGCTTCTATCGTCTTTTAAAAATTGTTTAATTAAATCAGAATTGTCAGCTGAAGTTGTAAACTGGTATTGGCCTTCGCTTTCAATCAGGACTATTCCCCTACTGGATTCGGAATATTCAACAAACAGATTTTTTAATTCTTGTTCAACTGTTTCAAATTTTAATTCTGGTTGGGATTTTTTTAAAACATTAAAAATCGATCTTGAAGCAAGAGGCTTGATTGAAGCAAATAATAAACTTTCAATTTGAGAACGCAACATAAATTATTTATTTTTTTCAAAAATTATATCGTCAAACAATTTGCTTTGTCTGACTATTAATTGTTTTTGTTTTACTAATTCAAGCATGGCGAGAAAACTGACAATAATATCAGATTTTGATTTGGCATCTTTTAATAATTCTTTTAAACTTGATTTTTCGGCGTGGGAAATAAAAGCTTGGAGATGCAGAATTTTCTGTTGTAGGCTTATGGTTTTGTCGAATAATTTTTGGGGGATTTTTACAAGGGGATCCAGTTTTTTCAAGAGATACATAAAAGACTGTTTTAAATTCTCTGCCGTAATATTGTCCGAAGGTGAAAATTCGACTGACAAATCTATTGCTGGCTTTATCCTGGAATACAAAAACTTTTCTAGCTTAATCATTTCTGCTATTTTTCGGCTAGCATCAAGAAATTCCTTATAAATCTTCAATTGGGCTTCTAAATCATCAAAAATTTCCTCTTCTTCAAATATTGGCAAAATGGCTTTTGATTTCATTACCAGCAATCGTGCGGCCATGACTAAAAAATCTGATAACTCTTCAGGATCTTTGTCTTGGAGTTGCTCAAGATGTGAGATGTAACTGTCGG
Organism: Candidatus Falkowbacteria bacterium RIFOXYC2_FULL_36_12; assembly: GCA_001778235.1. Taxonomy (GTDB): domain Bacteria; phylum Patescibacteriota; class Patescibacteriia; order UBA11705; family UBA11705; genus XYA2-FULL-35-8. Next base: position 313,555 of record MFGJ01000007.1, read on the forward strand.
TAACTTGAGCAATGGAGATCTCTGTGATATCCAACTGCTGCTGATCAATTAATTGGAGTAATAAATCAAGCGGGCCACTGAATTTTTCTGTTTTTATTTTGAACATAATTATTATTCACTAAGCTTCATGCCACGACTCTTGCTCTCTTCCCAGCCAGCAGAAGTAATGCGAATAAATTCAGCATTTATCTGCATTTCTCGAATATTTCTAGCACCGCAGTAGCTAATACCGCTTCGCAACCCCTTGATCATGGACTGAATAATGTCACTAACAGGACCCTTGTATTCAACTAAATTGCTAACTCCCTCGACATGAATATCTAATTTTTGTTTGTAACGCTTGCCATCAAGGTTTTCTTTTCGTTCATGATTGTTTTCATAAGAAGCACTGCCCATGTATCTTTTATATCGACGGCCATCCTTAAACATAATTATACCAGGAGATTCAGTAGTACCAGAAAAAATACTGCCACAGTAACCAGTACTTGCACCAGCAGCAATAGCCTTGGATAAATCACCAGAATATTTTATTCCACCATCAGCGCTAACAGGAATATTATATTCCTTGGCGACCCTTACAACATCCATGATGGCAGTCAACTGCGGAACTCCACTGCCAGAAATTATTCGTGTAGTACAAACAGGAGAAGGACCAATGCCAACTTTTAATCCATCTGCGCCAGCTAAAATCAAATCTTTGGCTGCGTCTGCAGTTGCAATATTACCGGCTACAACATCAATAGGAAAATTGGACTTTAATTCTTTTAATTTCTCAATTGTTAAATCAGAATGGGCGTGCGCAATATCAAGGACAAGAACATCAACGCCAGCATTGACCAAGGCTCGAGCACGCTCAAGACAATCTTTTACGCCTACGGCTGCGCCAACCATTAAACGGCCAAGGGAATCACGGCTAGAACTTGGCCAAGCTTCATGTTTCTTTATATCAATGGTTGTAATCAGTCCTTTGAGTTGATTGTTTTCAAGTAATGGTAATTTTTCCACTCGATTTTTCTTCAAAATTTCTTTGGCATCTTCGAAACTGATGCCATATTCTGCGGTGATTAATCTTTCCCTCGGTGTCATCATGCTAGAAACAAGTTTCTGCATGTTAGTTTCAAATTGGTAATCCCGAGCAGTCAAAATTCCAATAACTTCGATGCCATCAACGACGATCAAACTGGTTATATTGTGAGTACTCATTATGCCAAGCGCTGACTGCAAATCAATATTGGAATTGCAAGTAACTGGGTGATCAACAACAAAGCTGGTACTCTTTTTAACTTTTTTTACTTCTTCAACTTGCTCCTCAATGGTATTGAATTGGTGGATAATACCAAGACCGCCTTCACGGGCAAGGGAAATAGCCATCTCATGTTCGGTAACTGTAGCCATGTTTGAACTGACAAGAGGAATATTCAGAGGAATATTTTTGGTAAAAAATGTCTTGACATCAGCTTCAGAGCGAGAATTAAGTGGTGTTTTTTTTGGCACGAGTAAAACGTCTGCATAGGTGTAGCCTGTGCGAATTTTTTCCATATAATTTTTATATATAGCAATTTATTTTTCTTATTTTAAAGGTAGCTTTTTTTGCTCCCCCAACAATTTTTGTGTTTGTGTAAAGCCTTTTGCGGTTAATTTTACTTCTTCAATAAACCATTTATGTGGAGTTCGACGACCATAGCCAATCAGCAATTCTTTGTTTATCAAGGTTTCAATTGAGCCAGTAATAATCTTCTGTTGAAGATATTTTTTGGCTTTTGAATTATTTTTGTAAAATTCAATGAATTTATCGCGCTTCAAACGACTGTTCTTGCGGTAATAACATTTTAGTAAAATGTATTTTTGCAATTGAGATAAACGCATATAATTTTTAGCAACACATAACTTGTCATGATGAGGCTCTCGAAGCATAGACCAAGGATTTACTTCTACCATTCAAACAGCATCAGGCTGACAACGGAAAATTACTTTTTCTTTTCACCTTGTAATTTTGATAATGGTAAATCAATTCGTACTTGATCGCGAGGAAGAAAAGTTGCTTGTTTAATATTATTCAATCCAAGTAGGCTCATAGTCACTCTTTCAAGTCCCATACCGATTCCGCCGTGAGGTGGCATGCCGTATTTGAATGGTATTAGATAAAATTCAAAATCATCAGGATTCAAACCCCATTTGGTAATGTTGGCTTTTAATTTTTCATAATTATGAATACGCTGTCCGCCAGTAACCATTTCTTGTCCGCGGAATAGTAAATCAAAACTTTTTGTATAGCCTTTATCTTCTTCGTCTTCGGAAGTGTACATTGGACGCTTGGCAACTGGATAATGAGTGACAAAAAGAAAATCTGAATTCCAAGTTTTCTTGGTATACTCCCCTATTAATTTCTCCTGATGAGGTTCAAAATCTGGTTCGCCAAGACAATCTTCACCATATTCATCATGAAGAATCTGAAGAGCTTCATTTAACTTCATATGTGGAAATTGTTCTGGCATTTCCGGCAAGGTAGCCTGCAAAGTTTTCAATTCTGCAGTATTATTTTCAGCCACTTTGCCAATCATGGCACGAACTGCTCCTTCGATCATTTGCATGATGTCATGATGGTCATGGATAAAGCCCATTTCAAAATCAAGTGAGGTATATTCGTTAATATGGCGATTGGTATCATGTTCTTCGGCTCGATAAACCTGCCCAACAGTAAAAGCCCGTTCAAAAACTCCGACTGCCATTTGTTTGTAAAATTGTGGACTCTGGGCGAGATAAGCTTTATAGCCAAAATAATCCAAAGTAAAAAAGTTTGCTCCACCCTCGGTTGCTCCGGCGACTAATTTGGAACATTGGAACTCGGTAAAATCTTTTTGTTTCATATAGGCACGAAAACCATCAAGTAATGATTCCTGAACTTTGAAAATAGCTTTTTCATCTTCCCGACGAAGATTTAATGGCAAATAATCAAGTAATGTGTCAGTTTTCAATTCTGCATCATTTAAATCATACGGCAAAGTTTCAGCTTCAGCTAAAATTTCAAAACTCTTTGCCAAGACTTCGACTGTACCTGTTGGCAAGTCAGTATTGGTTTGTTTGGCACCTCGATTATTAATGATTCCTTTGATTGACAAGACAAATTCTGGACGGAGTTTGGTCAGTAACTCTTTGGAAGTTTCATCAAGCTCTGATGGCACCATTACAACCTGAAGCACAGCGCTACGATCACGCAAATCAATAAAAACGATCTTGCCCATGTTGCGCCGAGCAGCTACCCAGCCTTCAACAAGAACTTCCTCCCCGATTTTTCCCACTGTTTGTAAATTTAGTGTTCGTTCCATATTTTTAAGTCAACATCTTCACTTGTCATCCTGAACTTGTTTCAGGATATAATTGAATAGCTGATTTATTTTTCTAAATACCCTGAAATATCTGCCTGTCGGCAGACAGGAATTCAGGGTGACAAAATTATTATTTAAGGATTTAAACGATTTATCATTCTTGGAAATGGAATAGTTTCACGGACATGGTGAATCCCTGCCATCCAACGGGTCAATCGTTCAATCCCCATACCAAATCCGCAATGTGGTACGCTACCATATTTTCGTAAATCCAAATACCATTCAAAATCTTCCATTGGTAATTTTGCCTCTACCATTCTTTGTTTCAAAATTTCATAATCGTCCTCTCTTTGTGACCCACCAACAATCTCACCAAAACCTCGAGCTGCGAGAATGTCGGCATTCAAAACCAGCTCTGGATTTTCAGGATGACGCTTCATGTAGAATGGTTTGATATCTTTTGGCCAGTTCTTTACAATCACAGGCACCGCAGAATCATTGGTCAATAATTCTTCATCATCCGCTCCAAGATCATCACCGTATTTAATGTCTGAACCGCGTTTTTGAAGCTCTTCAATGGCCGCGCCGTATTCGTAATGAATAAAAGGCTGATCAACTATGGCTTGGAGTTCTGTGGTATCGCGATCCAACATCTTCAATTCTTCCAGACCGTACTCCAAAACATATTTCGCTAAATATTTCACCGCTGCTTCTTGAATTTTCAAACTGTCTTCATGCTCGCAAAAAGCGATTTCAGGATTGAGTGACCAGAATTCTGTTAAATGCTTTCTGGTTTTTGATTTTTCCGCTCGAAAATTGGGACAGAGATCATAAACCCTGCCGAATGACATGACCAAGGCTTCCAAATACAGCTGTCCGTTTTGAGTTAGATAAGCTTTGCGGTCAAAATATTCCACTTCAAACAAATCCGAAGTCCCCTCACAGCTGGTTGGCGTAAATGTTGGAGTATCCAATTCCTGGTATCCATTTTGATTAAAAAATTCCTGTAGCCCCATTTTGACCAAATGTCTAATTCTAAGCACTGCCCACTGACTCTGGGATCTGAGCCACAAATGTCTGTTGTTGAGCAGAAAATCTGGGCCGTGTTCTTTTTTTCCGATTGGATATTCTTCAGCCAACTGGATGATTTTAATTGTTTTGACTTGTAATTCAAAAACTTCAGGATTTTTTGGATGCTGTGATACCGTGCTACTAATCTCAACTGAAGATTCAATGGTCAATCTTTCAATTTCAAACCAAACATTGTCATCAACCTCATCTTTGCTGGCAACGGCCTGGCAAAAACCAGAGCCATCTCGTAGCTGAAGAAAGGCAATTGAACCTGATGAGCGGAAATTATAAACCCAACCTTTAAGTGTGATCTCCTGATCTTTGTAATTTTTTAAATCTTTAATATAACAGTTTTGCATAAAATTCTAGTTAATTTACATACAAAATTATAACTTAATTTGTTTGAATTGTAAAATATTTCTTGACTTTTAAGGTAAATAATTTGATAATATATTATTAATTGCTTTTATTTTGACTTTTTGATTTAGATAGCATAAATTGAAGAATAAGTTCCTTGACCCAGCGCGGAGGAAGGCCATGAACGGAGAAAAATTTACAACTTTAAAAGTAAGAAAAGTTAGACCTGATGCAAAAATTCCGATTAGAGCTAGTGATGGAGCGATTGGATATGATGTTTATGCTTCAATTGTCTTTCATTCATATGACAAAAAACAAACAGCTGAACTTCCTATTGTCATTAACCCAGGGGAAAAAGCTCTTATTGGTATTGGTGTAGCCATGGCAATTCCCTGGCCGTTTCAGGCTGAGGTCAGACCTCGAAGCGGTATTGCAACTAAATTCAAAGTTCAACTACTTAATTCTCCGGGGACAATTGATCCTGATTTTCGCGGTGAAGCTGGCTGTTTGCTACACAATGTTGGAGACACGCCATTTACTGTGGAGAAAGATATGCGGATTGCACAACTTATTTTTACTAGAGTAGAAATTCCAGAGATTGTAGAAGTTGACGAATTACTTGACACGAAAAGATCTGCTGGCGGATTTGGACATACTGGTTTAATAGGTGAAGGTCTTGGGACGGAACAATATGATAATGAAATTGAAGCAATTGACAGAACTTATTTGGAAATTGCCCAAGCAATTGGGAAAAGAACACCTGCCCAACAAGGTTGCGTGATTGTACAAGACGATACGATTATTTCCCAAGGTTATTGTCTCGTCAACCAAGAAGATGAAGTGCTTATTTCAGCAGAAATGGATGCAGTGTTTCGTTCAGCAAAACTGGGTCATTCGACTAAAAATGCTACCATGTATTTAGCAACTAAATTGGTTATGGATGTCGACTCAATTATTAAGGCCGGAATCACAACTGTAGTTGTATTTAGCTTTGTGAACACTGGGGAATGGTGTGATCAACTACAGAGTAATAATGTTCAGGTAAGATTTGTTAAAAATCTTAAATCAACTTAAAAATAACGCTAAACAACGTTATTTTTTATTATCCACAACTGACAATAAAGACAGCGTGTGTTAAGATATTGTTGTATGGAAAATAGTCAAACTACAATTGAAGATGTTCTAAATGCTGTAAATACATCCGCGGAGCTAATGCAACAGCAAATAAATGAAATAAAGAGCACGATGGCAACCAAGGATGATATTGCAAACATGGCAACCAAGGATGATATTGCAAACATGGCGACCAAGGATGATATTGCAAACATGGCGACCAAAGATGATTTGGCTAATTTGGTGACCAAAGATTATCTTGATGAAAAACTGGCTGATCTGCGAGGTGATTTGGTTGTACTTACCCGCAAAGAAGACACGAAGCTAAAACGGCTAGTCAATATTATGACTAATAAAAATATGCTTTCCTCTGAAGAAAAAGCAGAAATTTTTGCTTTGGAACCTTTTCCAGAAACACGGTTGTAAAACTTTATTAAATTATAAATACAAACATGACTCTTACGAGTCAGGTTTTTTTATTATAAAAAAATCGTACATCAGCGTACGACTTTTGATTTAGATTGCTTTCAATAAATACTTTTAGGGATATTAATAATTTCTTTTTGCTTTTAATTTATCAAGCGCCTGACAATATCTCATATATGGTTCAGTAAACCCACTATCGAGTTCCTCGATCGTAATATCAAAATCCTTTAACAATAAATCAACTGATTCCCGATAATGAGTTAAATTCTTGATATAGACTGTAAAATTGGAGATGCTCCATACATTTGCGGTAGCTTGATTTATTTGCTTTATTAATCTATCCAAAAAATCAAGGTCGTCTTCTAATTTTAACATAAATGACTCTACTACTTCTGTTTTACTGACCAAGGCTTTTAAAATTTTTCTTGCATTCTCTTCTTGAAGTGTATATTCTCTCAAACAATTACCAATAAATTCAAACTTGTCTTGTTTTTCAATGTTGCCAGAATACTTTTTTATATCATCAAGAAGTTCTTTTTGTTCAGATGGTGTCTCGGCTAAATCTATATGACCAATCTCTCCGTCAGCTTCAAACCTACCAAAACCGTATACTTCCCCCTCATCACGAACGAATCTATTGCCATCACCAATAAAATAACCAAAAATAATACCTGATCTTTTCCCCCCGATTGTATATGGATACTTTTTATCAACAGGTACAATCAATTTTTGTCTAAGTTCAAAGGAGGGAACTGTTTCACCTGTTTTCAATTTGTAAACTGGATATGCTATTGCTTTTCGTAGATCTTTCTTTTTTTGTTCTGCAATCTTTTTAACATCATATCGATTGGCGATAGCACGATAAACAGCCAACTGTGCCTTTTTACGATTATTGCTGGCTCTAATATACATCAAGTCACGCATAGCTTGCGTATCAAGATCACCTAATTCCTTTTCCTCCTTTTCTTGTTGATAAACTGTTTCTATTGGTGTAAATTTACCAAGCTCATAATCAAACCAAGAACGACTAACTAAATCTGCAATATCTCGAGCAGAGAAACCAACTGCATACAAACCACTTATTGCTTCGAGAGCAGAGAGGACTTCGTCGGCGGAAGATAATTTCATAATTCCACCATAATTTCTCTGCAGAGTTTCTGCGATTGCACGCAAACTATACTTACTTCCAACATGGAAATAACCTTCAACATAGGCCTGTGCTTCAGTCAACAATGCTGATGGGAACCTATTTTTTTTATAATGTAAAAAATGTATTAGTTCATGTATTAAAGTATAAACGGAGTCTGGCAAAGCTCCATTCCTAATAATATAAACTAACTGTTTACGCAATTCTGGCATTGGAGAACCGATATGGACCTCTTTCTGTTGTGGTTCATACTGACCTCTAAATTCGATTTTGGGGCCATGGTGCTGAAGATTTAGACCAAACACTTGTTCTGAATCAAAAATAATTTTACCTCCAACATTTGGTTGTTGAGTCAAATCTCGCTTCAAAATTTCTATACCAAGCGAATTTAAAGTTTGAAAAAAAGTAGAATTTGCTTCCAGTTGAGTCTTTACCTCGTCGGCTATTTCGTCTAAAACGGTTTCAGGCATTATTTCTTTGTCAACCAAAATATTATTATAGAGAATAAAATTATATTTTTTTAGTTCCCGATCCAGTTTTTTTCTCTCGGCTAATAACTCGGTATATCGCTTACCTAAAATAGTTTCCCATTTTTTGGTTGGACTTTTCTCTGTTTCAGGCATTATTTCATTGACAAAATGTTTTTCCGACATAAAATATCTTTATTATCTAAATTACCTAATTGATTTATATCCGCCCTCAACGCCGTTTGGCGATAAGACAATCTGCCAAAGCTGATTTTTGCGACAACGAAATGAGGCGGCACAACTTAGCAAATAAAATTCCCACATTTTGAAAAACTTTGGTGGATAATTGTCTTTTATTGCATCCCAATTATTTGTGAAGTTATTGTACCAAGCCATCAATGTTTTGTCATAATAAATACCAAAATTGTGCCAATCCTCCATAACGAATAAACCTTCGAATGATTTGGCTAATTGTTTAATCCCAGGAAGCATTGAATTGGGGAAAATATATTTTTCAATCCAAGCATTGGTGCTAGTAACAGATTTATTACCACCAATTGTATGCAAGAGAAATAAACCATTATCTTTCAGACAACGACTTACCATTTGCATATATGTCCTGTAATTTTTGTAACCAACATGCTCAATCATGCCAAGTGAAATAATGTGATCAAATTTTTCATTGACTTCACGATAATCCTGCAGTCTAATTTCAACCGGTAAGCCAGCACAATTTTCCTCGGCTAATTGTTTTTGCTCTTTGGAAATAGTGATGCCTACAACTTCAGCTCCATATTTTTCAGCTGCAAACTTGGCAAAGCTACCCCAGCCACAACCAATGTCAAGAATTCTGTCTCCGGATTTTAAATTTATTTTTTTACAGACTAAGTCTAATTTATTTTCCTGCGCTTGGTCTAAATTGTCTGTGTCTTTCCAATAACCACAGGTGTAAACCATGCTTTGGCCCAACATACGATGATACAAATCATTACCAATATCATAGTGATGCTCACCTACCTTGAGAGAACGAGCCTGGGTCTGTAGATTCATAACAAATGATTTTACCACAGGAAAAATAAATTTCCATGGTTGAATTTTTTTGTCTAAATTAGAGGACAAAAGCTTTGTCAGTAATTGATCAAGTTGCCCAGAGCTCCACCAACCGTCCATATAGGCTTCACCAAAGCCCAATGAACCCCTAGATAAAACTCGGTCATATAAACGAGTATCTAAAACCTGGAGATCAAATGGACGGGAGCCATTTATTTCAATGTCAGCATGATTTAATAATTGTGCGATTTTTTCTTGAGTGGTCATATAATTTATTTAATTCCATACTACCAGTTTATCTAATTTTTGCCAAAAAGACAAAAGTATGGGATGATTGCAGGTCAAATCGATTAATTAGACGATTCAACTACTTTGATAAATGCCTAAAAAGTGGTAAAATTACATTATATGAAAAATTTTATAATAAGAAAAAACTTTATTGGAGAAAGACTGGACAAGTATTTAACTGTAAGAATGGAGATAACACGGTCTCAAATCAAAAAATTAATCAATAGCAACGGAGTTCTAGTCAATAAGAAAGTTCCGAGTACTCACCAATTCCTAAAACCTGGGGATCGAATAGCCATTTTAGGTGAAGAACAAAGAACTGAACCAGAAAAACTAGCCAGTAATACAAGGAAAATTCTCGAACCTCAAATTATCTATGATTGCGAGGATTATTTTATTATTAATAAACCTGCGGGCATGCTGGTTCATCCGACAAGACGACAAGAAAAGAACACTTTGATTGACTGGTTACTGAAAAAATACCCAGCACTAGCAAAAGTTGGCGAAGACCCTGCTCGTCCAGCTCTAGTACATCGATTAGATAAAGAAGTTTCAGGACTGATGATAATACCACGAAATTTAAATTCTTTTGATTTTTTCAAAGCGCAATTCAAACAAAGAACAATCAAAAAAGAATACCTGGCTTTGGTTCACGGAGTACTGGCCAATGAAGCTGGGGAGCTAACTTTCCCGATTGCCAGATCAAAGGATGGAAAATTTATTGCTCAACCAATCGGCTCTGAAGATGGAAAAAGTGCCATAACAAATTATAAAATTAAAAAAAGATTCTTGCACTATACTTTACTTCATGTTCAACCAAAAACTGGTAGAACCAACCAAATCAGAATTCATTTAAATGCAATCACCCACCCGATTGTCGGGGATACTCTATATACTTCAAGAAAAGTTGAACAAAGAAGTAAATTAAAATTAAATAGAGTTTTCCTGCATGCAAGTAGATTAATTTTTATTGACATGAATGGTCAGGAAAAAGTTTTTGAAGCCTCATTACCGAAACAATTAACTGAATTATTGAATAATTTAACCTAACTGATATGGTATTAGCTGAACAATTTAATGAAGCAAACCAATTAAGATCAAGAAAAGAAGAAAAAAAGGAGACTTTTTTATCTAACTTACAAGCACGCGAGGCGATGATCAATCAAACGATAAACCATGAACTTGTCAGCAACCATTTGCCGTTTACAACCGAGAAAAGAGATGATCAATTTGATTTGATGAGATTAGAATTTTCTTTTTGCCAACATAGATTGCTGGAAGATAAAGCCTCATATATAAAAAGACCAGAACAGGATGATGATGTTATAAAGATAAGCTTTGAAATTGATAGTGGAGAAAAACTAAGAATGATTCAAGTGACTTCAAATGAAGACCTACTTGGCAAGAGTCTAGCCAGACGACTGAACATGTCAGAAAATAAAAGCCAAATTCAAAAAATCCTCAAGTCAAACCCAAATGAATTGGCTGGATTTATAGCCAATTTGTTCCGCGATGATTTTATTACAAAACAAATGATAAAAGCTTTTGAGGTCGAAACCATTGACCAAGCAAGAACATATCTGACTAATAGTATCTTTGACCTTGGTAAAAGAAAGTTAATCAGCAACTTACTGTTAGCGACTATTAACTCAATGCTAGAAAAAGCGACTCAAAATTATATACAAAAAAATAAAAATAGTCTGTCAGTACCTGAACTTGAATCAGAGTTGGATCAAATCATAGATGAATTTTCTGAACTAGAAATCACCAAGACTGAAGTAGCTGAAATCCAAGTAAATGTGCTCAAATATTTAATAGACGGAAAAACACCAGAGCAAAGACAGAAAAATTTGCCTGAATTTAAGCATCGAGAAAGAAAGAAATACCTTGACCATCTAAGGCGTCAAATGATTAAAGCAGTTTAAGATGCATTATGGGGTTAAAAATTTTTCGACCAGAAAACTTGATAGCTGAAAAAAAATTAACTAAAAAATTCATATCACGACTGGGGGATGACCCCAGTTTAGGTTTTATTTCAAAACTTTTTGAACAGTTGCCTGAACTTCAGCTTTATCTCGTAGGCGGAATGGTCAGAGATATGATAACGGATTACCCTATTACCAAGGACTATGATTTTGTGGCCAGAGGTGTGCCAATGAAAACACTAGTGACTGAATTACAACGACACGGCACATTGAGCTATGTTGGCAAGAATTTTGGAGTGATAAAATTTGTTCCAGAAAATAGCCCCAGGCCAGACCCAATTGATATTGCCCTACCACGAACTGAATTGCCACAAGGGACTGGCGGTTATCGCGATGTAAAAATTGCCTCAAACCACAAGCTATTGATCGAAGATGATTTGGCGAGAAGAGATTTGACTATAAATGCGATGGCTTGGGATATCAGAAATCAGAGTTTAATAGATCCTTTTAACGGACAAAAAGATTTGGCTGACAAACAAATTCGTGCAGTTGGTAATCCTGAACAAAGATTTCAAGAAGATTATTCTCGTATGCTTAGAGCAATTAGATTTGCTTGTAAATTGGATTTTGAAATTGAAGAAAAAACTTTTCAGGCAATAAAAAAATTAATGCCTCACATAAATGACCAAAAAAAAGTTCGGCTAATTGATACACTTGAAAGACAATCAGATATGGCAACGGATGAGCAATTAATCGGAAAATTAAAACAAAAACTTAAAGAACAAAAAATAACAAACCAAGAAGAAACTAGACTTGAATATTTAGTTGCCAGAGAAACAGTTGGGTCTGAATTATTAAAATCACTAGAAGCAAATCCGAGAAAAGCGATTAGCCTTTTTGAGAACTGCCTGGCCATAGACAGACTACTTCCAGAAGTTCTGGAAATGAAGGGGTGCAAACAACCAACTGAATTTCATGCTGAAGGAGATGTTTGGCAACATACTATGTTACTTTTAGAAAAAATTGAGTCAGCAGAATTTCAAGAATATTTTTCAGGGGAAACAATTTCTGGAGAATTTGTTCTCGGGGCCATTTTACATGACGCGGGCAAACCATTAACAATAAAAATGCCTACCAAAGATAAGCTAGATCGAATCAGATTTGATGGCCATGATGTTGTCGGAGCTGAAATTGTTGATCAAGTTTGTGAGAGATTCAAGTTTGCAGAATCGCAGAGAGAATTACTACGATTCATGATAAAAAATAATATGTTGGCAATGTCAGCAAAAAATATTTTTGATATACGAACCAATAAATTTTCAGAGAGGTTCATTGATAGCCCATATTCTAGAGAATTATTGATGCTGTTATTCCTAGACTGCGCCTCCAGTTTACGGTCAGATGGCAGTGTATCGATGGATAATTTTGCTGATACAGTTCAAAGGATTAAACAAATCAAGGAAATCAGAATGAGTCAACCTGATGTAATTATTTCAGGAAAAAAATTACTCCAAACTTTAGGCCTAAAAAAAGGCGGACCACTGATGTGGTATGTGACACAAATTATTAAAGAGCTGGCTGATCAGGGAAAAATTAATTCTGAAGATGGGGCTATTAATTTTGTAGAAAAAAATAAAAGTTATTTTCTGATTTTTATCCCAAGGGTTGATGATTTGGCACTTTTAATCAGGCTTGCAGTAAAAATGAAAAAAGCTTCGGGAAAAAGTCTCGAGAAATTGTGCGGAGAGGCCAAACAACTAAAAAATTTGAATTTTATTGATTGGGAGAAACCAAAACAAGCACTCGATTTATTACTTAGGACAGCGATTATTACTGATGAAAGAGAACAAATCCTGCAAGAAATACAGGAAAATATACAATTTTAAATATTTATACCATTCTTGACATAATTTTATAAATAAGTTATCATATTGTCATCGTGTAATTTAACTAAAGCTAGATAAAAAAGTAAATAAAACAAGAACAGAATAAAGTGAGTACAGTAGACATACAAATATTCTCTGATCTCTCTTTACTGGTATAAAAATATATGGCTGAAGAAAAGAAACAAGCTGAACAAACTGAAGTTCCAGCTCTAACAATCGAATCAAAACAATACCCTGATGTTGTACCAGGAACGGTTGTTCGTGTTCACGAAAAAATCGTTGAAGTAAACCCAAAAGGTGAAGAGAAAAAAAGAGTTCAGATTTTTGAAGGGACTGTACTTGAAAGAAGACATGGCAAAGGAATCAGTGCCACTATTACGGTTCGAAAAACCAGTAAAGGTTTCGGAGTAGAAAAGATTTTCCCTATAAGCTCACCGATAATTGAAAAAATTGAAGTAGTAAAAAGATATGAAGTACGCAGAGCAAATCTAGGATATTTGAGAGACTATTTCAAGAGATTAAAAGAAGTAATAAAATAATTTAATAGCGACATAAGCCTTTGTAATAAGGGTTTTTGTTTTGACAATACAGGAGAGATTAATCCATTAGCTGATTGACGCTTCCATTTGGAAGCGCCGGCTTTTTGACCGCGACAATAATGGCGGGAGGAAAGGAGGGAATGATGAAAATTTTGCTGGTTGATCATGATAAAATATTTCTTCAAACTCTGAAAGAAAATCTAGAGCAAACACTGGATGCTGATAGTCGAACAAAAGGTAAAACTGAAATCCTTGTAGCTTATAATGGGAAAGATGGACAAAAAATGTTTGGAGAACATCATCCTGATGTGGTAATCAGTGCAATTATGTTGCCAGTCTGCAATGGTTGGGAAATGATGAGAAATATCAGAGCGATGGAAGCAGGTAATGGCGGGACAAGATGTTTGGCTGTGACCATTACAGCAATTGGTCCTAATTTGAATGAAATCACTTCCCCACTTTATGGGTTTGATGATTTTGTTGATAAACCAATTTGTGGTACTGAAGTTACTTGGTTAGCTGAAAAAATCCGTGTAAAAATGTTCCAATAAAAATACCTTCGCAAACTACGAAGGATTTTTTTATTTAATAAGATTAGGTGAAAAACTGCTACTTATGAAAATTATTTTGTGTTTTGAACCCCAGACCTGCCTTCATCAAGATTACGGCAGGCAAGCCCCAGAGATGTTCATGTTCGATGGTTTAAATATATAGACTTGGTGGTGGTGTTGACGGCAAGAAAGCCCCCAGACCTGCCTTCATCAAGATTACGGCAGGCAAGCCCCGATGCTATAAAACTTACTTCCGTGGAAAATGAATCGCAGGCGATTAAATTATTTAGAGATGTGAAGGCTATGGCTTGCAAAATTAAAACCACCAGCATTTATGCTGATGGTTTTAATTTGATTATTTTAGTTCTTTAATAAGATATTTCGCGGTCAAAGACTTTTTATTTTTTATAATATCTTTTGGAGTGCCCTCGGCAACAACAAACCCACCTTCATCTCCCCCACCTGGCCCTAAATCAACCACCCAGTCAGCATTTTTTATGACATCCATATTGTGCTCAATAACTAAAACTGTGTTCCCCTTCTCAACCAAACGATTTAAAATTAATAACAATTTATTTATATCATCAAAATGTAACCCAGTTGTTGGTTCGTCCAATATATAAAGAGTTTTGCCCGTTGAGTAACGAGACAATTCCGTTGCCAACTTTATTCGCTGGGCTTCTCCACCTGATAAAGTTGTGGCTGGCTGACCAAGAGTCAAGTAGCCTAAACCAACTTCTTCGAGGGTTGTTAATTTTTCATTTATAATTGTTGTATCACGAAAAAATTCATTGGCTTCTGAAACGGTCATAGCTAAAACATCGGCAATATTCTTGCCACGATAGTGAATTTCAAGAGTTTCTTTGTTATAACGACGGCCCTTACATTCTTCACACTCAACATAAACATCGCTAAGAAGTTGCATCTCATATTTTACATAACCATCACCTCCGCAAGCTTCACAACGGCCACCCTTTACATTGAAACTAAATCTACCAGCATCATAACCTTTTATCTTGGCTTCAGGTACTTGAGTAAACAAGTCACGAATATAGGTAAAAACTCCAGTATAAGTTGCTGGATTGGAACGAGGGGTACGGCCAATTGGAGTTTGATCGATAGTAATAACTTTGTCCAAATTGTCTATACCTGAAATAGATTTATGTTCAGCCGGCAGATCCTTTGAACGGTAAAACTGCCGAGCCAAAGCTTTGGCGAGAATATCATTTATTAATGTTGATTTGCCTGAACCTGACACACCGGTAATACAAACGAACTGACCAAGAGGAATGTCAACTGAAATATTTTGAAGATTGTTGGCAGTAGCACCCTTGATAGAAATCTTCTTGCCATTGCCCCTTTGATTTTTTTTGATAAAACCAATTTGCTTTTGGCCAGAAAGATATTTACCAGTAAGACTATTTTTATTTTTTATAATTTCAGCTGGAGTTCCTTCGGCAACTAACTGTCCGCCATAAATACCGGCTCCAGGTCCAAGATCAAAAATATAATCGGCAGCAGCAATTGTTTCTTTGTCATGTTCGACAACAATTACTGAATTGCCTTTATCTCTCAAAATTTTTAATGTATTGATAAGTTTTTCATTGTCGACTGCATGCAGTCCGATTGATGGTTCGTCGAGAACATAAATAACTTCTGAAAGCGCTGATCCGAGCTGGGTTGCAAGTCGTAAACGCTGGGCTTCTCCACCTGATAAAGTAACTGAACTTCGACTCATTGATAGATAACTCAACCCAACATTGGTTAGGAATTCCAAACGACGCAATATCTCATGAACCAACTGTGTAACGATGGTAAAATCTCTTTTGGAAATTGTTTCTTTTATTGTTTTGTATTTTTTCTTGTCAAACTTTTGACCGACGCTAGATTTGAATTCATCAAAAACAAATTTTAATTCTTTGATAGACATGTCTGTATATTCAGCGATTGACAACCCAGCAACTGTGACCGCCAGACTTTCTTTGCGCAATCTTTTGCCTTGGCAAAGAGTACAAACATGAGCACGCATGTATTTCTCAATTTCTTTTCGAATGTAATCAGAATCTGTTTCACGATGTTTTTCTTCAAGTCCTGGGATTACACCCTGAAATGTCATTTTCCTAACTCCGATTTCATATTCTTCGATTCCAGTACCATACAGAACTAAATCAAGGATTTTTTTTGATAACTTTGAGACCGGAAGTTCAATAGAAAAACGGTGCTTTGAAGCAACTTTTTCTAATAACTGCCACATTGATTTCTGATTGGAAAAAATTTTTGTCCAGGGTTTGATAGCTCCTTCGGCTAAACTCAATTTACTATTATTGATGACTAATTCAGGATCTATTTCCTGTTTCATGCCAAGACCTGAACATTCAGGACAAGCGCCAAATGGTGAATTGAAAGAAAAACTTCGAAGCTCAATTTCAGGTAAATTCAAACCGCACTTTGGACAGCTATAATATTGACTAAACAAAACATCTTCATCATTGTCTGATCGATGAACAACAATTTGACCGTCTCCAAGATCAGTGGCGATTTTCACAGATTCAGCAAGTTGTATTCTCATTTCTTTGTCACCATCAAGCAAGACTCGGTCAACCACGACTTCAATGGTGTGCTTTTGATTTTTATCAATATCAAGAGATTCTAATTCTTCAATATTGTAAACAATGCCATCAAAACGAATCTGATAAAAATTTGCTTTACGGATTTCTTCGACAACTTTTTTATGGGTACCTTTTTCTTCACGAACAACTGGTGCAAGAATTGTAACATTTATTTTATTATTGATCTTCCAAATTTTATCAACGATTTCATCAACTGTCTGGCGATGAACCTCAACACCACAATCAGGACAATGGGGATGCCCAATCCTCGAATACAATAATCTAATCAAATCATAAACTTCGGTAATGGTACCAACGGTTGAACGCGGATTTTGGACTACTGACCGCTGGTCAATGGCAATGGAAGGAGAAAGTCCAGTAATCTGGTCAACATCTGGTTTTTCTTTTACTTCCAAAAACTGCCTAGCATAAGATGACAAACTCTCCACATAGCGTCTCTGACCTTCAGCATAAATAGTATCAAATGCTAATGAAGATTTTCCAGAACCAGATAAACCAGTAATTACAACGAATTTATTGCGCGGAATTTCAACATCAATGTTTTTGAGATTGTTGACTCTGGCGCCTTTGATTGAGATATTGTGAGACATATTTTGAAGCTGATAGTAATTAGCTATTAGCTGTTAGAATGTTGTTTACTATTAGTTTAGACTGATAGAAACATGTTGTCTACCATTATACAAATAAAAAAAGAGCTTGTAAAGCCCTTTTGGATGAAATGATCTACTTGGCCCCTTTGATAAGCCGTAGCAACTTGTCGCAATTGGCTGAATAAATCTTCACAACAACCTTGTTCATGGGGGTCGGCATTTTTTCTTCAGCAAAAACATACTCCCCTTTATTCTGTTTTAGTTGGAAATTTGATCGAGCAATACAATATTCCCCTGAAAAAACCTTTTTTAATTCATCGGATTTGTCATTGACAAAATTTATTTTCCACCAAATTATACCTTTCACAACAAAAAACAAAGCTTGGTCAGTGAGGTAAATATTACCCTTTGTCCGATATTCTCGAACTTTTATAAATAACCTAGCTTTCACTTTTTCTTCACTATAAAGAATTTTTGTACTATTAATTTTTACATAATTCAACCAGCCTCGAGTTTTCCGATTGTAAAAATAGAGAATAATGGCAAAAAGAAAAAAAGACCCGAGGGCAATAATATATGTTTGCATATTTTCATCATTATTAATTACAATGTAATTGTACTAAATTTTTTATTAAATAACTAATTATTTTCAAACAGAAAATCGTAGATATCATCTACGATTATATTTTTAAATTGTAAGTTTTCCTAATTGTTGGAGTTCGACCAGGCCGGCATACAAGCCATTTTTGGTCATTAGTTTCTCATGATTTCCCTGCTCTCTGACATGGCCGTCTTCAAGAACATAAATTAAATCTGCTTTTTTGATAGTTGAGAGTCTATGGGCGATAACAACCAGGGTAATGTTTAGTCTGGACCTAACCTGATTGATCATCTGCTGAATTGCTCTCTCTGCTTCTGAATCAAGATTTGAAGTTGCTTCATCAAGAATCAAAATCTTGGCACCATTTAATAGGGCTAAATATGCCCGAGCAATGCCAACGCGCTGTTTCTCTCCACCTGAAAGTTTTACTCCCCTTTCACCAACCTGCGTCAACAAACCTTGGGGGAACCTGATTTTATCATTGATCATGACATGAAGATGAGCTGCTTTGATGGCTTCAATAATCTGCTCTTGTGTTGCGTCAAGATACGGGTAAGAAATATTATCATTGATTGTACCATCGAAAATATCAACATCCTGCTGAACAATCGCGAACAAACGACGATACCAATACAAATCCAAATCTCTAATATCCTGATTATCAAGTACAATTTTACCGGAAGAAACATCATACATCCGAGCAAGCAATCGAATCAAAGTTGTTTTGCCCTCACCACTTTTGCCGACAAAAGCAATCATTTTATTTGGAGAAAGTGTGAGTGATAGCTTATCAATTACTGAATTGGCACTACCCCTGTAGGAAAAACTGACCTCTGAAAATTCAATATTACCCGAGTAAACGGCTGGAACTACTGCATTTTCTTTGTTCTCAATATCTGATTTCAAATTCAGAAGTTCATCCATGCGTTCGACAGTAACAAATCGTCGAATCAAGTGCGAATAGGTACGAATCTGGCCATAAATATTGCTAATAATCACATTGCCAGTAATAATCATAAAGATAATTGAACCAACACTGACTCGGTCAATGGAAATAAAGTAAATCCCAAGACAAATCGTCAAAATAAATGACAGGCTAAGCCCACTAGAAAACCAGAAGAAAAATGTTTCAATACTTTTATTAATACCAACATCTAAAACTCTCATTTTTTGACGAGTGCCAGAAAACATACTTACCTCTCTACATTCCTGGACAAAGTTCTGAACTGTTTTTACATTTATTACAGATTGACAGAGTTGACCGCTTGAATCCTCTCTCATTTTCTCCCAGTTGTGCCAATCATCAACAAAGCGATCATAGCTGTTAAACCCAATCCGCAAGGTGATAAGATATGGAATGAAAAACATCAAGCCGAGAATCCAATCAATGAAAAAGACAAAGATAATATTAGCAATCAGGTAGAACATTTGCGGAGCAAATTCCCAAAACAACTTGCAACAGGCATCAACCAATTTATCACAGCCTTTATCTATTTTGGAAATTTTAGACCCAGTATTTTCTGATTCATGATAAGAGATAGAAAGAGATAAAAGTTTTTTCTGTGCTTCTACTGGCCAAAAATTTTCCAGATAAATAATACTTCGACCAAATAAAATCTGAATAACAAAGTGCCAAAGAATAAGATTTGAAATAATGATGCCAAACATCACTATCAAATAAACATAGATTGATGATACCAAGAAATCAGCTGAACCGACTTTGCTTATCTCATCAAAAATTAACTTCCAGAAATAAGGCAAGGTAACATTAAATAGCTGGTTGACAAAAAGCAAGATCACGGTCAATAGCAAAATTTTGCGTTTCGTACCAAGTAGTTTCCAGAGAGTTTTTATGCCCTTCAAAAAATGTTTTGATTTGCTTTTATCAAGCTTTATTCTATCTTCCCAGTCAGCCATATTGATGTCTCCTTCTTCCGCTTGTGTTTAGTTGTAAATGTACAAAAAATCCTGCTCGAGAGCAGGAAATCAATTGAACTTTAGGTTGAATTAAACGAGTTAATTCTTCTTCATAAAAGGAGAAATAAAGTTCCAGTAATTTCCTGCTCTATCAAATGGAGACACTTTTGCTGTTGATTTTTTAAAATTATAAGCAAGTCGTCTGTTGACATAGGCAATTCCAGACATTTGATAAAATTGGATTGTATAGTTGATTAAATTCATAATATTATGTTTGAATTTATATCTTACAATTTATATAATTTATTGTCAATAGTGGTTTTTCGGCTAAAACTAGCTTGTTATATAAAAAATATAAAATTTAAAAAATTTATACCCTGAACCAAGTTCAGGGTGACAAATTGGGAGATCCTGAACCAACCTGCCTTTCGGCAGACAGGATTCAGGGTGAGAAGTGAGAGATCCTGAAACGAGTTCAGGATGACGAGTGTAGGGTTCAGGATGACGAGTGTAGGGTT
>MFGJ01000008.1:0-127457 GCA_001778235.1 Candidatus Falkowbacteria bacterium RIFOXYC2_FULL_36_12
GTCTTGTCCTTAGCGAAGTCTTGACGCCGACTGCCTGTCTGCCGAAGCTCTTCAACAAGAGCGTAGGCAGAAGCTAAGGACCCATGATAAATTTATAATTGTCTTGTCCTTAGCGAAGTCTTGACGCCGACTGCCTGTCTGCCGCAGCTCTTCAACAAGAGCGTAGGCAGAAGCTAAGGACCCAAAATCTAATATTTACGATGCTAACATTCTAGCTTATTTTTTCACCTTTGTCAACCCGCAAAATTACCTATAATTTTCAAAAGTTACACTTAATACCTACCAACCAATTCTTTGACCAATTTTGCATATTCTTCTCGAGCATCCTGTGGCATTGCATTATTAATATTTTCCCCCAATCCTAACAACTGATCTCTTTTCAACAACAAGCTTTCAATCATTCCTATAACATATTCCGGATCAAAATCCTCTTGTCTGACATAAACAATTGCCTGTTTTTTATAGAAATATTCAGCATTATCTTCTTGTTGATTATCTGGAATAGGCATAATAATTGCTGGTTTTGATAATGCAGACAATTCTGTCAGAGTCGAAAATCCAGCCCGACCAAAAACAATATTTGCTACCACATAAGCATCTGACAACTCTCGACCCAAAAATTCATAAGCATGATACCTATGATTATTTTTCAATTCAATATTGTTCAACCATTTAGATTGCTCACCTTTACCAACAACATGAATCACTTGGCAAAATTTTGTCAATTCTTTATTTTTATCAATAAATAATCCGTTTATTATTTCCGAGCCTACACCGCCTCCAACAATCAACAATGTCGGAACATTGTTTTCCAATTTAAAATATTGTTTTGCTCTCTCAATATTTCCGGAAAAAACAACTTTTCTTGTCGGATTGCCCGTAACAACTACCTTTTCTCTTGGAAATTTTTCTCTTAATTCTGGCAATGCGACAGTTATTTTTGATGCCACGGGAACCATTAATCTATTTGCCAAACCTATCTTCAAATCTTGCTGATGGACCAAAACTCTTTTACCTAATATTCTGGCAGCATAAGCCACGGGGACACAAACAAAACTACCTGCAGTCAAAACTATCTCTGGATTAAATCGTACAATCAGCCACAAAGACTTTAGAAAACCAACAAAAATCAAAACCAAATCCGTAAAATTTCTCCAATCAAAATATCTTCGAAGCTTGCCACTTGGAATTGATTTGAAATTTATTTTATTTTGTTCAACTATTTGTTTTTCTGGACCTCTCTTTGTCCCGATGAATAAAAATTGTACATCAGGCTCAAAACTCAATTCTTCTTTTACCGCAATTAGAGGGCTGACCGACCCCATTGTCCCACCGCCTGTTAATAATATTTTCATAATTATCCGTGCGCAACAGCAGCTACAATTATTTTTCCTGCACCGGCCATTTTCAGACACTCTGCTGCGGAATCAAATGTAGCACCAGTTGTTATAACATCATCAATTAAAATTATTGTCTTGTTTTTTATTAACTCTGGTTCATTACAAACAAATGCTTGTTGCAGATTTTCAATTCTCTCATTTCTAATTAACTTTGCTTGTTGTTTTGTGTTTTTACATCTGATTAATGCCTTTTCACGATAATCAACACACAGATTTTCAGCCACATACTTGGCAATCAAGGCACTTTGATTAAAACCTCGTTCAAGCAATCTTTTTTTGTGCAAGGCAATCGGGATGCAAACAACATTTTCTACTAACCTATATTTTTCCAATCTTACCACCAACAAATTAGCCAATTCCTTAGCTAATTCTTCTATAAAATCATATTTTAACTTATGAATAACCGTCTCAATCATTTGCCCTTTATATCGACAAACAGCCACAGCTGAATTGAAACTACTTGATTTCTGACAAACATCGCACACTCCATCTTCAGCTGTATTTTGATTGCAAATTAAACAAATATTTTCATTAATCATTATTACCTTTTTCTGGCAATCATTACACCAAATCTCTCCATCTTTCCCACAAACCAAACACTCTCGAGGAAACAAAATATCAGCAAAAAAAGTTTTTAATCTCTGTAACATTTTATTCCCAATAAACACTTGAGATCAACCATTTATCATTTTCTTTATTAAATTTCACCCTAACTCCTTGTTCAACCGTCACATCAGTCGCAGTTGGATTGGCCTTTTTATTCCTCTTGGTTTTTACTAATATTTCAGCCGTATTTTCATTATAATCCACGAATTCCGCAGAAACCACCGTAGTAACCACCGCATAATAAGCATTATTTTTTGAATATTCCGAATTCAAACTTTGAAGATAATTATTATTAACCCATGACTCAAACCCATCAGTCATCATCAACCGTATATCTGCAAAAACTTCATTTGAAGACAATAAATCAGCCGAATAAGTACCAAATCTAGCTGTAAAATCTTTCGCTTGATTTATGAGCGCATTTTGTGTCTTCTCATTTTCAGATAATGCTGGCGCATCATATTCCAAAGTTCGGCTGGTCACAGCTTGCTCTGAAGATGAGTCATCAATTTTTAATTTGTTTGTTTGATCACGAAAAATTAACAACCATAACATAGAGATGATAACAATCAATCCGACCAACAACAATATTAATATTTTATGTCCTCTTGTAAGCATATTTTTCTATTTATTATTTTCATTACAAAATTAACGCAAGTTTATGCCTCACTAGCTTCTTCTGCCTGTTTCTTTTTTTGTTTCTCCATTTCCAACAATTGTTTTGGATCAGAAGTAATAATCGAATCTTCAAGACCAGAGGCCACAACCTTTATTGCCACATGCTTATCTCCGGCGAAAAAAATTCCTTCACCAACATTACTTTCAAGCAATAAATACTTCTCGCCTTTAGTCAAATCAAATGTTTTCGATACAATATCAACCGACGACACTGATTGTCTCATTAATATTTTCAAAGCTGAATTATTTACAATACCAGGACCATATTTTGAACCAAGAAAATCATTTACATCCTGTGTAATCGTAGTCACACCTAAATAATATTTTCTACCTCGTTTTACCAGACCGTGAAGAAATCTTGCTGAATCATCGTTCATCATCAGCCACCAAGCTTCATCAACCACCAAAATTCTTTTCTTCAATTCTGATCTCACAACATTCCAAACATAATTTACAATATTATAAATTGCCATTGCTCGAAGCTCATCTTCAAGGTCTCTGACACTATAAATCACCAACTGATTACTCATATCAACATTGGTTGGAGCATTAAACAACCCAGAAAATGTTCCAGAAGTAAATTTTTTCAACCGTAGAGCAATATCAGCACCGCCTTCCATACCATCCAAAACCTGATATAAATCTTCCATCAGTGGTGGTTCAATCTTGGCTAAATCACTTTCTGGAGTAATATCTTTTTTAGCATAAGTTTCAATCAAAGCCCGATCAATTACTGTATCTTCCTGAAAGGTCCATTCACCAATCATTAATTTCAACAAGCCCTTGATATTAATTACCGCACTTCGAATAATATCTTCAACCGAAGTACTGTCACCAACCGCTCTTGGCAGATCAAATGGGTTAATTTTACTCTCGGAATTTAATGAAATATTGACAAAAGTCCCACCAACAGCATCAGATAAAAGTTTATATTCTTTTTCCGGATCAATAATAATCACATCCGTTCCCATCATCATTGACCGCAACACTTCCAATTTTATTGTATAACTTTTACCAGCACCTGAAGTTGCGAAAACCGTACAATTAGCATTTTGCAATGAAAAACGATCAAAAATTATCAAACTATTATTATGCCGATTTATACCATACAAAATACCATTATCAGAGGTCAAATCAGATGAAATAAACGGAAAGGAAGAAGCAATTGGCGAAGAATTCAAATTAGCCGTTATCATCAACTCATCATTTCCGATTGGAACGGTTGAATTAAACCCTTGTTCTGCTTGATAAAAAACTCTTTTCGTATAAACCATTCTTGAGCCAAACACAGATTCAACATCTTCTGTCAGCTTATCAAGATCTTCTTCTGTCTTGGCATACAAAGTAGTATACAGAGCAAATTGAAAAAATTTTTCCACACCTTGAGTCAAATCATCTCGAAGTTGTTCAATATCTTGCAAGGCAGTTTGTCTAAGTGGATCTCTTGGTTTACCATCTTCAGCATCACTTGAAAGCTGTGCTTGCAAAACACCCACTTTATTTTTTAACTGTTTTAATACCAATTCTGATTCCATTGGATAAAAGAACATCCCAATATCCAAAGATGAATTATAATTAATTATCGGAGCAAACCAGCCAACAGATATATAGCGAGGATAAGCCATAACAAACAAGGTCCGAGCGTACAGCCCACCAATTTTTACAAAAGATGGTTTAATATCAAAAGCCGCCGGAGCAATCAAATCCAAAACCGAGACTACCCCTTGTCTGTAAACTTTTTCCTGTTCAATAATTTGTGTTGACTGCGCAGTTTCTTGCTCAATCTGCTTCTCTTCTTCAATTTCGGTCAATGTTGGCTCAACCGGCTTTTCTGGGCCACGAAGAGCTTGATCAGGTTTAAACATATTTTATTTTTATTATTCTTCTAAACGAAGCTTATCTACTTGTTGAATTTTTTGTTTTACTGAAACTTCCGGATTATAAACATTATAATACAATTCAATCAAACTCTGGGTATCGAGGCGACCTACCTCGAGCCCCATTTCACCAATATGAGTCTTCACATGTTCCACTCGCTGATTCAATGAATAAGAATACTTATCAAATTTTTTCTGATTTAATTTTATTACCTGCCCAGGAGTGAAAAGAGAACCAAGCCTTGACCAAAAACCTCTTGATTTATCTTCAAAGGGTGTATATGGCACCACTACAAAAAAACTCTTATTCATTATATCACCCAAGTCAACCAATTCTTGTATGTATGCCTGATAATTTACCATCTGTCGTCGAAGTAATTCATTACCGATTTCTGATTCTTGCGTTTTCAGCTTGGCAACATAATTTGATATATCCAACTTCCTTGACTGAATTACAATTTGTATTGGGAAATCAAGAAAATTCAAAAACCTAACATAAGTTGACACAACCGCTTCCTGCTCATCTTCTGATTTCAAAGCAAAATTCAAACTTGAAACCATCATCACAGCACGCAAGGTTCCATCCTTCATTATCACAGTATCATTTTTTATTTCAGCAATATCCAGAAACAATTGTGTTGATTGAGTTATTTTATTTTTTGCCAGTGTTTTACTCTGCATCTCATTAATTTTCTTTTGTGATTTTGCTTTCTTGGCCATATTGAAAAATTAAATTTCTGTATTTTTGTTTTATATAAATTATATAATTCTCTGTCAAATATTTTTGCTACTATACTTTTTTCTGATTTAGATCATCCATTATTCGAGCTTTATCATCTATCTTGCCCTTATCTTCCAGGAATAGATCACTATCTTCATAATAATCATCTTCCCCCTTATAAACACCTCCAGTATTAATAATCAAAGCCATATCTTGCAATCTTGAACCTGAAACTGATTTTTTCAGAGGCTTTATTTCAACCACACCACCTTTTTCATCCTTAATCTCTTGAACCTTTTTTACATAAGATTCTTTGTTCCAAATTCTGATTTTTGGTCTTTTGAATGTTTGAAAAAAATTCAACAAGAAAAAATGTACTGGCCTACCATTTATTCGCACAAAAGCCAATGAAGCAGCTAGACCAAAAGTTACTAGAGCAATCGGTACAAAAAACACGAAGCTTAGCAATTTATATTCAAGCGCCCCAATCAATAATGCTGATATCATAATCACAAACTGACGCACAGTGATAAAAGCAAAAATCTTATCTTCAACTTCAATAAATTGTGGGACTAGAAATTGAGTTGGCATATTTAAATTTCAAAATTTTTATTAAACCCCAATACTTCATCAAACTCGCTCAAAGTTAAAACTGGTTGATTTTTTACTTGACGATCAACAATAATTTGATCCAAAGATTTATTAGTCAAAATACTTTGGAGCCCCATTTCTGTGTACAATTTATGAACTTCAGACTCTCTCCAAGCTTTCAAACCATCAACACCTTTTTTCCAAGAATCTTCCTGCAAAACTGCAATTTTTTCTTTTACTTCTTCCATCATCTCATTAGCATCCCGACCCAAGCGACGAAAATCTTCGAGTGTCATTTGCCGTAACTCTTCTAATGGACCTACCAGCTGTGGCTTATATTTTACCTCTTTTTCTTTTATTTGGGCTGGTTGGATTAACGGTTGCAAACTAGGAATAGCTTCTTTTTTCAAACCAATTTCCTGTTTTTGTGATTGTTGACTATTTTGTCCATGACTCAAAATCAAATTTTGAGCTGAAACATTGGCCTTTTCACCAGCAATCAAACGATCAAGCATTTCTTTACCTTTATTTTCAACTGGTTTTACAACTGGCTTTTCTTCAACTGGTTTTACAACTGTCGTTGGCTTAATCTCTACTGGTTTTGCAACTATTACTTTTTTATTAGGAATAAAACTTTTATGGATTGCAAGCAATTCTTCTTTTTTCATTTCTGGAACTTTCTTTTCTTCTTTTTTTACTTCAATTTTTCGAACAGCAACATTTTGCTTTTTTTCAACTAATTTTTCATTATTTTGTGGCAAAACATTTCTATTTCCATCAGTAAATTTTGACGCATGTTTCTTTATTACCGCTAGCACCACATCAGCTTTTCTTTCATCCAGTCCCATACCACCATCAGTCTTGTCCGTCATTAACATATACTTTACTTCTTTATCTCCACGAACTTCACGAAATCTGGAACCAACCACGCTAAAAAACCTTCTTTTCATTTCTTCCTCTGTAAAACTGATTTTGAGCTCTGACACCACCGCTTCAACCGCTTTATTTACAACCACATCTCTTTCAGACAAAACTCTATTAGGAATATTTTGTTTATCTGTTTTTTCAACCTTGTTAGCAGGTTTTTTACCAGCATCAATTTCATCAATATCAAAATATTGGCCATCTTTATAATATTTAAGATTACCATCCTTATCTTTAACCAAAATGTAATCATCTTTGTTTGACATAATTTACAACCACTTAAATACTTTATTTTCTACATCAAAGTAAGCTAAATGTGACAAATCCATCTTGCCTTGATTGCGGAAAATATTACTGAAATGCACTGCCACTCTGGCAGATTGGCTTTCACCCAATCCCAATCTTTCTAGCAAAATATATTTTATAAAATATTTCAAAAACTTTGGATCAGATTTATCCATTTCAAACTCCTTTGCTTCTGCTTTCAAGTTATTCCGCTTGAAATATGATTGCATCAATTCCTGGAAAGTTTTCTCTCTAATTAAAATATCATCAATTAATCCGGCTTCAATCACCAATTGCAAACAGGCCAAGATCTCAACTTTATTTCTTTCTAATATACGATCATAAAAATAATTTACCAATTTATCATATTCTTTTCTTGTTTGCTCAACAATTTTTTCAGTTGCCTGTTCCAAAGCTTGTCTCTCCGATTCATTGCCAAGATACATTTCTTCTAGGTTCTTTGTTTTTTTCACCACTCCACCTTCAGTTGTACCATTTTCATCTTTTGGTTCATATTTAGCTATAAAATCCTGTTGTTCTTTCTCTGTAAATGGGAATATCTGAATCTCATCCAATTTTAATCTTTTGGAGTTATAATAAAAATTCTTCAAATTTTCATACAAATCAAACACTCTATCAATCACAGCTCGTTCATCTTCACCGAGAGCATTTATATTCTTATTATTATTATAATATTCTGCTTTTTGCATTGTTGTTATCCGATCACTTTCAGCCACCTTTATTTCTGTTGAAAAATTTTTCAGCCAATTGCCGATAGTTGGTTCAATCATTTCTCCTTTTTGTTCAATTGGTTTTTCCGTGATTTTTTGTTTATTCGCGAAAAGCGCATTAATCAATTGTGGTTGATAAGCCTGATCGGTGAGTAGCAGTGTGGTAATAATAATATTAAAATCTATTCTCATCAACAGCTGGTCAGTCGTCAACACCTCCAGAGCTCTTTCCCTCAAAATCTGCACCATTTCTTTTATTTCATCTTCAGGTTTACCGATTTCAAGTTCCTGGGCTCGATCAGTAATGTCAATATCTACCTTTTTCACACTCTCTTCATCTTCAACATTTTCTGATGTTGCTTTTGCTTCATTAGCTAATTCATCTTCATAGCTTCGTATGTTTTTTGAATAAACTGCTGAATCAATTCCCAAAGTTTTCAAGATTTCACTGACCTTACCCTCAAAATAGTCATCAACAATCAGCAATCGTAAACCAAGCAAATCAATTAAAAATTCTTTGGCTTCAATCTGATCCATATTCAATCTTTTACTGATTTCTGACTGCAAATTATCCAAAGGAATTTGCTTCAAAAAAACTTCGGTTAGCACCTTTGTTGCTTCCTGCATTTGCGACAGAGTTAAAAAATATTTATCCGCTATCTCAACCGAAAAATTTACTCCTGTTTGAGATAAGAAATATTTTTTTACTTCTTCTGGCAACGCATTAATTTTGTCATTGATAGTTTGATCCATAGATTATTTTACTGAAACTCTATTTTGTTCGTCCCTTAAATTCTTTTGTTTTTCTCGTTGTCGATCAATTTGGTTATTAAAATCTTGCTGTTCAGCTGGAGTAGCTGCACTATTTCGCTGACCTTCAAGTTTGGTAATTTTATCTTTAATTTGAGTTTCACGAGCCTTTAAGACTTTATCAGCATAAGCTTTGGCAATATCAGTGAATTCACCACCTTGGAGTCTCGGATTATTGGCAATAGCCTTGACTTCAATCATATGCTTTTGAACTTCAGGATCTGACAATATCGCAGGATCATCTTCGGGCACACCAAGTGAAGTCGCCGCCGCAGTTACAGCTTCTTTGAATGAAGCTGCCAATTCTCCAACTATTTCCTTTGCTCTTCCAGCTTGACCAACCGCTACCATATCCCCAACCTGTCTATCAGTTATATTCCTTGCCATTGCTCTTTTATTATCAGGCAATTGAGCTGAAATATCTATTTTTGCCAATTCTTCACCACGCAGACCACGAACATAATCCCCAATTGCTTGTTTTTTCTGATCAACCGTAGCTGGGATAACCACACCACTACCATCAACACCACGGTTGGCAAATGACGCCTCCATATCTTTGGTAATTTCAGCGTGTGATCTTTGAAGTTGAGATACCTGATCTTTATCACCAGCAGTATTGGCAACTCCCATTCTTTTTTGTAAAACCTTTAATCCAGCATCTTTTGCCGTTGGCGAAGCATCAACCATTTTTACAATTGCCTCACCCATTTGTCGTGGTTTCAAAACTTTTGAAGCAATATCCATCACTCCTTGATCTGACAAAACACTCGGATCCAAATTTTCCAATTTTAATTTTTTATCCTTAAAAGCTTTTTCCATGTCGCGTCTGCCAGCAGTAGTCGCAGTATCATATTTCAAATGACCAAATTTTGCCCCCATCTTCTTATCCAGATTATCTAACACCCCTGACATTCCACTATATGCACTTCTAATTTGTTGAATTGATTTATGATCCTGTTCACCATCAAGCATGTCTCCTTCAGCCATTCTCTGCAGAGCAGCAGCTCTCTCTTCTTTTGAAGCACCCTGATTTCCCAATATACCCCGCAATATTTTTTCACCTTTTGGTCCTTCATAAGTCTTCATTTTTTTCATTTTCTCCTCAATAATCTGGTTTGTTGCTCCAGACTCTATTGCTTCCATTCTACTACCAGCTTTTCTCCAACCACCAACAGTTCCTTCAGTAAAGGTTGACAAGCCACCTTCGGCCGCACTCCTGATGAACTTGCTTTTTGCCGCCGCCGCCACTCCAGCGCCAATTCCGCCTCCAGTTGCCCTTGACTGACGAAAAGCTTCAGTCATTGAACTTACAGAAGCTCGGACAGCCCCAATCGGTGCTTTTAGAACTCCGCCAGCCATCCCCAAAGCCCCACCAATTGGCCTGGCAATTGTTTTACCAATTAATTCCGAACCTTTCTGTACAACTTTTCTTTTTATAGCTGGAATTGCTTTTTTCTGAACATAGTCTCTTGAGTAATTATAACCAGAATATTTTTTACCTTTGTCAGTCGCCCATTTTGCCGTTGCCGCCGCAAACCCAGAACCCAATTGTTTAGTCACTTCATAAGAAGCGTAAAGCATTGTTAATGAAATAACAAACGGTAAAAATCTTTCAATTGATTCAAGCGGATGTTGTGTTGCTCCACCAGATTCTTGCGCTACCAACCGTGATTCAGTTGTAATTTGATCTGTCAAAACATTTTCTTGAGTATTGGACATCACCATCAATGATAACCAAAGAAAAAAAGCCAACACCGGACCAATAATCAAATAATTACTAAAGGACTTCCACCACATCGCAGTATATTTATCAAGAAATTTAAACCCAATAAATCGCAAAAACCCAAATGGTGATGTAACTACCAGAAGCCAAATCATCACAATTCTAAGCGCCAAAACCGAAATTATCATAAAAGTTATAATTCCAGTTGCTCCAAGAAATATAATGGTAAAAACCATGTTAGCAAAAATTTCAAACCAATCACTCTGAAACCCATCAGATAGACTTGCCGCTTCAGTCTTGAAAGAAAAATAATCCCTCATACCAATACCTTCAATCAAATTGGCACCAGCGGTAGCAGCATAACCATTAACAAAAGTCATCATCACTACTTGTGCAATATCAATCATCAAAGCGCAGATAAGTTTACTAAAATTAATCAATATGGCAATCACCAACAATTTTACCAGAACTCCCTTGTCTCCGACTTTTGATTCTAGTCGTAATATCATGGCAAAAGCATAAACCAACAGTAATACCACGATCATCATGTTGCATAAATCACGAATTATCACCCAGCCTTTATTGACCGCTACACTCCCAACAAAATTATCATAAGTGCTAAGAAGTATCAGCAAAACAAAAATCTGTTTTACGATTAATGCCATGACATAAGCAATACCATAGGCAATATAAGCCAAAATCTTTGACACAAAGGCGAGCACACCTCCACCAACCGCAGCAATCACACTACCTTCTTCAGCCAAAACACTATTGCCCATCAATATTCCAACCAACAATAAAACCAAAAGACAACCAACAAAAAGTTTGGTGTTTCTCGGTCTGAATAAATTTAAAATTCGTGCAATACTAAAATGATAAAACTGTTTAATTTTAGCTGCAATCATGTATAATTTAAAACGCATGCACCACTATTTAAATGGCTAATTTTTCTATCTAAATTATACCACAAATCACCCATTCAAACAAAACCAACTAAAACAACTTATCAACAAATAAAACAGCTTTAGCAAAACCAATCACTTACTTTAAACCCCACTAACATGATCAGCATCGAAATTTAAAAATTTTACTTTGTCATCCTGAATCCTGTCTGCCGAAAGGCAGGTTGTTTCAGGATATAATTCTTCAACTTACACTTGTCATCCTGAACTTGCTTGTCCATCGAAGTTTTAACGAAGATGGATTTCAGGATATAATTCTTCAACTTACACTTGTCATCCTGAACTTGTTTCAGGGTATGATTCTACGCCCCTCACTTGTCACCCTGAACTTGTTTCAGGATATAATTCTTCAACTTACACTTGTCATCCTGAACTTGCTTGTCCATCGAAGTTTTAACGAAGATGGATTTCAGGGTATGATTCTACGCCCCTCACTCGTCACCCTAAACCCTATACTCGTCACCCTAAACCCTACACTCGTCACCCTAAACCCAACACTCGTCATCCTGAACCCTACACTCGTCATCCTGAACTTGTTTCAGGATCTCCGGGTACTGTTTCAGGATCTCCGGGTACTATTTTCATCATCTCTAGATATTCTTGCGAAGCCTTCAAACTTAATATACAACAACTTCAAAATTTACAAACAAAAACACATCGACATCTATCATCACCCTGAAACTGGCAACCTAGAAGCTACCAATAATAACAAATGTCGATGTGTTTTTATTTTATTTATCGAAAATTTAAACCCTCAAAATCAGCTTCTGGACTATCATAAACTTCGCTCGAAACATTAGAATCATAGGAATCCTCATCCCAATTTAGAGAATCAGGTACTGCCTCTGGGCTATCATAAACCTCTGAATCATTATAATAATTACTATTATCTAAAATTGGGTTTTGAAAATTCAACGAACTTGGATCTGCCTCCGGAGAATCTAGGACTGGGTTATTATTTTGAGCCGAGGAGCCTGACACCGCAGTTGCAACATTATTAACTGGTTCTGTTTCCCGAATAGCAGAATCCTCAACAACTTCTACAGTCGGAACAACCACTTGAGCTTGCTGATTATCTTGACTTACTTGATCCTCGCACGATGCACCAAGTAGCAAGAAAATAAATACAAACAATATTATAGAAATTTTTCTCATAAACTTATACAAATTATTAATTTCATCATATCATATTTATTTTCAAAACTAAATAATATTTTATGACGATTTTATTTTTGTTTTAAAGAATTGTACGAGATGTCCGAAGTTCAACCTGATAAAACCCATAATAACATTCCTCTTCCAAATAACTACTCCTACAATCAGGAGTAAAAACAAAATCCCCGTCAATAAATACTTTTGCCAATTCTCATTTTCGCCAATAGTCGCAACCATACTTAGCGGGACAGCCAAACCTATCAATTCATCAGCCATTACTTCTTCAACAATCAAATCATTCTCACTTCTTGGTAAAATTTGAAATTCAGTTTCACTTTTGATCAAGACACCAACCACTGACAACGAATCTCCAACTTCATACATTTTACCAGCCAGACCAGTATTTGGTTTTAACACTACAAAAAACTCCCCAAATTCATCAGCCAAGGTTAATTTACTTCCTGACTTATCAACCAACTCTCCTGAAATTTTAACTAATTTTGCAACAAAATTTTCGTTAACATTTTCTAATTGTAGCTGTTCAGGGACAATTTCAGTTTCTTGGTCTAACAAAGAAAAATCATCAAGCAACACTCTTTTTTCGCCTTTGCTTTCAGACACCCGACCCTGAATTTTCACCACTTGTCCCTCTGTCAAATCATCGGGCCAAAGAGCCTTTGAACTGTACAACTGTATGCCATCAAGATACATTATTTGCTTCCCGAAAATATTCGGGAGTACAATTATCTTTCCTTCAAATTCAATTTTTTTTCCTTTTTCAATATTCTTAATTTCAGCAATCTCAACTCGTGAATACTCATTAGTAATTGGTTCATCACTTTCTTGTTTTTTATCTTCATCGCGCACCATTGCAACTTCAAAATCATCTTCAGTGTTTAAAATATTCTCTTCATCTGGCGTGATACTATTAGTCCAAACCCATTCTTGCCCAAACAAACTAAAAGAATTATTTTCTTCTACCTCCTCATAACTACACTGATCAATTATTATTTCACCGTCCAATAATCTAACTTCATCACTGGTATTATTCAAAGTCAACCTTGTAATGTCATTGGAAAAAATATGATACTCACCCGGACCGATAATAACATTGGAAATTAAATATGGCGCACTCCCGCCATCAATATCATCAAGATACAAACCTGACAAATCAAGCGCTTCTGAACCAAAATTAAACAGCTCAATCCACTCCTTAGCGACATCACTACCAGCCGGATCAGGGAAGATTTCATTCAGTTTTATTGTCCAATTTATCTCCTCTATTTTTTCATCAATAATCTCCTGATTTTCCTCCAGCACTTCATCTTGATCCTCAATTATTTCTTCAATTATATTTTCCATTCCAGGTGTCACTATTGTTGTCACCACAAAATCTTCAAAATCATTATTTCTTTCTTGGTTAATAGCTTTTCTAACAACAGAATATGGATCAACAGCTGACAAAGCATTATCAGTCAAATCGCCATCATCAAAATCACCATAGCTAACTTTATCAATCAATATTTCTTCATACATTAAATTTATAATATCACCAGAATTATTAAGGCTGGAAACTTCAAACATTTTATAGTCAAATGAATCCAAATGACCAGTCAACATAAATTTCCGTCCAGAGCCTTCAGTTAGATAAAAATTTTCCAAATTCACACTTCTTTCAGTTGTATTATATACTTCCACCCATTCTGTTCCACCACTGACTGGATCAGATACAAACTCACTGATTACAATCAT
This sequence comes from Candidatus Falkowbacteria bacterium RIFOXYC2_FULL_36_12, assembly GCA_001778235.1. GTDB lineage: Bacteria > Patescibacteriota > Patescibacteriia > UBA11705 > UBA11705 > XYA2-FULL-35-8. Next base: position 14,216 of record MFGJ01000008.1, read on the forward strand.
ACCTTCAAATATTTTATCCTCTCCACCAAGAGTTAAATTATCTAGATTATACTCACAAGCACAACTGCAACTACACTGAAAATCATCACTATTTATAGACATATCTTGAGCCAAAACATTTTTTCCAAAAAATATTACACCCAAAATAATAATTGCTAATACTATTTTTTTCATACAACCCTCCTAGAGGGGCTTAGCAGCACAAAAGCTGTCCGCTAAGCCCCATTAATAATTAGATAAACTAAGCTGCTAACTTTTCTAAAATTTCTTCTGACACATACAAATATGGATAATCTTGAGCTTTTTCAACAAATTGCCATCTATCCCTGACAGGTGCATCCAAAACATATTGAATGTTCTTCATCAATTTATCTTCATTATTAAGCAGGAACAATTTAGATTTTGCCTCCCAAACTTTATACCTTTTTACATTGTCATATTTCTTAGCTTCCTGCTTAAAATCCCAAAGAATTTTTCTTGGTTTTGATCGACTAACTTTCTCATTATTCTCAAATAAATCTAACAACTTATATTGATAATCATCACCTTTTGACTCTTCAACCAAATTTTTTATAATTTCCAGTGTTACATTTTTCTTTACTTCGCCATAAACCGAAGCCGGATCATCACTTTTTTCACTAAGCCGAAAAACCCAATAAAAATGATTTGGCATTATGACATAAGCCAAACTTTTAACATCATGTTTGAGCTCTGCCAATTTAAACCCATTTACCAATAAATCCATGTATTCTGGAGTTACAAATACATTCTTTTTATTAATAATGGCAGAGGCATACATGTATGTTCCTCCCACCTGACGCAAGGGGACATACCCCTGCTGGTCACTTGATTGACCCGCATTACTGACAGTTGTTTTGTCAGCGTTGTTGTAATTTGTTTGAGTTACAACGGTTTTTAATTGTTCTTTTGTAGACATAGTTTTTAGGCTTTAATTTTTATTAAAGCAATTAATTTTTAAACCTACCATGCAACTTAGTTCTAACTATATTATTTCAGCTATTTCTGGCCGAAACAACCCAAGGTTGACGACTCACCCGAACAAAAAAATCTCCATTTTGAAAGAAGAACTTTATCTCTAACAAAATTTTGTCTGTCTAGGATAACATCATTAAAATAATTTTCTTCTTGACAAATATTAAAATTAAGATTATTATGAAACTTCCTCAACCAGAAGGAGACACAACCATGAGGCCTATCAGACTTCTTCTGTCACTGATGATAGCCTTCCTGTTCGGCTGTCAAAGCGATCTTACAAAAATCATAACCCAGACTGAAGGATTACAAAAAATCGAACAAACACAAGGAATTATCTTATACGGTTTTTGTTCCTTTCGAACTTTTGATCGGGGAATTTTACTGAACACCAACGATTATCCCCTTAAGATTCGCCAAGTGGAACAAACTGCCTATGGTGAAATAACAGCATCAATGAAATTCCTTCCTTCAAAATCGATACTACAATTATCAATATCACCACACCAGATCGCCGTTTACATCTACACAATTAATGGCGCTCTGATTAGTTTTATTGCTTGTAAATGTCCTAAAAAATAAAAAACTCTTGCTAACATGCAAAAGTTCTTTTTATTTTAAACTAATTTTATTTATCCAACCGGGTAATATTCTCCTTCAGAATAATCTGTAAAAAATGATTCTGGTAGATCCCTCACTTTACTCGCCCAATCAGCTCCAAAATTGAGTTGTGCACTCATTTCATCCTGGATCCAATGCATCAAACCACTTCCGTCAACAATATACACTTTTGGTACTGAAGGAATTTTTATTAGAGTTCCACCATTAAAAGGCACATTGCTACCCAACTTATAATTGGCCATTTCAGTTGTATTTATAATTTCCACAAAAGAAAAATCCAAACCAAAGTAAGATTCCCAAACTTTCTGTGTTGGATATGCGTGTCTTACACTATTATTATCAAGAAAATACACAGCTGAATTATCCGCTAATTTTACCCATCGTCCATTTAAATAAGTTGTATTAACTTGAGAGTACATATCCACAGGTACCTGCTCAACAGCCTCAAAGGACACCCCATAAATATAATCGTATTCTATATCCTCAATATAAAAATAATAGTCTACAAAGCCTGGTTCATCAGACCATGATTTAAACTGAACATGCCCATCTGATCCAGAATAATCAAAATATTTATCTACTTGTACAAAACTTTCATCTGGAGAGATTTCCACCAATTGATCGGCTATTGGCTTATCATATTGATCATGCACATAGACATCAATAATAAGCGGATCTCCTCCAACCACAGGGTAAAAAGTATTAAAATCTATATAGGTAAAATCAAAATGCACCTCTGGAGTCATGTCAACAAAAACATTTATCGTATCAGTTTTGACCACATTACTATTAGTATCCTTGGCTGTAAAATAAATCAAATGATAACCTTGGTCAGTCAAATCCCAATCATAATACCACGATGCAAATTCAGAATCATAACCTGTGGCTTTTTCACATTTATCATCAATACAAACCTCTACATCAATCACACTTAATCCACCCTGATCTTTGGCCAAACCTTCAATTGAATAATAAATACCAGCATGAATATAATCACCGTCAAAAATATTGGTAGCAACAACTTTCGGAAGGAAAATATCACCTCCACCATCACGATAATCCAAAATAAAAACCGAACTATCCATCAAATCTTCTGCCGGTACACCCAACAAATCATCAAAAAAGAAAACTCCATTGTCACCTTCGTCAAAAAAACCATTTGCATTTTTATCATTGAAAGCCGGAACTTTTAATTGAACTGTTAAATCTCGACTAAAATTGTTTGTTTCAATCGTTACAAAAAACCTTGTTGTTCCAGCAATAGCTTCAAACAAGTCATCCCAATACCAATAATTAAAACTTTCAGACCAAGTTGCACAACCAAGATCACTATCTACTCCCATACCTTGAAATCCTTCTGACCCGGCATCCAAATACAAACACAATTTCTCTATTCCTTGATTTTCATAAAAGCCCACATTATCAATAGTCAGAGCAGTCAGAATATTTGAACCTATCAAATTAAAATCAAAAGCTAACTGATCAAAATGTAAAGGATAAAATCTGCCATCAGTCACATGATTTATACTCGTATCCACAGTCTCTGCCTGGGCATTTGACACTGGGACGAATATTATCATCAACAATATTATTATGATTAATTTTATATTTTTTTTCATATAAACTATTAATATTTATCAGGGAAACTTAATTTTAATTCTTGTCTAACTTCATCCGCCTTTGCGGTTTCACCTATTTTTTCTAAGTACTTCAAATATCTATCCAAAAAAAACTCGCGATTAATAGATACATTCTCTTGAGCAAAATCTAGCAATTCTTTAACGCTACGATAATTTGCAGGGAGGTTATCTTGGAGGTACAAATTCAATAGTGCAACATATGGTTCAGCATCAGCATTATTTGCTACAATTGCTTTTTTGAAATATTCTTCTGCCTTAGTATAATCTTTCAAATCAATATATAGATGAGCCATATTCCACTTCACAGTATATGATTCATCATGATATTTATCTTCAAATGCTCTGTAAATATCTACTGCCCTTTGGTAAAACTCATCTTTCAATTCTAACCCTCCTAAACTTTCCCACTCAAAGGCTACATTCAGATAAGCCAATCTTTCTTCGGTTTCATCAGTATATTGCTGATATATTTTTGCTTCCAAATCACAAAGTATTGCTATCTTTTCATTCAAATCTGGAAAATTGATTTTTATTTGTTCACAAGAAATATTCTCAAATGAATTATCATTCTTTTTCCAATCACCAACCTTGTCTCCAAATAAAAACCAACCAACAAATACGATAATTACCACTACAACAAAAATTACTACTTTCTTCATATAAAGCTATTATTTATTACTAACTTTATTATATCAACACCTTTTAAAAAAACAACCCCCCACAGAAAACTGTGGGGGGTGTTTTTATATGATTCCGTAACTAATTAATAGAACTTCATCATATCAACGATCTAGCTACTATTTTACTAGAGCTGGACCATTTAGAGGTAGACCAATACCTGCGTAATTAGCACCTGACAGGTCAGCAGAAGTTGTACTTCCGTCATTCCAACTCATGTCAGCAGCAGCATTATTGATCTTCAAACGGATTGAATCACCAGTAGTTTCGTAATCACCTAGATCACCTTCTACATAGTAAATCTTATATGAACCAGCAGCGATTGCTGAATCAGCATCCTCAAACAACATAGACAATGTAGCGTTTGTTCCATCATCAGTTTCTTGTCCTGTTAGAGAAGCCAATAGAGTATCAGTACCATATTCATACAAACTCCATTCTTCGTTTGTGTTAGCATCATCATCAGCAGCTGTAGCAAGAACAGTAAATCTAATATTGTTATTAGCACCATTCAAGAAAGATACTTTGAAAGCTGAATCAGCTGTAACTCTAAATCTCATAACTTCAGTCGCTGTAGTAGGAGCTAGAACGCTAGACACACCACTCTCTAGAGAGAATGTTGGTTTTGTCTTTACAAACTTATGAGCGTTTCCGTCATAGTTTGCAGCTGCAGAACCAATTGCGAATGTATTTGAAGTTTCACCCATGGCTGAAATATCAGTTGACGCTGTATGAGTCACGATATTAGCAACACGGAATGTTAGATCAGAACCATCAGTTGAGAATGTAGAATTGTCAGCAGGAGTACCATCAACACGAAGCTCAACATATACTGAATCATTCTTTGGAACAGTAAATAGACCGTCCGCATCGTAGAACAAAGCTGTATTTGCAGTTGAGTTAATCAAACTACCTACAGTAGCACCAGCTTGAACACCATCAACATAAAGTTTCAAGTTTCTTACATTACCTGGTAAATCATCTGTACCAGCTTCCTTCATGTTAATTCTCTTAACTACCAATGATTCAACATTGCTTGCTGAAAATTCCCAAGCAGCGACTGTTTGGTTAGTCTTACCAGCAACAATATAAGTTGAAGTTGGATTTGTTGGAGCAGAAGCTGCAGCAACAGTTAGAGTACCAGCTGTAGCAACAGTGATTTGCTGACCAACAGCACCTGTAGAGTCAGTAACAGTCGCATTTGTAGAAACACCACGACCAGTTACAGAACTAATCTTAATCTCATCACCATCACTTGTCCATGCAGCATCAGCATTTGAAGTAGCATCAGCATATAGATCAAATGTCTTTGATAGACCAGCACCAATAGATACTGGACTTGATGAGAAATTCATTGTAACAGTTCCACCATTTGTTGTTGTTGGATTTGCAGAAGTAGCAATCTCTGTTCCATCCACACGAAGTGAAAGGTTTACAAATGCATTACCAATACCGACATCACCATCATCAACAAGAACAAGTGAAGTTACTTCAGAACCTTCAGCTACGCCAGAAGTAATTGCCCATGATCCGACCAATACTTGCTGTGCTCCTTGTACCACAGTCATGTTTGATACAGAAGAGTTTAGTGTAGTAGTTAGAGAAGCTTCAGCAACAATTAATTCACTTGCAGAAACTGATGTTGAGTTAGCAGTTGTACCAGTTGACATTCTGAATACATTTGCATTACCTGTTTCTAAGACCAATTGGATAGAATCACTAGCAGCCATAACAGTACCGTCACCCTGAACGATATCACCATAGATTTCAACTACATATGTTTGACCCTCTGGAATTATGAAAGTATTTCCAAATGAGAATGTAGTATCATCATCAGTAGCAGCATCGTCATCAGTAGCATTACCATCTGCAGATGCGTCAGAATCAAGATCCTTTGTAGTTGAAAGCTGTGTTCCATTTACAAGAATCTTACCATTGTTTACATCTTCAGTATCCATAGCTCCACCAGCAGTTGTTCGGACAACTAAGTTTGAAACTTTAATGTCCTCACCAATAGCTTTGAAATTCCACTTACCAAGTAATTGGTTAGTTTGTCCAAGAGCTACATTACCACTTGGTGAATCAGTTGCTAGAGTCACTTGAAGTGAACCAGCACTGATTGTTGTTGTATTTGTAGCAGTAATTAGAGTGAAAGTATCAGCTTGGTTAATCTTTACAAATCTTTCATAATTTGTATCCCAAGCAGTTACATCATATGGATTTTGTACTTCAAAGTAGAAAGTTCGGTTTGTACCAGTTACAACATCACCACGAAGGTACAAAGTCTTAGTTTGTCCAGCAGTAATATTATAATCTAGATTACTAAATGTAACAGTCTTATCAGCTGTCAAACCATCAGCTTCACCAAGTACTGTCAATCCATCATACAAATACATATTTTCAAATGTATCTGATTCAAGAGTACCAATAGTTGTGAAAACCATTTCATCAACTCGTACTTTTTGATCTGCAGCAGCTAGAGTAAATCTCCATAGCTCTTGGTCAGCCAATCCAGCTTCAATTGTTGTTCCTGGATCAGCAGCGTGAGCAATAGTCAATTTACCAAAGTCACTTACAGCAGCAGTCTCAAATCTTTGACTTGCCATTGGGAAACTACCACCAACACTTCCAGCTACCAAAGTAACATCAGAAGATGCCTCTAAAGTAAAGTCAAAACTCTTATTTGCAGCTGTACCATTTGCAAGGTCAAGCATCAAAGTCAAGTTTCGTGTTGAGCCACTTGAAACAACGAAATTTGTTCCAAATGTATAGTAGTTGCTTGAGTATGAAGGAGAATCTGAAATCAATGTATCACCATCATAAAGATATAGAGTATTGATATCACTATTTGAAGAGATTCCTCCTCGTTTCAAACGGAAAGAGTCAACTTCAACAGCACCTCCATTAGCAGTAAATTTCAATTTCATTACAGGTGATAAGTATTCAGTACCATCACCAGATGTTGAATCAGCAATAACAGTTGCAGCAGCAACAGTTGTCATAGAAACAGATAAATTTCCGCTTCCAACAACAGCTCCAGCGCCACCACCTTGTGATACATCCCGATAAGTGTCAACAGCTCCAGTGATATTAGCACCTGCAGTAACAGTCATAGTTGAAGGAGCAGTAACGATGTCATCCCATCGGAAATTATTTAAGGTGAATGCAGATTCACTAGCAAATTTTGACCAAGATCCATCCATGTTTACACGGTAAACATCAGAAGAATTAGCTTTCTTTACAAGCTGACCTTCTGGGTAACTTGTTCCTGTCAACGCAATACCTGTATCTGTATAATTTGTCCAGAATCCATCTGATATATCAATAACTTTTTTAGCCCAATTTGCGCCATAAAGAGTTACAGCAGCAGATTCGCTAGCAATGTGATACAAAAGTCCATCTGGACCAACAGCATAAGTCTTTGGCACAGTTGTAATCTTTACAAGATTTGTACCAGGACGAGCTGTAACATTTCCTGCTAAATCAATAGCAGCAAGTTCATTGTCAGTAATTGTTTTTACTGACCCAAAACCATTATACCAAGTCATGTATGTAGATTGAGTTGGGAATGTATAACGCATTCCATCAGCAGCATAATAATATACAGCTGGACCACTAGCCTTGATCAAGTCACCTGCTTGTAAAGTTACAGCAGAAGCAACTGGCACAAGTGCAGCAGCACCCATTGTCCATACAATTGTAGTTAATACTACAGAAAAGGTTAATGCCTTTTTAAGTATGTTCATAATTTAATTATCCTTTGTTAGGCATTGGATATGATTAATCTTTCGACTAATTATATACTTAAGCCTTAAATTTTTATTATTATGCAGCAACAGCTACAAGAGCTCGACCTTTTATATTACTGCAACCTAAATATTTAGGGTTTTATTATTAAATTAATTAATAATTGATACAAATTATATCTAAATTATTATTTATTTTCAAGAGAATTATCCTCAACTACATTATCTTCAACAACAGCATTCGCTTCTTCCTCTGTCACAGTAAGATTAACCTTTTCACCAACAATCTGATCTGGCACAACAATTTCATTTGTCTTTTCAACCAATTCAGAAACTTCTTTCATCTTTTCAATCGCAGACAACACATCTCCTTGATTCAACAATACTGTTGCTTCAGCAATTCCAAGTTGTGCAGATTCATGGTCAGCAATTGACTTTGCGCCAACTTCATTTTCATTTTGTCCTAAATTTTCCGGTGCGATTTCAGCAATCTTTTGTTCAACTTTTTTAATTTGATTTTCAATCACCTCAACAACCTTTTCTGATGAAATATCAATCTCACCATTATCATATTTTTCAGCAATAGTTTGGACCGCCTTTAGACTTGTATCTTCAACAACTTTGGTTACTTGAGAAATATTTTCGGTGACATCATTATCAATAAATACTTCATTACTCTTATCCAATTTTTCAACTATTTGAGTGGCTCTCTCATCAACCCTTTGGACTATTTCCATTCTCTGACTAAGGTCTTCTTTCTTTGAACTAACATCTTCTATATTCTTATTTATACCATTCATTGTACCAATCAAATTCTCGGTTACAACCATTATCTGTTGTTTTTTTGTATCATTATTTTTGTCACTTGCTACAATAGTTTCAAGTTCTCTCATACGATTATCAGCAATCGTCATATTTCTTTCGGTTTTTTTCTCGTCAGACACAGTCAAACCAATCATGACTTTTTCTGAAGTAAGCTTGATTGAATACAAAATATCACCAGGTAGACTGTTTTTTGAAGCATTCACAGTAAAGGCGCCAGAACCAAATATCATCAACATTATCACAGAAATCACTCCTATTGGCTTAGCAATAAAAGTTATAAAACCTTGAGGTAACAACATTTTACCAAAATACCAAAAACTAAAAAAAGAAGATCTGCTTTCAGGAGCTTGAGCTTTTATTTGTGATAACAAAAGTTCTTTATTGCTCTTGACCCAATCTTCTCTTGGTTCAATCCTATTCAAATTTTTTAATTGTGTAACTAAGTTTTCCATGGTTGTTTGTTTAATTTCCCATTACATCTCTTAAACTTTTTAACGCCCGATGGACCAATACCCGAACATTGCTCTTTGTTTTCTTCAATATTCCAGCAATCTCATTAACCGAGTATTGTTCAACATATTTCAGAACTAACACCTCTCTATATTCATCTTTTATTTTCTCGAGATAGAACTCTATATTCTTTGTATCTATTTTTTGATCAAGTTCTTTAATAAGATCTCTGCTTTCAATTATTTTCTGATATTGTTCTTGATCAGATATTTGTATTTCAGTTCGCTTTTTATTTCTATAGTAATCAATTACCGCGTTCCTGGCAATTTGATAAAAAAGTGCATTTAAGTTTTTTATCTTTTTATCAGTAGTCCTGATATACTGCCATACTTTCAGAAAAACTTCTGAAGTGATATCTTCCGCATCTTCAACCAGCCTAACTTTAAACATCACAAATCTAAAAATTTTTGCGACATAGTAGTCGTACAACTCTCCGTAGGCATCCTGATCCTTCTCGTGTCTGACTTTGAATATTAAAAGTTTTTCTTTGAATGTATTTTTCATTTATGTAGACGAATGAATATGTATAGTATTACACTTAATACTTTTAATGCTTTACTAAGTACCATCTATTATAGTACATTTTTTATCATTTGTAAATAGTTTTTGCTAAAATTAGGCTAATTTTTGACAAAAATCAGCCTATATGATCTTAATTAATTGACTTTTTTTAAGAAAACTATAAAATTATAGTATATTTGTCTACACTAGTGTATACAAACACCATAATTTCTATGAATGAGCAACCTAATATCATCAGAGTCTCCGTCTCTGAAGCAGCACGACTATTTGGGGTTGATCCCCACACTATTAGACGAGCATTGAGGAATCAAGAGTTCAGGTATGTTGTTGTGCAAGGAAGATATAAAATAAACTTTGAAAGCCTTATTCAGTGGTCACAAAACAGAATAACTGTAAAAAACAAACTAGACAAAAAAGGCATCGGACAATTTGTTGATAGATGGAAAATAAAAAACAAAAAATTCAGTCCAAATCCACAAATTTTAGACAGCAATGAAAAAAATGAGAACAACACTTAACTGATTAATTCTTCCCATGATTCAAGGCGGTGGAACACTGTTTCACAGCTTTTTTATTTATCCGACTATTTAACCACGATGGTTGTTCTTCTTTTTTCAAACACAAGTAAATACTTTCAGTTGCCTTAATAATGTCCTTCCAATTATAATTTTCCAGCACATGCTTTTGAGCCTCATCACCAACATGCTTTACTAACTTTGGTTCATGAAGCAGTTTCTCTAGCTGGACCTGCAAACTATTAGTATTTTTATTTTTGAATTTAAACCCATAACCACCTGAAATAGCTTCCAGGTTTTGAGGAATATCAGAAATCAACGGGCACAAGCCAAAACTCATTGCCTCAAGTACAACAATCGGCAACCCCTCCGATTCTGAAGGCAAGACAAACAAATATGCATTGGAATATAATTCATTCCACAAACGACTACCCATTTCAACATTTCCAGTCATTATAATCTTACGATTTGATCTTACCTTTTCTTTCAACTTCTCAACATACTTATCTGTAAAAGCCGAGCCACCAGCAATCACCAATTTTTTTTCAGTCTCAATTTTATTATAAGCGTCTATTAAATATTGTGCTCCTTTATGTTTCACCAGTCGTGACATAAATAAAATATAATCACCTGATTCTAAACCATATCGTTTTTTAATTTCCCTCGCTGGATATCTGACTCTTGAATCAACACCATTTGGGATATAAATAACCTCTGATCGATAATTTTTTCTACAATATTTTTGTAAAGTTTTAGAAACAGCTATAGTCTCGTCAGCAAATCTTACAGCTGACCATTCACCAATTCGCAAAAAAAATCTGGCCAACAATCCCCATTTCAAATGATGCCGGTCAATGCTATGAAAAGTTGTTACCACCCTAATTGAAGGAGTAAAAAGTCTTGGCATCCAAGATAGTAAGGCTGGACCAACCCCATGATAATGAATCACATCAAACCCTTGACGCATCGCGTCAATTGTTGATGTCAAAACATGAGTAATAGTATCAAAATTTTTTGTATGCCAAGATTTTGTAAATTTCAAATTTACACCTTTATATCTCTGATTTTTTTTCTTTACATACCACTCTCGACAATATACTGTAACCAAATGTCCACGCTTATGCAGACCCACAGCCAATTTTTCAACATGTGTTTCTACTCCACCCATAGAAGCAGGAATACCTTTTTGACCAATAAATGCAATTTTCATAAATATCAAATATTGCTAACTTTTGTAGTCAACTTTATATTTATATTATATCATATTTAACAGCAGATTAAAATCTTGCTATAATAAAATTAAATCAATAAAAAATTTATGCTTATACCAATATTAATTCTAATTTTCAGCTTTACACTTCTGATAAAAAGCGCAGATATTCTAGTAGACGGAGCAGCTTCATTAGCCAAGAAACTAAAAATCCCACCAATTGCAATCGGGCTAACAATTATTGCTTTTGGCACATCAGCTCCGGAATTAATCGTCAACATTTTTTCCAGCTTGAGTGGAGCTAATGAAATAGCACTCGGCAATATTCTTGGAAGCAATATTGCTAACATACTTCTAATACTAGGTATTGCTGCCACCCTGAAAACATTGCGTGTCCAGCAAAGCACAACCTGGAAAGAAATACCTTTTTCATTACTTGCTATCATCGTCTTAGGAGTACTGGTCAACGATACTTTACTCGCCGGAACCACATCAATCCTTTCCCGAGCTGACGGTATTATTCTAATGGCGTTTTTTATAATTTTCTTGTATTACACCTATGGCATTGCAAAAAACAGCAAACTGGAAACATCTGAAGTCAAAACTTACTCGAATATTTTATCAAGCTTAATGATTGTTGGCGGTTTAATCGGACTTACTATTGGCGGAAAATTTGTTGTTGACAGTGCAGTTTCACTAGCTACACTTCTAGGAGTCAGCCAAGCATTTATTGGGTTGACAATAGTAGCTCTTGGAACCTCTTTGCCAGAACTAGTTGTGTCTGCCGTTGCCGCCTACAAAAACCATGCGGACATTGCAGTTGGAAATATTGTTGGTTCAAATATTTTTAATATCTTCTGGATTTTAGGCCTTAGCGCAATAATCAGTCCTATCACTTTCAACACCAACATGAATCTAGATTTATTAATCACCATGATCGTTACGATTCTCCTCATCATATTTATCTTTATTGGCGAAAGACACACTCTCAATCGTTGGCACGGGATTAGCTTTATCTTGCTTTATGTCGCTTATATAACATTACTAATAATTCGTGGTTAAACTTAAATTCCAGACAGAAAAACTACTCAAATTCATTGAGTAGTATTTTTATACACCAAGTGATTTTTTTACATCCAGATAAACTATGTTATCCATAGATTGTCGGATCACATTATCAGCCAATCTTAACTTTCCAGCCAAAAGTTTACACAAATTTACATAAATTCTATAACCTATAAACGGGAAATCCTTAGAAAGAGAATTGAATTTGGCAGAAGATATTTTATTCACATGAACATCAGACATGGCTCGAATTGTCGCAGTCCTTGATGTCCCCAGCAAAAACGAAATCTCTCCAAAAATATCATTATCCTTCAATCCTGCAACTTTCCTTTCATCAATCAGAACATCAGCCTGACCAAGAACAATCTGAAACAACTCCGAACCAAAATCACCCTCTTGGACAATATTTTCCCCTTGTTGATATTCAGCCGTCGTGAAATATTGCCTTAACCATTCCATCATATGATTAGACAAACCAGTAAATAGGGAAGTATCTCGTTTTTGTCCCACATCAAGCATAACTTCAGAAAATTTGGTTTTAAGATCATATCCAGTTTGCTTCATGATAAAATCATCGACCATAATCAACTTTTTTGACAAAATTTTCGCAAGATTAGCTATCAATTTAATCGCCACCTCTTTTTTTGCTTCTGCAATTAAATCAACTTCCCCTGCATTCATTGCTAGAAGTTCAACACTCCCAGAAGCAAAAATTGACGCCGTTCTTGTCCCATTATCAATCAATGAAACTTCACCAAATACATCACCTGGCCCAAGGTCTACCACCCAAATAGTTCCTACATAGACTTTCACTGTACCTGACTTTATTACAAACATCTGATTACCTGGCTCGTCTTCAAGCAGTACTGGTTCAGCATTTCTATAAGTCACTAAACGCGAATATTTTCCAATGAGCCCAACCTCTTCAGCACTCATGGATTGGAAAATATTAACCACCTGCATTGTCATGATCGTCCTCCTGCGGGTGAATGAACAAACTACATAAAACCTACCATATTTAATAGAAAAGTCAATCCCTAATCCAAAATCATACAAAACAAGAAATAAAAAGACTCTCAATTTTGAAAGTCTAAATTAATTTGCTGATGACATTGAAGATGATGATCTGACTTTATATCCGCCACCTCGACCTTTTTTATCTGGTTTTTTACCATTACCATTTCTACCGTTTTTACCATTATGACCGCAATTAGCTGCTACTTTGTCAAGGAATTCATCATCATCATGTTTCCTTTTCTGCGCTTGCACAAATTTTTCATCAGTATCATCTCTCCAAAATGGAGACTTCGTATAATCACCACCATTTTCTGAACAACATTTACAATCACCAGAAACAACTTTCTTTGAAACAGATACCTGACCATCTTCTTTCTGAAGAGTCTGTACGACCTTGCCACAACCACACTGAACCACTATTTTTTGCATGATTCCTCCGCTCTGCAATTTGGGAAATTACTTGGACTGACTTTATCCAGTCCACTTTAAATATTATCATTCTTTTTCTAAATAACCAAATCAATTACTCATCAAATAAAATAAAATCGCTCCAGCTGTACTGACATTCAATGACTCAATATCTTCGGAAATTTTTATTTTTACCTTGAAATCAGCTTTATCCACAATACCTTGTTCAATGCCTTTAGATTCAGAACCAAGAACTAAACATATTGGAGATTTCTTCAAACAAACTAAATCTTCTGTACCGCCAAGGCTAGAAACCACGATTAACATCTTTTTCTTTATCTCATCAAATGTTTTATTATCCCCCATAACTATTTTGAGCTTGAAAATTGCTTCTCTGGCAGCACTGATAGTTTTTGGATTATACAAATCAACACAGGACTGATCGAGAACAATATAATGAAAACTAAAAGCCAAAGCCGTTCGTAAAATAGTCCCCAAATTTCCTGGATCTGCGATTCCATTCAAATAAATTATTGACTGATCAAATTTTAAACTTGAAGATAGGGGAGTGTATACTGCGCAAATCCCCTCTGGTGTTTCTAAATCTGATATTTTTTCATACAAATCATCATTCAATAAATAAATTTCAATCTTATCCAGTAATTTTTTTTCATCAGAATCTAAAAAAGAAATCTCTTTTTGCCATTTCTCTACTATTTTTTCCGCTAAATACAATTCTTCTGGAAACACACCTCCCCTGAAACCATCCACAACCACCTTTAGGCTTTCAACTTTAAACTTATTATAATTTGATCTAAATTTTTTTTGTGATAATTTCTTCAAAATTTTTATCTTTGGATTTTCTTTGCTTTCAATTTTTTCCATAAATATTATAAATTAAACTCGATTAATCTTGTCAAACATAAATAAACACACAACACGCAACACACAACAACTATCAACTATCAACTATCAACTATCAACTAACACCTCTCAAATATACATCTTATTCAAAATTTTCTCCAGTAGGGAAGTCACCATTCTTTTGAACTTAACACCAATAGCAGATCAAGATTATTAATCCAATATTTATATTTATAAAATTAATACTTTTCTGCCACGCATCACTTCTTCCTACCAATTAATCTTATTAAATTTGCATTTCCAACAGCCCTATCCTTGTAAGTTTCTCCTTGGTTATCCAATAATACAACTTCAAAGAATGGCTCTACTAAAATCTTAATTTCATCAGTAGAAAAATACTTTTTTTTCAAACCTGTTTCTGTTTCATAATAATTATCCTCAATCTTTTTCATTTTCATTTTTCCCAATTCAATGTCCTGATTAGTATTTACTAACATTATCAGAGAACCCTGGACTTTTAAAACTCTTTTAATTTCTTTTAATATTTCAATTGTTTTTTTATCTGAAAAATAGTGTAACCCTAAATGTGAATAAACCACATCAAATTTTTCATCCTCAAATGGCAGTTTTTCTGCTATATCCAAAGCAATAAATTCAACTTTATGAATATTTTGCTCACCTATTCTTGATTTTGCTATATCCAGAGCATACTGACTAATATCTACAGCCACCACATTACAACCATTTTTAATCATAAATTTCGTATCTGCACCTTGACCAGCAGCCAATTCAAGCACACAGGCGGAAGGAGGAAAATAACTAAAAACAGATTGAATAAATAAACTCGGTTTTGTAATCCAATTTGTTTTTTCATATTTCTGGTGTTGTTCATTCCAATAATTAGTTAAACCCATAAAAAAAATATTAATTTTTACCACTACTCCACCCTATTTATTTTACGACACTAAAAAGTTATCCACAGCCAATCCATACTACACCATTTTATTTATTTTTTGTCAATTTTAAATAACCATAACAAATTTTCATTCAGCTTTTCTAAATTTTCATTATCTTTCATATTTTTTACTTTCACCCTCTCCCCCATTTTACCATGTCTCAATCTAAAACAAAAAAATTAGCCTAAACCAACTTTTTACTAACCTTATCTGTTTTTCAAATTCACAATAAAACCGACACTTAAAACAATCCATATACAACTCTAAACAAAAACATCTCTAAATTATAAAGATGTTTGATTAAAGTGTCGGCCTTCGCTCATTAATTTTTTTTTCAGGTTTTTCAACCGGGATCTTCTTCAAATTCGGATTAGTAGCATAAGAAGGTTGCCGATCTCCATTGTTACAGTGAAAAGACATCATGATCGTATCCAATTTACCGTCAACTTTTTTTACCTTATACACCGTGGCACAGTTGTCATCAGCAACCGTCACAATTACCTGATCTTTTTCTTCCCGATAATTCTTGACCGCAATTCCAGGAGCGTATTTGTTGATTTCACCCAAAACTTCTTGTCTTTCAAAACGGTCCATATATCGCATAATAAACGGTATTGCAACTACAACCAAAATTCCCAACATCGCAACCACAATCATCATTTCAATCAAGGTAAAAGCACGCCTGTTTTCCATCATCCTCCCCTTTCGTCTTCAATGGAATAAACAATCTTACAATAGTTTATTTAATCTGTCAAGACATGACACATGGAACATGGAACATGGAACATGGAACATGGAACATGGAACATGGAACATGGAACATGGAACATGGAACATGGAACATGGAACATGGAACATGGAACATGGAACATGGAACATGAAACATGGAACATGAAACATGTAACAAGGAACATCTAAAAAACACCAACCCGAATCTTTAATCTTTAATCTTTAATCTTTGACCCTCATTCTTCATCCTTCAATCTTCCAACTCACACCACCCCAATCTGATTTAAGATTACATACAAACTAAACCCACCAAAAAACAAAAATATAATAGAAATTATAATTTTTCTAATCCAACCAGGTCGAACCTGTCTTGGTAAACTTTTATTGTTTAACCAAAAAACCAAACCAATATGCACAAACATAGCAAAAGCGTTTATCACTGCACCAAGTACCAACAAAAATTTTGGTTCAGAAATATTAAATAAAAACAAAACAATACCAAAAACTATTTGAGCCCAAACAAAACCATAATAAATATTAGTCAAATTTATCTTCTCATGTTCTTTCTTTTTTTCTAATTTCTTTATAGCGAAATTTTCTGCCATGATCCTAGAAGTTGAATCCATTACTCCGAGTTGGGTTTGAAATAGCAATATTACCACAATTAGTAGAAATAAATTGCCAAAAATTGGTATAAATCTTTGCCCCAAAATCATGCCTTCATTGATCACAAAATTGATTCCTTCCACATTACCCGATAAACCATGAGTAGTACTAAATGCCAACATCATCAATAAAATAATTGATAAAGCACCAAGAAATAAAAAAACTAACAAATGCTCAAGGCTCACCAGCTTCCACCAAGATTTAAATTGTGTCAGATTTGACTTTGTCATTTCACAATCTTTACCCTCTAAATCCACCTGTTCTCTCTTTTTGCTATGGAATAACCCAACCATTCGTTGTGAATATTTCCCCATACCATAACCTTTTTCTTTGATATAAATTGATTGAGTAAGATTCAAATTCCCACCAGCGCCAGCATAGGCAAATGCAGCCAAAAATGTTGCTAAATGTACATCATGAGGGAAAAACCAATAACCATCTCCCCTACCAATCATGCCAGCTAGTAAAGCAAACCAATCATTTTTACTGGTAATAATCAAAGTTAAAATAAATATAAATGGAACTCCTAACAAAATGGTTACCTTGGTTATCTTTTCCATTAACCCATAAACAGTTCTTCCGACACTCAATATCAAACCAATCAATAATAATAATCCTATGGCTATCCATTTAAAAGACTCAACCCCCAATATCACTGAAAAAACTTTGGCTGAAGCCGCAATAATTCCTGGGATACCAAAACCAAGAAAAGTTGAAAAAATAAACCAATACACTACTGGTTTAAATAATTTGTGTAACCCGACAAACACACTCTCACCTTTAACCAAAGCATATCTCTCGATTTCCATGTTTATAAAATATTGGAATGTAATCCCCAGTATTGCTCCCCAAGCAATACCAAGGCCATAATTTGAAGCCATATACGGCCAGAGAATTACTTCTCCTGAACCTAGACCTAAAGCTAAAATAATAAAACTCGGACCAAGCATTTTTCTAAAAGCAATTGTTTTGGGAAAATTAAAAAGTTTTTTCATATCAAATTTGTCACCCCTGAACTAAATTCAGGGCAGGCTCTGAATTTATTTCAGGGTATAATAAAAATCTTACTTTCATTATACCAAAAAAAAATTATTCTGTATTATACATCATTCTCAAATACACATCCCACCTATTCAATCTTAAAAACGCTACCATACATAACGGTTTTAAACCATCATCTTTCTAAACAAAAACCCCGCCTCTCCCACCTGTCACTCCGGATTTAGTCCGGAGTCTCTATATTTCCTTGTAAACAAAACCCCCGCCATAAGGCGGGATTTTTTATTTTACCGAATAATATTATTTATTACGGTTTGCTACCAAACATTCACGGCAATAAAGTGGTTTATCACCAGTTGGTTGGAAAGGTAGCTGAGTAATCGCTGTTCCACATCCAGCACATGTTTCGTCAACATCGAACATTTGTCTTTCACCACGATTTGAAGTTCGTGTTTCTCGATATTCACGGTTACATTCTGAACAAAAAACTGGGCGATCACCTGATGGTTGGAATGGAAGCTGTGAAATGTGTTTACCACACTTACCGCACTCCAAATCAACATCAAACATTTGTCTATCCATAGTATCCTTTTTGAATTTACGTTCCCAAGAAAACTTGAGAAGAATTTATTAAACTTCGACCTATTCGTTGGAAACGTAAAAAACTAATTTCCAATTAGCTACATAATAGCATACTTCTATTATAATTGCAATAGTAACAGTGATATTTAATGCAATTTTAGGTTATTTTTATCATTTACAGTCCAGACTTACTGCATCAAAACTAAGGCGGTCTAATAGCAAATCACCAAAAATCAATCACTAAAAAATACAATAACCAACAAGTTAATGCTGAAAAATAAATTAAACTTGAATCTACATCAAAGAAAAATCTCCATTTTACAATGAAGTTTTTTCTTTGGCTCGGAGGTAGGGACTCGAACCCCAATAGCTGGGACCAGAACCCAGAGTCCTACCATTAGACGACCTCCGAACAATATTGTGCCATTATTATAACTCATTTATCCAAATAAATCAACTATTACCCTAATTTATCCAGAATTTTGACTTTACTTTATTTATTAATGTAGTAAAATATATCACATGAAGCGCATTTTTTTCAAAATCCTAATTGTAATTCTGGTCATAATCAGTGGAGTTATCTCTTACCTTGTTTTTGATTACATTACTGCTTCTCGTGAGACTAAAGCACTTCGAGCAGCTGAAAAAGCCCGGGAAGAATTAGTTGACAATCTAATTCAACAACGACGGTTAAATACTGAAACCAGCGAAGCAGACCCTTTTGGCCCGGATGATATTGTAAATGTTTTACTTATTGGTCTTGATTCACGACTCGGACAAACCAATGGGCACTGTGATGCAATCCAACTTATCTCAATCAACCGAAAAAACAATTCCATCTCTATCACAGCTGTTCCTCGTGGCACCTATACCCCACTACCAGGCACTGGCTACAAACCAACAGATTATTATGTCTCAAATTCCTGTGGCCTTATTGGTTTGGATTATGGTGTAAATCAAATTGAGAGAATAATCGGACAAAAAGCAGATTTTTTAGTCTTGGTAAATTTTTCAACCACCATGGGAATTTTACGAGCACTTAATCTACCAACAACTGAAACTCTTCAGTGGCTTCGAAATCGCCAAACATACGCCATTGGCGAGCCACAGCGGGCTCGCAACCATTCAAACTTTCTTAAAAAAATTCTGACAGATTATACTTCAGATCAATCAAAGACAGATGCAGTTTGGCAATATTTAATATTCAAAATGCTTAAAACTGATTTATCATTTGACCAAGCATTAATTATTACAAAAACTGTCTCATCAATGGATCTCGCTCACAATTCAAGCAAGATAAAACTTTTCATGAAACCAGAGCACAATGTCGTTGATATTACTTATGACCCAGAAAAAATTGCTGACCAACTATCAGCCTTAAATCGCCTAATAAACCGCTTACCCGCAGGTGATTACAGCGGTGAGACAGAAACAAATTACCAACTACATTTATTACAAGAAATTGAGGCCAACATGAAAAATTATGATTTTATTGTCTGGGCTTTCCAAAATAACCTCTGGCTTCAAATTGAAGACTCTGAAACTCGTAATTCCACTCATTTTGAATTATTAAAAGAGTATATTGAACCACTTGATCTAGATACAAAGGAAGCACTTATAGCAGATTTTATTAATGAAATGGATGTGCTTGAACATTCTTCATGGTCAAATACTGGGAAAAATTATCTAAAAATCCTCGTAGGATAAACAATCTATTTTATCAAAAAAAATCCTTTTATCAAGGATTTTTTTTATCTTATACTTTGAAACTTACAAAATTCAGACTAACAGTCTACTCCACCACACTTCCACCAAAAGCATTTAGCACCTGATCTACTGGATCATCAGAAACAATTCGTTCGACTTCTGGAGGAGGAATATTATTTCCCGAACCCCTTCCATTTGTAATATCATCCAATTTTATTTTGTCATCGACCACCAGCATCAGTTCAAAATTAATCCCAAATTCTGTCTGAAGCGTATCAACAATTTCCACTAAATTATTTGGGATATCAACTCTTGAGCGTTGGAGTTCAAACATGAAACCAACTATTAGTTTATTGCCTTCTAACTTAAGCGGTTTAGCCACACTAAGAGACATCGCTAAACTATAATTTTTTACTGTTAAACTTTTTATAATATATGGCCATCGTGAAATAACTTGTTGAAAAGTGACAGTCAATCCATTTCCAGCTTTTGGCATAGGTTCATTTGAAACATTATCCTCCAACTGCGCATCAACAACTCCAGACTCAACCTCAACACTCAATTCTTGATTTTCCGTTTTTTGTTCATTATTCTCTGCTTGTTCTGCTTCATTCTCTATACTTTGATCTTCATTCTCATTTATATCATCCACAACTGCCGGTGCTGGTTCAACTTTTAATTTCACCACATTGAGTGGTTTTGTTGGAGTGACAACTTGCCTGACCCTCGGCTCTGATGTCAAGTTGATAATAGCCACTTCAAGTGGTAATTGTAAAATATAACTTTGTTTAAATAATTCTTTGGCTTTTAAAAACTCTTCAATGTAATTAACCAATTCTGATGCCTCAATCCCCTCTATCAACTTCAAAATTTGATCAAGCATTTTCTCATCAACTTCATGGAGCAAATCAGCTGTATCTCTGACTACCTTATAAACCATAACACGGCGTACAAATTCAATAAAATTATCAAAAAATGTCTTTATATCCACACCATCATCAACCAATTTATTCACCAAATTTATTGCCGAAGCAGTATCTTTGTCAATTAAATTTTTTAACAATGAAATCAAGGTATCATAATTTGATCGAGGAATAATTAACTCTGCTTGTTCCAAGGTAATACTTTTTTCATCTAGACTTAAAACCTGCTCCAGCAAACTTTCAGCATCACGAACACAACCACCAGCATTTTTTGCCACCAGCTCCAGAATTTTTTCCTCAACCTGCATACCTTCTTGACTGACAATCCACTTCAACCGATTGATCAATTCAGGTATAATAATTTTCTTAAAATCAAATCTTTGACATCGAGAAATAATTGTTAATGGCACTTTATGAATTTCAGTTGTTGCTAAAATGAAGATCACATATTTTGGTGGCTCTTCCAAAACTTTAAGTAAAGCATTAAAAGATGAAATCGAAAGCATGTGCACTTCATCAATAATAAAAATTTTATATTTTGAACTCGTTGGAGTAAAACGCACATTATTAATTATATTTTCTCTAACATTTTCAACACCTGTATGTGAAGCCGCATCAATTTCTATAATATCCATTGCCTTATTATCCATAATATCAAGACATGACTTGCACTTATTACAAGGCTCACCATGAGGTTGTAAATCAAGACAATTTGCTGATTTTGATATCAATCTTGCTAGAGTTGTTTTGCCAGTTCCTCTTGGCCCACAAAACAGATAAGCATGGGCTAACCTATTTGACTCCAGCTCATTTTGCAAAGTTATTTTAATGTGATTTTGACTTGTAACTTCGCTAAAACTTTTTGGTCTATATTTTCTATACAATGCCACACTCATAATTTAATCTTTTATCTTCAATCATTAAACTGTCTCACCTCTGACAGTTATCATTAATTTTCAATCTTTCACCTCCAGTCAATTTCAATTCCCTCTTCTCCCATTCATCTTATCAGACTCTCCCTCTCAAATCAATTGTGCACATACTTGACAATTAACAGAAATATTGTCTCTCTCTAAACAAAAAATCAGTAACTGACTGATTTTTCATGTTTTATCTAATCTTATTTTTGAATAATATTTTCTACCGCAGCCCAACGACTCATACCTTCATTAGGAACAAAGAAAACAACCTCATCTCCAGCTTCACCATGAAAATATGTCACACTAGCTGTAAGTAATCTCCATCTTTTATTTCCAGACACAGCAAAATACTGCATATTTTGTGAATCTTGCTCTAATGTCCCCACTAATCGCATTCTATCTATCGGTTTAATCTGTTTATACAGAAAAGCTCCAATATTATTAATTGTTAATTTCAAAATATCACCTTCAACTAATTTTGATTTTGAAGCATAATTTGCAGGAACATCATACTGCTGACCATCTGCACCGATCATATTCTGACCATCAAAAACCCCTTCAATCACCTTTTCCTGTGTATTTTTCATCACCACGCCATCTTTACCATCAAGTTCTTGCAAGACTTTACTCGATACACTTTCTTCATTGTCTGAAACAAAATTTCTTTGACCTGTGATTGCCAATTTCAACCTATCTAATTGTTTTTGGATACCATTAATCGCCTCCATAATATCTTTTGGAGTCAAATCTTGGACTTCATCATGCTCAAATGATGCTTCAGTGTTGTTAACAGCATGTTTCAAGGCTTGCTGATTTTTTTTACCAAATCCCAACATGTTTTCCCTCCTGATATTTTTTTGGAATAAACAGGATTTTATTTTTATTTTTATAATTAATAATCCACATCTGATCTTTCACGGACTTCTGCCTCGATTATATCACGATCTTTACCGTACTTCAATCTGGATAACTCAATTAAAGATTCTGCAATTTCAGGATGAGCAGCCGGTTCTCTTGTAATAGATTTCATACTAAAGGCAGGTGGATTTTGATTGTTGACCAAGAGTTTGACATAAGTCTCGTACCTCGGAATATTCATAACATCATATTCACTAAATACCGGAGAAAATTGTTTTGCAAACAATTCAGCATCATCTACACCGACTCTATATGCCACAATTGTACCCACATTACCAAAAATTGAATCTCTGATTCTTGTGTCATTATTTTTTACCAACTGTCCAATAAATTGATGGGCAATATTCAGACATAATCGATATTTTCGAGCTTCAGACAAAATAATCGCAATTCCTTCGGTTAAGTAATTCTGAAACTCATCAATATACAAATAAAAATCATGCCTCTGTTCTTCAGGCGTGTCAACACGAGACAATGCTGCTCCTAAAATTTTTCCCACAATAACCATACCGAGCAAATCAGAATTTAAATCACCGATTTTACCTTTAGCCAAATTACACAAAATAATCTTCTTTTCATCCATAGCTTTACGAAAACTAAAAGCACTTTTTTGCTGGGAAATTATCGGCCTCATATAATCATTGGAAATAAACTGCGTAAGCTTTGAAGTGATATAAGGTACCATATTAGCTAAAGATGCCTCCCCTCCCGCCTTCTGCGCTTCCTTTTCCCAGAAGTCTTTGACAGTAGGATTTTTTGTTTTGGACAATTTATATGCCCGATAATCCTCATCCGCCAAAACTTTCGGCACCTCTAGCAATGTACTACCCGATTCAACATCTTCCATCAAAAGCTGAACAGCATTTCTGAAATACTGCTCAAACATCGGACCACCAGTTGCTTTCATATCATACAATTTATCGAAAATATTGATCAATTCATTTATTACAAAAGTTTTTTGCTCCTCTTTCTCAAATTCAAGTAAATTCAGTCCCATTGGCCTCTCAACATCTGATGGATCAAAATAAATAACATCTTCTGCCCGTTCTTTTGGCACAAATTTCAAGATATCATTAGCCAAATCCCCATGTGGATCCATTACACATACACCATCACCATTCATGATGTCTTGAATTATCATATTGGTCATTAGATAAGACTTACCAGAACCAGATTTACCAATAATATACATATGCCTTTGACGATCAGTCCTGGCTATTCTAATTGTGCGCTTAACACCTCTATAGACATTTTCACCAATAATAACTCCTTCTTTTGGCAAATCAAGTGGAGCTGCAGACTGCCTAGCCTCTAACCAATTAATTTTTGGGTGAGTTGTTATTGAAGGTAAAGGAAAATGAAACAGACTAGACAGTTCCTCGGTATTCAGGACTACCTTTTTCTTTTCATCAATATTTCTATAAATAAAATCATCCATTAAATGTTTCAATTTCTGGTCAGAGTATTCAAAAGCATTACCATATTGATAAATATTAAATTGGCTGAAAGCATTCCCAATATTACTTATATAGGCTTCTGCTTTTGCTTGGTTTTCACTTGCAGCAATCACACGAATTGTTGCTTCAACTCCAGCTTTTGAAGTTTTTTCCTCCAAACCCTTTACAATTTCTTGTTCAGATGGAGTGAGTTGATGAAGTTTCTCTCCTCCACCCAATTCATTAGTTTTTGATTCACCTGAAAAAATCGCCCGCCAAAAATTACCCAGCTCATTACCCAATGATCCTAGAAATCCACCTCCACCGCCGACCTCTTTTACAGCGTCATCAAAACTTTTTCCTTGTTGCATGTTTGAAGCCACCTCTGAACCCCGATCATGCCATGATTTTGGTGCTGAACGAAATACGATTTGAATTGCTACACCATCATTATCATCAACTTGCCCGAGAGAATTAATAATTGAATTTATCGGATCAGATTCAGAATGTTTATAAGTTTTTATTGGAAAGAAAAATTCTCTTTTAAATTTTAATACCTTACCATTGATAATGGCTTTTGGTGAAAAAATATTATAGTCAACCACCGGTTCAATTACAGCTGATGGGAATTGAGCCGAAATTTGATCTTCAACTAGATCTTGGTATTTTTTAGGACATGAAACATAAAAAGAAATCTTGCCTTTGTGAGCAACCAATTCAAAACTAAAAATTTCACTAAAGCCCCTCATCCAAGTTTTAGTGCCTTTTTCAGCTTTTAATCCAGCCAACGAAGTCAAGAAAGTTTCCATCACAGCAATTTTTTCCTGCAATTGTTGTACCGTCAAATCACTACCTCCACCAGCTCCAGCTTTTTGTTCAGCTGACATCTGTGGCAATAAAATCAATAGCAAAACAGCCTCAAAAGCTTGTTTCTTGGCATATCCTTTCCAAACAAAAGATCTGAAAATAAAAAATGCTGCTAATATAAAAACTAAAAGCAACAAAAATAAGCCTATAGTCAACACCGCTGGATTTTCTAAAAGCTTAATCCAAAAATTAACATTAAAATTTAACTCCACAAATTTTTATTTTTATTTTTTCCTCTAACCTTAACTTTAACTAAGATTAGTTCTTTTTCTTTTTTTTACTCACTCGATTGGCTTGTTTCCTTTCAAAAAATGATTTTACAATCCATTTAATACCCTCTCCTACAAATCCGAAATTCCCTAAGCCTGCTTCTATCACCAATTTTATTTTTTCAAAAATATCGCTTACGCCCTTGAACATCCGATTTGTTCTCCGAGCAATCGCAATAAAATAAATCAGCAATATTGCTAACAAAATTGAAATTACCCCGATCCCAATCGATAATACCAAGTAAAATATGTCCTGTGTTGTTTCTAGCATACCCTCCTCTTAATTATTTAATATTTTAATTCACCGCACAACATTTTTCAAACAACTGAATGAGCCTTCTATTGCTTTGCAAAGCATACGCTTCTTTTTCCCAAGGACTTTCAGTATCAACATTATTTATTTTTCTCCGCATTTTTGGATATTTTGCTTTCTTTACTTCATCTTGAACCAAGCTATCCCTTTCTCACCTTGGCTTTTACACTCTTTTCCAGATTTCCCACAACTTTTTCCTGCCATTTTTTCACCTCTTCATAATCCAAAGTTCGATCTTCAGATTGATACAAAATATGAAATGCCAAACTTTTTTTCCCTACTCCAATTTTATCACTTTTGTAGATATCAAACAAGGAAATATTTTTTATAAATTTTGGTTCTGTACTTTGAACAATGTTTTTTATTTCTTTCCAACGAATATTTTCATCAACTGTTATTGCCAAATCAAGCTCTACACCTGGATATCTGCTTACAGGTTTATAGTTGTATTTTCTTTCATATAATTTCACCAAATTATCAACATTTATTTTCCAGAAACCAACTTTTTGTTTAATTTCCATTTTGGACAAAATCTCCGGATGTACCTCACCAACTTCAGCTAAAGTATGTTCATTAAATTTCATTCGCAGATATCTAAATGGGTGCAAATGTTCCGCCACTTCAGAATCAACAACTTCTTGCCAAACAAAATCCAAACTAGATAAAATCATTTCTACCATTTGTTTTGACTGTAAAACCGGTTCAATATTTTTCTCGGACGAAATCATACCAGCGATTATTACTGGTTGAGCTGGCAATTTTTCTCCAACACCTGGCCTGACATCTTCTCCAGCTTGTTCAGACAAGAAGACTTTCCCAACTTCAAAAATATTAATCTGATCTACATATCTCAAATTGTCTGCTACATTTTGCAAAAGACCTAAAAATAAATCTCTTCTAAGCAATGTCCGATCTTCAGTTGCCGGATTTAACAAAGTAATATGACTTTTTGTTTGTAAATTCAATTTTTCCAATT
Organism: Candidatus Falkowbacteria bacterium RIFOXYC2_FULL_36_12; assembly: GCA_001778235.1. GTDB lineage: Bacteria > Patescibacteriota > Patescibacteriia > UBA11705 > UBA11705 > XYA2-FULL-35-8. The sequence goes on from MFGJ01000008.1 coordinate 41,091, forward strand.
GTTCTTCACTTACAAAAGCATAATTTGAAACCTCTGTTGCTCCAGTTGTAACCGCGATATCAGTTATTTTGGCTGACAATTTTCTAACAAAATTTTCTTCTGGTAAACTAATTCCCAAAACTGGCATAGTAGGCTCAATCTTGTCATAACCATAAACTCTGGCTACTTCTTCAACCAAATCTTCTGCAATTGAGATATCTTTTGCTGCTCGCCAACTTGGTACAGTCACTGTCATTTTATCTCCATGTGATTTTACCTTAAATCCCAATTTTTCTAATATATCCCTTATAACTTTATTCTCAATTTTCACGCCTATTTTTGTTCTGAAAACTTCATAATTTGTGTCAATTCTTACTGCTTCAACTTTTTCCTGTTGATTATCAACCACAGCTGAAACCACCTTTGCTTCAGGACAAACCTGCAAGACCAATTCCACCGCTTTTCTTAAAGCCGTTTCAGTCATAGTTAAATCCAAATTCTTTTCAAACCTAACAGAAGAGTCACTCCTTAAACCCAGTCTAGCTGATGTTTTTCTAATCCCAATCGGTTCAAAATTTGCCGATTCAATAATAATTTTTGTTGTTTTATCAGTAATTCCCGAATCCAAACCACCCATAATCCCAGCCAAAGCTACAACCTCGCTTTTACTAGCAATAATCAAATCATCATTTATCAATTTATATTCTTTTTCATCAAGCGCTTTTAATTTTTCACCTTCAATTGCTTTTCTAACTACAATTTTAGTATCTTTTATTGAGTTAGCATCAAAAGCATGCAATGGCTGACCAATATCAAACAAAATGTAGTTGGTAATATCAACAATATTATTTATTGATCGCAGACCAACAGTTTGCAAAGACTTTACTAACCATTCAGGTGATTGTCCAACACTAACATTATCAATCACAACCGCCATATACCTCCTACAACAATTTTTTTCTTTTATTTCAACTTTCAAATTAATATCTTTTGAACCCTTTATCATTTTAGTTTCATATTTTTTCAACCCTTGCTCAAACAACACGGACAATTCTCTTGCCAAACCATAATGTCCCCAAAGATCCGGTCTGTTTGTTATGGATTTATTATCAATGTCAAAAATTACATCATCAAGTCCCAAAGCCTTGGCTAGAGGTTGTCCCAGTTTCAATTTTTTTTCAGTCAAATCAAGTATTTCCCCTTCTCTTTCTTCAAACATTCCAACTAAACCAATTTCAGCTGAAGAACAAATCATGCCAAAACTTTCAACTCCCCTAATTTTTATTTTTTCTAGAGTAACCAAGTCCCCCTCGCCATGCCAACGCACTCTTGCCCCGATTTTTGCAAAAGCTATAAGCATATTTTCAGTCACATTACTTCCACCACAAACCACCTGAACAGTATCCTTACCATCATTTACCATTACAACTTTAAGTTTGTCAGCATCAGGATGAGCTCTCACTTCCAAAACTTTGCCAACAATAATATTATCAAGCAATGACGCCTGATTTACCACCCCTTCAACTTCAACCGTTGACAAAATTAACCTATCAGCTATTTCCCTAGCTTCAACTTTGTTGCCAAGATCAATATATTTTTTTAACCACTTTAGAGACACTTTCATATTTTACCTAAAATTATTTCTTATCACGATCACCGAACATTCTCTCTTTCCACGCTTTTTCATTTTTCTCAAATTCGTGGGCAAAAGCTTTTGCCTGCCCCATTCTACCATCATCTTCAAATTCATTCATCAAACCAGCTGTTAATAGATCAACATCTTCGACTGAAAAAGTTGCCTGTTGCAATATCCAGCCTCTTCTCGCATACTGCGCTTCCCTCTGGTTAAATCTATCGTGTTCAAAAGGTTTTGTTGCTTGAGGAAATATTAATATTTTTTTTAATCTTGGCAAATCTGGTGGCATTATCCCATTGTCTGGTAATTTGGTTAATTTGAATTTTTTTTGCAATTCTGTGATTCTTCGATTTATCATCCCAACCGCCACACCAAGATTTTTACCAAAACTATTCAATTGCGTTTCGCCCCTTTTTCCAAGTCCAACCGTACTAAGACCGCCCAATTTTATCTCATAAACTTCATTTATAAAAATAATCTGATCTCTCTCATCATATGTTACTCGAATATAATCTGGATTTTTTCTAGCAAAATCAACCCCGAAAATTTGCGGATTTTTCAAACAATTTGTAATAAAATCTCCCAAATACTTTTCTTGCTTATCTCCTTCAATTTCTTGCCTAACTAGATATTCAAAAACAAAACCTCTCAATACTAAAAAATTATCCAAATTAGCAAAACCAAATTCTGGCAAAAAGTGCAGAAAAAACTCTGGATCAAATTTTGTTAATATTCTTCTTTTTTCATCTCGAGATATATTTTCTCTATCACTTTCAAAAATTCTGGCAATAACATCATTTAAATTCTTAGCTCGAAGCTCATTTCTCAATCTTTCTCCTCGCTCCGATGTAACAGTCAAACCAGTTCGTTCTTCAATCGGTGAATCAAATGTTTCCATACTAAAATTGTTTTAGAAATCTTAAATCACCTGAATTTAAATAACGAATATCTTCAATTCCATACCTCATCATCACCAATCTAGTCAATCCAACGCCAAAAGCAAAACCAGAATACTTTTTCGGATCAACTCCACCAGCTTTTAATACATTGGGATGGATCAGACCACAACCAAGAATTTCAAGCCATCCAACCTGTTTACAAACACTACAACCGACACCATTACAAATCAGACATCCCATATCCATCTCAAAACCAGGTTCCACGAATGGGAAATACCCTGGTCGGAGTCTGACTCTCACCTCTTTTTGGAAAATTCCTTTCAAGGCAACTTTCATAACAGCAATCAAATTGGCAATTGAAATATTTTCTCCCACCATCAAACCTTCAAGCTGACGAAAAGCAATATCATGTGAAGCATCTGTTGCTTCATATCGAAAAACTCTTCCTGGCACAATCAAACGGATTGGAACACCATATTTCTGCATTGCCCGAACCTGCACATTTGAAGTATGCGTCCGCATTACCAATTTCTCCTTACCAGCTTTATTATCAATATAAAATGTATCCTGCATATCTCTAGCTGGATGATCTGGCGGAATATTTAATGCTTCAAAATTATAATAATCAGATTCCAATTCTGGCCCATCAGCCACCATAAAGCCTAATGATTTGAAAATCTGCTCAAGCTCTCTCTCAATAATAGTGTTTGGATGCAAATGCCCTCGTTTTTCTTCAAATCCAGTTGGCAAAGTCACATCCAACCATTCAGTTGATAATTTTTCATTTATTTCAATTGACCTCAAATCTGCTCTTTTATTATCAATCAAAATCTGAATTTCTGACTTTAATTCATTTGCCACACTACCAATTACTTTTTTTTCTTCTTGTCCCAATTCTTTTAAACCCTTTAACATCAAATTCAATTTACCCTCTTTTCTACCAAAATAGTTCAATTCTAAATCATCAAGTTTTTTCAAATCTTTTATTTTTTGGATTTCCACCACTGCGCTCGCACGCAATTTTTCGAGTTTTTCACGCATATAAATATTAAAAAATATTACCAAATCTGCTATTTTATTACTCTATTATTATAAGATATTTTACTAAATTTATCAACATTTTCAATCAATATATGCAGTCTCAAATTAAAAAAATGGCCCAAAAGCCATCTTTTTTATTTCTGTATTTTATGCTTTTTATTACAATCAATTGGCACTTCAATAATCGAGACACCTTCACCATCATCATCCAGTTTCACTCTCACACTTTTTTTTAATGTATTCCAGCCAATAACCACCCCTCGTCCTTGGTCCGTTCTCACTCTAGTTCCAACCGCTGGTAGACAAGCTGCACATTCCTCATACACCTCTTTCTCAAAAGTTAAACAACACTTTAACCGACCACAAACACCGCTCAATCTCTCTGAACCGCGATGAGTTATCTGCTGTAAATCCGCCAAATCAGAAGTCACATTGCCTAACTCTTTATAAAAACTTTGACAACAAAGCTGATGCCCGCAACAACCAAGATCACCATTTATTTTTATTTCATCTCGAATTCCAATCTGTTGCAAACGAATATTCAGTTTAAACTGCTTAACTAAATCTTTTAATAACACTCTGAAATCAACTCGACCATTAGCAATAAACGCAAAAGTCAGTCTTTTACCATCAATCGAAAAATGCGCGTCAACCAATTTCATTGGCAAGTTAACTTTTTTTATCATTGACTTGCAAGTTGCAAGCACGCTAACCTCATTTTTTTTATATTCCAAAGCTTTTTCAATATCCTCTCGTTCCGCTTTACGAATATATTGTGCAGAGAACTCCTCATCCAGCACTTCATTTCCTCGTTCACAAATATTAACAACCTTGACAATTTCTTCTCCGTTTTCTGTTTGGACAATGACATAACCACCTAAATCAAAATCAACTTCACTAGTTTCAAAGTAGTAAATCTTGTCCCAAGTTGTTATTTGTACTTCAATTAATTTCATTGCTGAAAATTATTTACAATGTGATTACATGAAAAGCTACAATTTTCGCACCATTACCTACATTTTCTAAATATTTTTCTACGCTAATTTTATCATCCTTGATAAAAGCTTGCTTCAACAAACAATTTTCTTCATAAAACTTATTAATTTTCCCACCAACAATTTTTTCTACCATCTCGGCTGGTTTCCCTTCATTTTTCATCTGTTCTGCTAGAATCTCTTTCTCTTTTGCCAGAATTTCTGCTGGAACATCCTCCGGGACCAAATACTCTGGGGCCATGGCGACCGCCTGCATTGCAATATCAACGGCTACATTTTCACTACCACCATCGAGGATGACCACTGCTGCGACTTTTTTATTTGAATGAAGATAAACACCGATCACTTCACCGGTATAAACTCCAAATTCTCCTAATTTAATATTTTCACCAATCTTAACAATTAATTCATTTTTAATTTTTTCTTCTGATTTAGTTTTAAATTCTGCTTCAGATAATTCAATCAGACTCTGGGCCAAATCCTGACCAGCTTTTATAAAATCTTCATTTCTTGCCACAAAATCAGTCTCGCAATTCAAAGCAACAACAGCCACCTTTCCATCAGCTCTCGCCACAGAAACTAACCCCTCATTCGCTGTTCGATCAGCTTTCTTTGCTGCTTTTGCTTCACCCTTTTTTCGTAAAATTTCAATTGCTAAATCAAAATTTTCATTTGCTTCATCCAAGGCATTTTTACAATCAACCATTCCTGCGCCAGTCACTCTTCGAAGCTTCTGAATAGTTTGTACATCTACCATATTTGTATTTTTAACTTAATTTTTATACCTAATTTCAAAAATCAATCTTGCTATTTTACACTTTCAACCTTCAAATCCTTTTTTGCTTCAAGCACTTCATCGGCAACGAGCTCTGTAATTAATCTGATTGATTTTATAGCATCATCATTGGCTGGGATTGGATATTGAACTCTAGTAGGATTAACATTTGTATCACAAATGGCAACAACCGGAATTCCCATTTTGTTTGCTTCTACAACCGCTGTCTTTTCATTTTTTACATCAATTACAAATATAACACTTGGAACTTTTGTCAAATTTTCAATACCACCAATCAAGGGTTCCAACTTTTCAATCTTCCTTTCAATTTTCAATCTTTCGCGTTTTGTATACCGTTCAAGCTTACCTGTATCTCGTTCCATTTTCATTCGACGAAAATTTTTCGCCATCCCCAGAACTGATTTAGCATTAGTTAAAGTTCCTCCAAGCCATCTTTCTGTAATATATGGCATACCGGCACGAACAGCAGCTTCTTTTACCACATTTTTCGCTTGTTTCTTAGTCCCAAGGAACAAAACATTACCACCTTTTTGAATAATTTGCGCCACAAATTTTAATGCTTCCTGTAATTTCAATTGAGTCTGCTCAAGATTAATTACATGAATCTTGTTTTTGTGTGTAAAAATAAAAGGCGCCATCTTTGGATGCCACTTAGATTTATTGTGTCCGAAATGGACACCAGCCTTCATCATTTCCTCTAATGTAGGAATTTTTGTCATAATATTATCTTTCCTTTTTGATGCAAACTTGGGACTAAAATCTAATTCCAAGATCCATCCTTCTACCTTTTATTATTGTTATGACTCGCCAATCGAGCAGGAATAACAATTTACAGCTAAAATAAGCTCTAAAAAGGTATGATTTATAATAAATTAATTAATCTTTCTCTAGAATATCACATTTATCTGCATTTTGCAAGACCAAAAAATAGCCAACCAGACTATTTAAAAACATAAATCAACACTATCACTCCATTACCTTCTTCCGACTACCAACTCAAATTTTTCAACACATCTTCAGCTGAATAATAAATTCGATCTGACAAATGATCCTTCAGCCATTGTTTGTCGAGTTCATCAAGTCCATCAATTCTATCACACAGTCCGACTATTTCATCTTTTTCCACCGGATAATCTTGGTGTTCTCTCAAATATTTTTTTAGAATATCTATGTGATCCATATGAATTAATTTTCTTTGTAATCTTTAGTACTAATTTATATTTTAGAATTAACTTTATTATGTACAAAATATTTCGTAATCTTATTTCACCGTCATCACCTGGCAATATCATATCGTAAAATCATCTCATCATGCTGTTGCCTTTTCAACTTGTGAAAAGTTGTCTTTGTCCACTTTTCATTCAATAATTTGTGACTCATCCATTCACCCCCAAGTAGATGTGGCATCATCACATAATCAGCGCCAGCTCTATACAAATCTTCAAGATTTCTTGCATGATTCAATGTACCAACAATATACGCTTTTTTATTTTTCTTTTTGATATGAGATATCGCGGTTATTTGGTCATCAGGATCTGGAACAGTCAAAACAATTATTTTTGCTTTTTCAAAATTTAATTCATCTAAAAATTCTACATCAGCTACATCACCAAAATAAGAACTAATGCCTCTTTGTTGTAATTTTTTTATATACTCTGGATTAAAATCAACAACCGCTGTTTTCAATTTTCTTTTTTTAAATGTTTCTACGATTTTCCAACCCATACGATGATAACCAAAGACCCAAGCATCAAAATACTCAACTTCTTCTTCTTCATTATAAGCATAATCCTTACCAAGAAGGTTTAACACCGGGCGAACAAATTGAAATAATTTCTTGTTATAAGTTATGACATAAGACGAAATAAAAATTGTGACCAAAGCAACAACTGTATATGTCGCAATCTGTCTATCAGTCACTGCGCCTAACTGTCTACCAACAAAAAGTAAAACAAACCCAAACTCACTAACCTGTGCCGCAGTCACACTGGCCAAAAAACTATTCCTTCTTGTAAAATGCTGTAACCGATAAAGCAAATATAATATCAATGGATTACCAATCAATACAAAAATTGAAAGCACCAATCCAGGAATTATTACTTGTCTTAAATCACCTAGATTCATCTGTGAACCAAGAATAATGAAAAATAACATTATAAAAAAATCTCGAAGCGGTTTTATTCTACTACTAATTTCAAAATGATATGGAGTTGAACCTAATGATAAACCTGCCATCAATGCACCGACCTCCAAAGAAAACCCTCCCCAATGAGCTAGTCCAGCAATACAAAAACACCATGCAATTGTAAAAATAAACAAAAATTCTGCTGATTTCGCAACCTTACCAAGAATCCAAGGCAAAATAAATTTTGATAAACTATAAATTACCGAAAATAATATTATACCTTTCAATGCCCAGATTCCCAAAGTTACAACAAAAGATTCTTGTCCTGATAACAAAGGTATAAATAACAATAGTACAATGGCAATAACATCTTGAACCAACATCAAACCAACAGTATATTGCCCATAAACTGATTCCAATTCTCTTTTATCAGTTAATAATTTAATGATTATAATTGTACTTGAAAAGGTTATGGCTATTGCCAAAAACAAAGCTGATACAAAACTAAACTTAAAAAAAATTAAGATTAAAAGACCAATCGATGAAGTGAAGAAAACCTGGGCTAAAGCTGTCCGAATCGCTACTTTCCCTATTTTTTTTAAATAAGTGAAATTTAAACTCAACCCGAGCACGAACAACAACAGAACAACTCCAAATTCAGAAAAAGCACGGTAAAAATCTTCAGACGAATCAATCAAATTAAAAACAATTGGCCCACTTAATATTCCTGTAATAATATAAGCGATAAGCAATGGCTGTCTAAGTAAATGAATTAGAAAAGACACCACGGCCACTATTCCAAGGAGTGCGCTAATCTGAAAAAAAACACTGTCAAGCATACTGCTTCTTTTTTATTTTTATTTTTACTTTTTCTTTTAAAATTATAACACACTTTGACAAAAAACATTAATATTTGCGTGGATAATAATATAATTTAATCTTCTACAATTCATTTTCCACCGTATCAAGTCCCACGAACACGGTAAGCATCGGGGCTTGCCTGCCGTAATCTTGATGAAGGCAGGTCTGGGGGCTTTCTTGCCGTGTTTAAAACACATAATAATTTTCATAAGTAGCAATTAAAGCCCCCAATGGTTTTTGCTTCCTTTTTGCCTGCCTACCATGCCTGCCAGCAGGCAGGTAGGGCGGAATCAACAAGTTTCTTTCCAATTCCAACCTATTTCATTATTACAATATTACATTATTACAATATTTCACTATTTCACTATCTCAATATTTCACTATTTCCAATTTATTTCCACCTATTTTCAACTTTAATCTTCAATCTTTCATCTTCCCAAATAAAAAACCCGTATACATTGACACGGAAAATTTTAATTCATTACATTTTTAGGCGACTTTGGCTTATGTGGACATTCATCACAAAACGAACTTTCAGACTCTCCAGCACAATCAATACACTCTGCAAATTCAGGTGGCGGATTTGCCAAGTCGAGAGTAGGATAATACCTTTCCGGTTCTTGCGCACTATTCATCTGATTCATTCTGGCATTAGCCAAACAATAAGGACATTCACCCTGCTCATTAGGATCATACCACAGATGATGTACCTCACAGAAAAGATTCCTTGACAAGCTTCTCCTTGATAAAAGAACTTCTCTCGGTTCAACAATTCTTCTTGGTGCATTTTGATTTTTCATCAAATCTCCTTTGCCTTCCAGAGGCAATCTCGGCCGTTATTGACCGAATACTATTATTCTAACACTTAAATTATTTATTGTCAATCACATTGACAAAACAGCTAGATTTTTATAATCTTATTCTATCTTTGTACCTTAATAGACAGGAGAACAAACATGAAACACTGGTATATTTTCGCTGTCAGAAGAATCTCTCACCATATTTTGTCAACATGTTCTGATAAACAATATTGCGAGCATTACAGTTTAGCCTTTAATTGGACTTGCCACCTAATTGACCATCTACATCAAGTCCCTCTATCAGAGTACTCGAGATTAATGTCTTTTTTCCAAAATATCATCATGCAAATTTACAAAGATTCTTCACGGCCACTTGTTAGCAAACTTGAATACGCCATGCTTATTCTTTCTCGCCACCAAGCTCAAAAAACTCCAGTTAAAACTTTCCCGAGAAAATGGCATCAAGATGCGCTAAGAAAAACTCTATATTTTGTAACTCAAGCCAAACTGGCACATGATAATAGCATGCATTATGACTTTGGGAAAGCCCTTTATTGGCTTAAGGAAATTGAATTTGCTTTTGATTCAATTTCAAAAGAAGATTACCCAGAAATAAAACTTGAATTAAGGAACATTGCCACCATCCTTGATCAATTACCAGAATCAATGTTAACAAATTCTGTCAGGCAACTTGCGAGACTATTAAAAGACAATCATCACACAAACTAATTTTACTATGCAATGCATGGTATTTTTTATAAGAAAAAAGCCCTTGAATCTTTCAAGGACTTTGTCGTTACTATAGTGGAATTTTTCTTATTAAATGCAATAATATCCTAAATAAAATCAAACGGAATTTTTGCTAAATTTTGATTAGTTATCCCCAATCCAAGCTCTCTCATAATTCTAAAAGCATCAGCTGGACGACCAAGATAATATGCCCTACCAGTTATTGGATAAATATAATAAGCTTCTCCATTCTTCTCAACATCAAGCAATATTTTCCCCCAAACATGTTTTGGATACACCGAATAACTTGAAATAAACTGATGCGTTGCTCCAAGGCCCAACTCTCTCATAATCGTAAAAGCATCAGCTGGTCGGTTTAGAAAATATCTTTTATTATTATTTGGATAAACATACCAAGCTTCACCATTTCTTTCAACTTGTAATAATATTCTACCACTCAATGTTTGAGCCAAAGCTCCGGGAAGAGTTGCTTGTGGAAAATCCAATTCATAAGGATCATAATTAATAACGACTGGTGAATCAGTAATAGGTTCTAAAATAATATTATGTGAATTTGCAGATTGATAATTATAAGTCCAATAAATTGTATTAGAAACATTACCAGAATTATCTTTGGCTTGAACTAATAAATAATATTCACCATCACCTTTATCTGCTTTACCATAATATTTATTGGAAGTTACCAACATTCCTTCTTCAATCGGACGAGCATTAAAATCAAAACCAAAGTAAACATAATACCCGGCAATACCACTATCGTCAGTAAATCCATCCCAAATAAAATATGGGTTTGAATCAGATTCAGTTTGCTCAAAAGTCAAAGCAGTATTCATTGATGAATCAGTATAAACCCAGCCATAAACTGCATCAGTATTTGGAGAAGTAATGTCGCTTTGTTGTTCTATTATGTTTTCATTAATATTAGAAGTAGCTGACGCACCATACAAATCAGCTTGATAATCTGAACCAAATGTTTGTATCAGCCAATCTTTTACATTATTTATATTCAAAATATAACTAATAGAGTTAGCTACACCAAGCTGTACAGCTGAAGGGATGCCAACAAAATATCCCTGGGAATTATAAGCTGAACCTCCAGAATTGCCCTGATCAATTGGTGCCGTTGACTTGATATAATTACCAGAAAAACCACTTACAACACCATTAACATAAGTCAAAGTACTATTTCCAATTGATGGATAACCAACCACTTCTAGACTATCTCCCAAATTTAAATTATTTGTATCATATGCAAAAACATCAATTGCTGAAAAAAGCTCATTGGCTTGATTATCAATATACAAAAATGCCACATCCATATCCGCGTCAGTTGCCCAATATTTTACTTCCGCCACATAATCAAAACTTGGAGCAACAGAAATGCTCTTAGTCACGCCAACATAACAAGAATTAATAATATAACCATTTGAATCTGTAACCACATGGCGATTTGTCATCACGATTCCACTTGAATCAATCATAGTACCCGAACCACTAAACCAATTACTATCTCCATCAGGACAAAGCACTTGAACACTAGCATTAATCTGTTGATTATTAATTGCCTGTGCTGGTTGAATCGAACTGAAACTAACCATCAACATTAAAATCAGCAATAAAACTAACTTTTTCATAAAACGAATATACGAATATCACGAATTTTTACAATAAACTTAAGTATATTTTAAATTTTTGTAACATTTTGTAATTTTTCGTAGTTTTGTAACATTACTTAGATAACTATATTAAAGCAAATTTTTTTTATACTGTCTAATTATTTATTCTTGTTTTTTCACAATCATTATTAAATATTTTTGGATATAAAAAAACACAGTATTAATGAACACTGCGCATTTTCAAAAAATTTTTATTAAAATTGTCAAAGGCATCACTGACCGCCTCATAAAGAACATATAAACCACCATGCTGGGCAAATGGTCGACCACTGCAACCACAATTCCAATTGAACCGTTGCATTCTCATATACAACACTCCCTCAAAATCAACTAGGCAAACAGTTTCCGCACTCCACCTACCTTCAGACACCAATCTTTCCCATTCCTGCCAATATTTCTCAAATGACTCTGCCAAATTTTCAAGTACACGATTAATCAACAATTGTCTCATCTCTGTTGACAAACATTCAGCTGTCACAAACATTTTTCTACACAGGCTTTCGAGCACAGCAACCTCAACAAAAAATTCTTCTCTATCCACAGTTGGCAAACAAGCAAACTCCTTGGCTGAATTACCTTTATTTCTACCCATGGGTTTCCTCCTGCGTGGAACAAATTATTCTAACATAACAACCATATTTTGTCAATACAATAAATTTAGACAAAAAAGCAGTATATATTAATACCGCTAATGAATCCCGATTTCACGAGAATATTCAAAGACTAAATTCTCTTCTCTGATTCGTCCCTGATTTCTTAGTTTTTCAATCACCAAATCAATAATTCTCCATTTCATTCTTTTTTCTTCTTGTTCCAAAAAGTCTCTATTCATTGAACCTTGAAAAACCAACAATCTACAACCTTTAACCCAATCAATTTCTGCTTTAAATTCAGCAAATGAATTACAGCTATCAACAAAAAAAGCCACGAAAGCTTGAACATATTGATCAAAGGTTTTGCAATTTAATCTCTTTTGTTTTCCTGTAAAAATTTTCAACTGCTCCGGAGTTGTATCACAAAGAGCTGTCCGCAAGACAAATGATTTCGGAGGTTGTCCGTTGTCCGCTCCAACATTTCTGAAAAGAACACACTTACCACAGTCACTGTCACAAGATTCAACAAAGTCCGCACCATAAATCAATCTCGCTCCTTCAAAACCACCAGTATTCCAATCATCAAGCACAACAAAATCCAATTGGACATGTTTTATTAGCCTTTTTAGAAAATCATAAGCTTCATCAACAAAAGGTTCGACTGATTTTGGGAATTGTATCATTGTCAACCCTCCCTTTGGTTTTCTTCTCCTCCATTAAAGATGATACTTTCCTGTTAACCATCATATCTTGCATCAGATTTCCTGTCAAAATTTTCAAATCAACAAAATTATTGTATAATGTTTATAAGCTTCTATTAACAATATATTTTATGTCAGTTTTTATTTATGAAAAAAAATAAATTCAATCGAGGTCGTTTTCATTACTTCAGCCTATTTTTTTTCATTGGCGGATTTATTGCAGTCTTGCTACCGGCACTTTTATTATTTGAAAAATTATTAGAAAAAGAAAATAGGAGTTCCCTGTGGCGTAGTGCCGCTGTTTTTATTATCAAAGCTTCATTCAATTTACAATTAATCAAAATCAATCCAAAATATCTAGAAAACACTCATAAATCAGAATCTGTTATTTATGCCCCAAACCACCCAAGCGAACTTGATGGTTTCATTCTATTAACAATTTTGGGTTCAAAAGCAGTTTTATTTGTTGCTCCATTTGATCAGTTTCCTACAATCTTGAGATTTTGGTTAAGGAAAATGGACGCTGTTTCAGTCATGCGTGATTCAGTTGACAAAGCAAGGTACAACGATGCTCTTGATCCCGAGCAAGCCATTAACAAAGCTATCAACTTGATAAAGAAAGGCAATTCATTAATTATTTTTCCCGAAGGACACATAGAGATGCTCCATGTTCTACATTATTTTCACACTGGTGCTGCTCGAATCAGTCTTGGTAGTCACACACCAATAATCCCTGTCGCCATTTCCAACGCTGACAAAGTAATCCCCAAACACCACCATTTATATCCTGGCACAGTTACAGTTTCCTTCGGACTACCACTTCAGATACCAAAAACAAACAAGCAATCAAACAATTTACCCAAAAAACAAGTAAAATCAATCAATCATCTTCTAGAGAATAAAATAATTGAAATGTTGCCGAATCGCTACATGCCACCTTATTATTTTGAAAAAAAACAACAAGCAATTGGCGCCTTTGTTGACATAGACAACACTATTTATAATGGATACTCCCAACAACAACTTGTTAAAGAATTATTCAAAATGCACAAAGTTCATGCCAATGATGCATTTAAAATTTTTTATTGGCTTTTCCTGGAAAAAGTTGGACAAATGCCCCACAAAAAACTTATGGAAAAATCATTGTGGGTTTTACATGGCTGGGATGTCGCCGAACTCGACCACACAGTTGAAAAAACTTTCAATAAAAACTTAATCAAAAATATTCAATATGGTTTACTACCAACTCTAATAGACCATACAAAAACAGGTCATACCGTTGTTTTCGTGTCAGAAGTCATACATCCACTAGCTAACCAATTCAAAACTTTGATTCATGCAAGGGCAACTCTTGATACAAAAATCACTACCAAAGCCAACATTTACACCGGTAAAGTCGAGAAACTCTGCTACAAAGAAGAAAAAGCCAACTTAATCCAAAAATTTGCTGACAAACACCATATTGATTTATCCCGAAGCTATGCTTACGCTGACAGCTCTTCTGATATTCCTTTTCTCAAATTGATCAAACATGTTACAGCCGTCAACCCAGACGAGATGCTCACCCGAACAGCCAGAAGAAATTTATGGACAATCATGGAAGACGCATCATAAATATTTTAGAAAAAAAAGTCCGCATCCTTGTCTTTTAATATAATTATTTGAGGACAAGGATGCGGACTTTTTATTTAATCGATTTCTTGATAAATATCTTTTATTCTATGAACATCAATTTCTCCAATTCCTTTTGGTGAAATTTTTATTACTTCATCAAATTTGAATTTATCTTTTACCAAAGTATAAGTATCACTACAAATTAACACCTCTCCACTTTCAGCGTGTCCTTGAAGTCTGCTAGCAAGATTTACCACATGGCCTAAACAATCAAAACGCCGAGAATCTTCTGTTCCAAATTCTCCTGTAATAAATTTTCCAGTTGCTACACCGATTCGTTTTCCCCAAGGATATTTATGCATCACCCTTTGCATTCGTATTGCAGCCTTGATTGCTTGTTCAGGATAATCTTCATTGCCATGTAATCCAAACATAGCCAAAATTCCATCTCCCAAAAATTTATTCACCCAACCACCATGATCCCCAATAATTTGACTCATCTCTGTAAAATATTTAGTCAATAAATTAGAAACTTCTTCTGGATCTTTGTCACGACTAAAATTAGTAAAACCTGCCAAATCAGTAAAAACTATTGTCCCTTTGGTTTTTTCCGCTTTTAATTTCCCGACAATCATTCTTTTTACAATGTGTTCTGGCAACATTGCATACAAAAGATTTTCAGCTTTACCTCGCCAAAATTCTGCTTCCTTCTTCGCTTGATTCAGCTGTTCTGTTCTTTCAATCACTTTATCTTCTAGCGTTTCAACATAATTTTTGATCGTTGCCAACTGGCTTTCAAAACCTTCTCTAAATGATTTTTTACTAAAATATGATTGGATGAACAAACGATATAACTTTGACCAAAAACTGATTGACTGCCACTTTACTTTATAAATAAAATACGGTGCATTGAAAATCTGACCTTTCTTCAAAGTTAAAAATTTATTTATCGTGTAATCACGACTTATGAGCAGACCAATTTGTTCATTTTTCAAATCATCTTCAGATTGAATTGATCGATATTTACCAAAAAACATTTTTCCCGCTCTAACATTTTCAGAAATCAGTACTACGGGTCGACCACACTCCTCACCTTTGATAAATAATTTTTTATTTCTTATTACCACTTCTTTTGGATCAATTTTTCCAATTTCAAACAATAATTTTTTCAAATTATACTCAAGTAATGGTTCCTCAAATTCTGGATGAGGTAAATTCCAAATATGTGGAACACTTGATAATATTCCTTGGATAAAATAATCACTATAAAAATCGTCAACCGGATTTACACCCTCTGCAAATTTTACTTTTATGGCGCACGAATTTTTTTCTTCTTTAGCCACTACCATTGTCTTTGTTTTATTAAAAAACTGATTATAGCGTCCAACTTGTTTATAGACTTCAATCGGTCCGAGGATAACACTAGCAAATACATTAACAATGTATTTAAAAGCTCCCCAGGATTCAAGCTCTCGAGCAGAAAATCCCATTTTATATGGCGCCTTTGGATCCTTTACCATATCGATCGCCTTCTCCATTACCTCATTGTATTCAGCCAAGGTTATCCAATTATTTTCATCTTTATAAAATACTTCTTTATATTTTAATCCTTGAAATAAAAGACTATCGCTACCCAACATTTTCTGTACATAGCGAGCTATTATGGTAATATTTCGACAACAAACATTTTTTACTTCAGATGTCATATATTAGAAATCGTACTTAATATAACTTTTTCAGTCAAAGTTTTACCTAAAATTATATAATATTTTATCATTTTTGTCAATAGGGTGAATTTTCTCTATTTTCTTTATTTATGATAAACTAATCTCATACCTTCACGGGAAAGGAGACAACCATGTACCTTGTTTACAAAATTAGCGGACCACACAAAAATGATATCAGTCTTATTGATCTTTCAACACTACCTATTTTCCTGGGTTTTCAAGTTATTACTGGTGATCATCAAATAATTCTAATTGATCCAGATCTACCCCAAACACCCATTGTTATCAGACTAAACAAACCATTCACAATCCAACTCGGAAAAAATAAATTCACCGGTCAACTATTTAATGATTACAAACGAGCAAACAATGTTTTGCGCTTTATCAAACTGATTAATAATTTTGTATTTTGGCGTCAGTTACAAACTTCTGCATCCTAATAATGCAGTTTTTTATTAAAAAATCACAGTTATATTAAACCATGACCTTTTTAAATGTAGACATCAAAATAATCAACTTGCCTCATAATTTCTCCGACTGTCTCTATTGGCAAATCTTGATCATTATAAACTTCTAAATATTTCAAATTATAATCCGACTCCTCTAAAACGAAAAATATTTGATTAATCACATTAAGCAAGTTTTGCCCTGGAAACCATTTCCAAAAACATCTTCCCTCTGATTCAGCGATTCTTAGAAGCCTACAAATTTCCAACATCAATCTTTGTTCTTCTTCATTGAAATAATCAAACGCTACAATCTGCTCATTCAAACCACTTTCAATCAAGGAAAAAACATCTTCTCTCATTTGGTTTAAACAAAAATATGCGTTGGACAAATCTCTGCCTTGAAGCAAAGCATGTTGAATACTTTTTATGGTAAGGAACAAATCATATCTTGGTCTTTTTAGAACGGTTGTCTTCACCATTACCTCTCCTCCCTTGAGTTGAAAAACAGCAAAATTAATTATAAATTAATTTCAAATCTTAGTCAAGACAAATATTTAGACTAAACAAAAAAACACCACTCATACAAGTGATGTTTTTCTTTCGGAAAAATTTAATTTGTAGTAACACTAGCAACAATCTTGTTAACGATCTCCAGATATTGATTTACAGTATGTGAAGTACCATAGGATGTTGCCTGGATCTCAATATATCCACTGCCAACCGTTCTTCGTGCTAAAAATCTAAGCGTTGGGTTTACAGTCGAAGACGAATATGCTCCACTGAAAACATTACTTGAATATTGTGAAACATACGGTTGCATTAAAATACTCTGCAACATAGCATATGAATAATTTTCACCAGCCATATTTTCGTATGAGGCTGCTATACTATCAGGGACATAACCGACTGAAACAGCTATGCCATCATCAATGTATTGAGTCCCGGCATAAATCTTCTTGCATTGAGTCAAAGTCACATTCTCACCATAATCTGTAGCATAATTTACTGACCAATCAGGCGGACATTCAAACTGATAATTTATACCCGAAGCAGTTCGGCTAAAACTTTGCCAGTTTGCTTCAACTGGTATTGAACTATTAGCAATCGGTATTTGAGCCAAGTTAGCATTTGTAATACCCAGACCCAGACTTCTCATGATTTCAAAAGCATCTGCTGGTCGCCCCAAATAATGTCGATTATAAGCAATTGTATCAACATACCAAGCTTCACCATGTGCTTCTACTTGAAGAAAAATTTTACCCGCATGTTGCCGAGCAAAGGCTTCATTAGTCAACCTGACTCTTCTTGGGTCAGTAGGACTATAACCGAAAAATATTTCCTCATAATCATTGTAACCATCACCATCAGTATCTGCTAATAAATCAGAAGTACCAAATGCAGCTTCAACTTCCAATTTCAAACCATCTCCATCATGATCAATTCCTCCAGCCATATTACTGGCGGCAACCGGTATTTTTTGTAAATCCCTATTTGTTATTCCATAACCCAGATTACGCATAAGATCAAAAGCATCAGCTGGTCGTCCAAGATAATATCGGTGAAAATCACCAGGATAAACATACCAAGCTTCACCATGTTCCTCGACTTGCAGTAAAATTTTTCCGCTCAATGTTTGGGCCAAAGACGCTGCATTGGCCACAGGCGCAAATACTATTGCCAGCATCATCAGTACAGAAAAAAATGTAAATTTTTTCATAACAATTTAAATTAATTATTTAACTTTACTTCTATCTAAATCACTTATTTTTATTTTATTTAAATTTTCATTTAGAATACTTAACCCAAAAGATTTCATTGTAGATAAAACTTTATCATCATTGATAATCAAATATGCTTTGCCGTCAACCGGGTAAATATAATATACTTTTCTAGCATTGCTATTATCAATGACAACTAAAAATTTACCCCAAACATTTTGCGGGAAAACTAAATATTTTATAATGTAATCATCAGACACCTGCAAACCCAAATTTTCTATCACAAAATTTAAATCTTCTAAACTATTGAGCCTATACCGCTCATCACTCCCTGGATCAACATACCATACCTGTTGCCCAGCTTGGCTTTGAATCAATATTCGTCCCTTCAATTGTGATGCAATTGAATTTGCTTCAACATTTATTGTCGTACCAACAAATACAGCTAGCATTGCAACCGATAACATTATTAATATTTTTTTCATAATATTTATTCTTTCTCCCAATATTATAACAAAATTTATCCAATAATAAAACCACATTGACAAAAAACACACAACATGCTATAAATAATTGTCCGATGACAAGAAAAAAACAGGAAAGGAGCATCATGTGGCCCTCCCGACTATTTTCAATGCAGAATTTGTGGAGTTGGCACTAGAAAATCTACCCCAAAGATTTAGACAAAATGTTTCAGATAACCTACTAATTTTCGCTGACGGGATTTTCCTCTTCCACAACAAATTGTCATCCATTGGTTATGCAATTATCAAAATTGTTGAGAAGCACTTGCCACCCGAGATTCACAACCAATTCACAATTGAAGAAGTAAAACAAACACTCCGAAATCTTTCCTATCAAACGCAGTACTACTTTCAACTTGATGAACAGCTATGTGTCGGCTATTTTATCAGATGTAAAACAGGTAAAAAGATACGCGGTTTGTATCAATTTTGCCAAGGTCGTGTTATCTCTGCAGGCAATTTTATTCACGCCAAAGATCCTGATATCGTACGAAGTCCAAATATCTCAATTGCTTGTTCACTATTCTGCACCGCCCGAGTCAAATTGTGGCAAACAGAAACCTGGATTTCCATCGACCAACATGCCTTCAGACAATTCATTTCCAGAACCCAGATGTGCGAAACTTTCAACTCTATTTTCAGAGACACGCTTCATCGACAAGCCCTGTATCTCTTGGCATTAATTAAAATGCTCAAAGAATCAGTACCAGCCCAGAGAAAGAATCGCACCTGTCAAATTATCAGACACGATTTTCGTCCTGCTGAATACCGAATTTGGCATGATTGGATTTTCGTAATTGAAGACAATGTCTTGAAAACCTGTTATGTCAAACAAGGAGCATGTGAAAAACTCTATCAGCCACTGCCCAAGCAAGCTGTAAACTAATCTCAAACACAAATTCAATGCAATTTGTTGTTTTTTTTAAAAACAAAAAACCTTACTGAATCGTAAGGTTTTTCCCAACTTTATTCCAATCATTCAATCTTTCATTCTTTTCACCCTCAAACTGTTAGTCACAACCGACACACTACTCAAACTCATAGCAGCTGCAGCAATCATTGGATTTAGAAACCCTAGAGCTGCCAAAGGAATACCTAAAATATTATAAATAAATGCAAAAAACAAATTTTGTTTAATTATTTGAAATGTAGTTTTTGACAACACTATTGCACTAGCTACCTTCAACGGATCACCTTTCATCAATACAATATCTCCGGTCTCCATCGCAACATCAGTACCACCACCAATGGCAAGCCCCAAATTCGCTTGAGCCAAAGCAGGAGCATCATTTATTCCATCACCAACAAAAGCCACTATTTTCCCTTTATTCTGCAATTCAATAACTTTACTGGCTTTTTCCTCTGGCAAAACCTCGGCAATAAAGTCATCTACCCCCAATTGTTTGGCAATACTTTGAGCATTTGTCATTTTATCTCCAGTTAGCATAATTACTTTCTTACCAGTTTGCTGTAATTTTTTTACTGCTTCAACTGAATTCTCATGAATCTGGTCTTCAACCTGAATCGCACCAATAACTCCATCAACATCATGAGCAATAAAAACAATCGTTCCACCCATAGATTGAAATTGATCCATCCAAGCGATTACCACACCTTGCTCTTCAATCAATTTTCTATTACCTAACATTACCCTCCTACTGTGTTCACACTTAGCAATCACACCGCGACCAGATAATTCCTTTATATCATGAAACTTAGTATTAATTTCAATTTGCTTATTTACAACATAATTATAAATTGATTTTGATACTGGATGTTCTGAATTCATCGCAATTGACCCAGCGATTTTTAATAACTTATCTTCTGTATATTTTTTTGCCGGATTGGAATAAACTTTTTTTACCATTAAATCTCCTTTGGTTAATGTTCCTGTTTTATCAAATATAACTGTATCAACTTTGTATGCGATTTCTAGACTTTGAGAATTTTTAATGAGAACACCCGCTTCAGCCCCTCGTCCAGTCCCAACAATAATCGCAGTTGGAGTCGCCAAACCAAGTGCGCAAGGACAAGCAATCACCAGTACTGCCACAGCATTGATTAAACTTGTAGCCAATCCGATTTGCAAAACAAAAAACCAAACAACAAAAGTTATTACTGCAATCCCAATCACAACCGGCACAAAAACACCAGAAACCTGATCAGCCAACTTTTGAATTGGTGCTTTTGATGATTGAGCTTGCTCAACTAATTTTATGATTTGTGATAGCACCGTTGCTTCGCCTACTTGAGTAACCTTTACTTTTATTACCCCACTTTGATTCATTGTTGCACCAAAAACTTTATCCTTTACTTTTTTATCGACTGGAATACTCTCACCCGTCAACATTGATTCATCTATCGATGTTTCTCCCTCAATAATAATTCCATCAAGTGGTATTTTTTCACCTGCTTTTACCAAAACAATATCATCCACCTTTACCTTTTCAATTTCCATTTCAACAATTTTATCTCCAGCAAATACTTTAGCTTTTTTTACACCTAATTCCATCAACTTTCTAATTGCATTAGAAGCATTACCCTTACTTCTGGCTTCTAAATATTTACCTAATAATATCAGTGTTATGATAACCGCTGCTGTTTCAAAAAAAGCATCCCCACCAACAAACATAGAATAAATACTAAATAAAAAAGCGGCTAAAGTTCCGATTGAAATCAGACTGTCCATATTAGCGGAAACATGACGCAGTTGCATTATCATTCCCTTATGAAATTGCCAACCTATTACAATTACTACAACAAAGGTTAAAACTGCAATTATCCATTTCTCGATTTCAACATTGAGCCAATTCATACCAAATTCTGGCATAAAGAACATTGTTGAAAGCACCGGAATTGTTAGAATAGCCGACCAAATAAATTTTCGTTTTATTGATTTGAGATTATCATCATGATGCATTGAATCTCCTGCTTCTACTATTTTATAATTTCCCAAGCTCTCAACAATTCCTCTGATTTTTTCCATTTCAATTAAATTTTCATCAAATTCAAAATATGCTTTTTCATTAGCATAATTAACTACAGCTTTTTTTATTGCTGACTCCTTTAATAATGCCTTCTCAATATTTAGGGCGCAAGAAGCACAATGCATACCCTGTATCTGAAATGTTTGTTTTTTCATAAATAAATTAATTACATTTTAATAACCTTTTCAACACTAATTATTTAGCTACCTTCTATTCAACAATAAACTTTCCTCTCACCATCCCCATCCAACAGCTGAAATTAACCGTACCAGCCTTTGTCGCAGTAAATTTTATCAGATTTTCTCCAGCCTCCAATTTTTTGCGAAAGTTCATACTTGGAATTATTATTTCACTGGTACAACCAGAAAGCCGTTTAGCATTAATCACCCATTCAACTGGCACATCTTTTTTAATCCTAAATACATTTGGACTAAAACCATTAAAATCAATCTCCATCTTTATTCTTTGAACATCTGAATTTGAAATTTGCACTTGACCTTCTGTTTTGGAATCAAACAAATTAAAATTTATTCCCGCGACAGCTAAACCAGTAGAAAGTGTATAAATTGCAAATAAAATTACCACCATCCCAATAACCTTTTCCAATACTTGAAATTTCATGTTCTTAAATCTAGTTGTAGCTACACCAAGACCGAGTAATACCGGCATTGTTCCTAGTGCAAATAAAAACATCGTCACCCCTCCAATCCAAAAGCTTCCCGAACTTATTGCAAACAACTGCATACTTTGAGTAAAACCACACGGCAAGACAAAAGTTATACCACCCAAGATCATCGGCGCCCAAGGATGTTCAGAATTTTTTAATTGATTCCAAGTTTTGAAACTGGATTTTGGTAGATGAAAAATAGTAGTTAGTGATGGCACAATACCCAAGATGTTTAACCCGAGCCAAACTAAAATTACTGCAATAAACACGGTAAAAATAACCATAAAATTAGTTGACAAGCTAACCCAACTGCCAACAATTCCTAAGATTCCTCCAAGAATAAAAAAAGTCAAAAGCCTACCAAAATGAAACAATAAATGTGGTTTTAAATTTCTTTGATAAAAAGAAGTTTCGTTGGTTTCATATTTTGCACCAAAACTCATAACTACGGCACCGACAATTGCTAAACATGTGGACATTGAAGCAATTACCCCAATTAACAATGCCATACCCATACCTATCTCACCATCAAGGCCATTAAATACTCCCAAAGTTGAAAAATAACGAAAGACGATTACCAACAAGGCAACAATCAGTATTGCCATTAACCACTTTTGCCATGTGACTTTTTTCTTTTCAATTTTTTTTATTTCATTCCATGAAGGCTCATAACCAAGTTCGCGGATTTTACTGAATAGTTTGTCATTTTGTATTGGTGCTTGAAGCTGAAAAATTGCTCGATGCGATTTATGATCAACCTGCAAATTTTTGATTTGCTCAAATTCCTTTAAACTTTCAGAAATCAAATTTTCACAAGAAACACATGTCATGCCAGAAATATATAAAATTTTTTGTTTGTTTTTGCTCTTTGACATAATTATTTATTTGATAATTTTGTTAATTGTAAAATTTCGTCAGTCATTTGTTTTTTCTTGGTTTCTGATTTTGATTCCATGACTTTTTTGAAACATGAGTTCAGATGACCTTCCAAGAGTTGTTGGTTGGCTGATTTCAGCAAACCAATTACAGCTAAATTTTGTTGCATAATTTCAACGCAATACTTGTCATCGTCCGTCATCTTAAGTACCTTGTTTAACTGTCCGACAGCTTTCTTGAAACTGACCGCTACTTGATGTTTGTAACATTTATGTTTTTCCATAATTTTTCAATTAATAAATAAAAAAAAATCACTTCACAATTCCCATAACCCCCTCCATAGGTTTAGGTATTGTATATCTTCTATAAAAAACAAGCAACTTTTTATCCACAAATATTTTTAAAACAAAAACACACCATAACTGGTGTATTTTTGGTGGGCCGGGGCGGATTCGAACCACCGAAGGCACAAGGCCAGCAGATTTACAGTCTGCCGCGTTTGACCGCTTCGCTACCGACCCATGATGGTAGCATTACTATCTTAATTAAATAACCCTACAATTTTGACTTTATCTTCTTCGCGTTTGACCGCGGAACCTGCCCTGAACTAGTTTCAGGGCTACCGACCCATGATGGTAGCATTACTATCTTAATTAAATAACCCTACAATTTTAATCTTCTATGGAGCCGTCATCCAGGGTTGAACTGGAGACCTCAGCCTTACCATGGCTGCGCTCTACCAACTGAGCTATGACGGCAGGCAGGTACCAACAAAGCTATGACGGCGGATTTACAATTACAGTATCTATAAAACCAACTTTTACAAACATCTAAAAAACTAAACCAATCCTTTAGCCGTTTTTATAACTCCGCAATCTTAAGCTTAAAATCTTTCAACTTCTGATTTTCAGGATTTACTTTTTCCAATTTTTGCAGGTAATCTAGTGCCGCTAATTTACTGCGCATTATTATAGCACTTTCTATCAATAAATCAAGTATTCTAGGATCATTGTTATTCAGGATAAAAGCTTTCTGAAAAAACTCAAAGGCGCGCCTCTCATCACCTTTTTCCTCCAATATTTCACCAACTTTTATATAATTTTCCTTTTGTTCTTCAGCATTATCAACAGTCTTTATTTTACCACCATAGCCATCATCTTTGGTAATGACATTTGCTTTCTTCTTCGATAATTTCAATACAAACATCGCCGTTTGCAATGCCTGATCATAATCCTTTTGTTCAAGATACAAATTTACCAAACCTTTGTAAGCTCTAATATTTTGCGCATCATAACCAATTACTTCAATGAAACTTTTTTCAGCCTCCTGATAATCTGCTTTGTCAAAAAATTCTTCAGCTTTCTGGAGAAATGAATTAATTTTCTGTTCATCAACCTTGTCATCTGTTTTGCTTTTCTGGACTGATTCTTTTTGATATTTTTTTTCAAGGTCAGAAATCCGCTTAAACATTTTTCGGCCAAAATTATTTATTCTACCACCAGCAGGCTTAACTAATTGCTTTATGATTTTTTTACCACTTTCAGCCCTTCTCCTCATTCTTTCAATCAAAATCCTTTCTCGCACTTGTGCTTCTTTTTCTTCAGAAATAGTTTCAACATCAATAGTTTTTATCTGATGATACCTCCTTGCAACTACAATTCCAATCCCTATCAAAAAAACCATAATTACGCCCAGAGCAATAAAATTATATATCATAAATATAACTAAATTATATAATGAAAGCATTATATCACACCCTAGCTATCTTTCAAGCCTCAACTATTTGCCTAAATTTGACAAAATCAACACTTCCTCCACCAATTAAATAACCTGAAATTTGAGGTAATTGACTTAATTCTGCCATATTGGTGGCATTAATGCTACCACCATAAAGAAGTTTGACTTTTCGCTGGAAATATTCTTCAGAACACAGAGTTGTGATGGCTCTTTTTATAACACGATAGGCTTCCTCACATTCATCAGCTCGCAAAGTTGTGCCGGTTCCAATCGCCCAAATTGGTTCATATGATATTAATAAATTATGCTGATTCAAATTCGGGATATCACTCAAAGCTTGTTTTATCTCCTGGACCAACATCGCGGCTGTATTTCCTGATTTTCTTTCTTGCATTGTTTCCCCAATACACAAAATTGGAATCAATTTATTTTTCAAAGCAATCTTTATCTTCTGATTTATCAAACTCCCATCTTCGTGCAAATACTGTCGCCTCTCTGAATGCCCAATAATCACATACTTACAACCCAATTTTTTCAAATCTTGCCCCATCACTTCTCCAGTATAAGCACCAAATTCCCAAGCCGAAATGTCCTGTGCTACCAGACTAATATTGCTTTTTTTCAAAATTCGACCAACCGCCTCGAGACTAACAAAACTTGGAGCCAAAGCAATATCATATTTTCGACTCTTTAAATTTTTTACTTTTTTTGCAAATTCAATTGCCTGTTCATGAGTAATTCTCATTTTCCAATTTGCCACTAATATTTTTTTCATAGGTTACAAATTAAGTAACTTTTCAAAATATTTTTCATCTTTAAATGGTCCAATCAAGGCTAAACTTGTTTTTTCTTTGACAAAAATCTCCTTCGCCACTTTCTTTATGTCTGCAACCGTCACTAAATCAAATTTTTTGAATTTCTGTTCTGGAGTTAATATTTGATTTTGCAAAAGCTCTTGTTTGGCATACCAATCCGCCTGACTGGCAGTATCTTCCAAAGCCAAAACAACCTTACCTCTCAAATATTCTTTGGCTTTTTTCAATTCATCAACCGTTACGCCGGTACTTTTTATTCGTCTTAATTCATTAACAATAGTCTCAATCGCCAATCCAACACGATGCTTATCAAGCCCTGACTGAATCACCAAACAACCAGTATCTTGATAAATATTAGGGTAACAACGAACAAAATATGCCAAACCTCTTTTTTCTCGGACAGAGATAAACAATCTTGAACTCATATTTCCACCAAGAATTACACTAAGCAAATTCAAAGCATAAACTCGTGGATCAAAATAACCATAAGCTGGAAATCCCAGTGCTACCTGCACTTGTTCGGTTTTTTTATAAATAATTTTTATTCTAGTTTCTTTCTGATCAAAAACAAAATCTTTATAACCTACTTGTTTCACTCCTTTTATTTTCTTATCAGTAGTTTGAAAATATTTTTTTACTAACCGTTCAATTGAATTATCAATTTTACCAGCAATACCTATTACAGTTTTTTCAGGAACATAATGTGTATTTTTATAATCAAACAATTTTTTTCTTGAAATTTCTCTAATCACCTTTTTGGGACCAGCAATTTCCGAACCAAGAGTTGAACCTTTGAACACTACCTGTTCCAAGATATCTTCAATGTACATCAGGGGATTGTCTTGATACATATTTATTTCTTCCAAAATAACACCTCTTTCTTTGTTAATCTCACCAGCATCAAACTTTGAATTGTAAATCATATCAGACAAAATATCCAAAGCCTCTTCTAAATGCCTACTATCTATTTTTATATAATAACCTGTCCAATCCTTCGAGGTTGCAGCATTGTATTCTGCACCAAAAGAATCAAGTGCCTTTGAAATATCCAGAGAATTTGGTCTCTTCTTTGTTCCTTTGAACATCAGATGTTCAACAAAATGTGAAGCTCCATTGATATCTTTATCTTCATAACGAGAACCAACTGCAAAAAGAACAAAAATCGTCACCGACCTGACAGAAAGATCAGGTATGGTTACCAGTCTCAATCCATTTTCAAATTGTTTTTTTTCTATCATATTTTGACTTATTTAATTTAATTATAACTTAATTATTTATCTTGAACAAATAAAAAATACTCGTGTGAGTGCCTTTTTTTAAATTTAATACTTTTTTAAAAAATTGTCCAGTTTGCTAAATAATTTTTGATTCGTAAATTTCGGATATTTTTTTAGATTTTTTTCATAGACTTCTAAATTCTGCAAAAAATTATCTATTTCTGTCTGATTGAAATTTTCACTATAAGTTCCAACCCCGATTTTCTCCAAGTAAACAGCATTTATAGTTTGCTCAAACTGATTTGCCACAGGAATAGCAAAATACGGTTTTTTCAGGAACAAAGCTTCACTAATAAAAGTAAAGCCTGAATTGGCAATTACTGCTTTTGACTGACTTAAATCTTTTACAAATCCCTTACGACTGAATTCTTTCAAAATCACATTACCATATTTCCCATTTTTATTCATTCCGTAAACCACAAATTTATATTTTGTTAATTTCTGTAATTGTTCAACAAGCTGACCATATTCAGAAGTCAAATAAACTAACACAAAATCACCTTTTTTGGCAGTTAGTTTGCTCACATCTTCTTGTACAATCGGCGGGAATAAAAATGTTTTTTTATCTTTTATCTTTTCCTTGGCAATGGTTGTAATAAAATACGCATCTGCCTTTGGCGTCATCGCCAAAGTTATGGCTTTTACCGTCAAATAATCACGATAATACTTTTTTGGAAATTTAATTTCGCAGTTTGTAATAAAATGATGATTTCCGATTGACAGCAACGGCAAAGCATTTAAATGAGCTAAAATCGAACTCATCGGTTCATAATCAGAAATTACCACCTCTGGTTCAAACTTATTAAATATTTTTGAGACTTGACTGAAACTTTGTAAAATTTTTGGAAATTTTTTACTATCTTTGATAATAGTTGAAAGATAATCCACTTTATTATTTTTATAGACTAACTGCAAACCAACAATTTCATCAACTCTGACAAATTTTTTCAAATACGGCAAAGCCTGACCATAAGTCAAAACCCTAACTTCATGACCTACTTGTTTCAGATGATCAATTATTACTTTTGAACGCATAGCATGACCAAATCCCTGGCCAGCTACACCATAAATTATTTTTGCCATATTATAAATTCTGCATATTTGGATTAGCAATATATGCCTGCATAAAATCCCAAATTTCACTATCATTTTTTGTTTGTTTCAACCAATACCACCATTCAACACCCCAAAGATAAATTCCCGAAAAACCAGTCTTTCTGGCAAATTTAATATTACTCTCAATCTGATTTTTATCCATTTGTTCCTTCATTTTATCATATGTAATATCCAGATTGTAGCCATCAGGCACCCATGGTTCAGCTTGTAATTCTGCTACTATTACATTTTCCAGTGCTAATCCGTTTATACCAGCTTTTATTCGATAAAATGATGCCGGAAGCATATATTTTGAAAAACCCAACAACTCACTATAAACACTTCTATACATAGTATGACCAAATTTATCACCAAGATTGCCTGTTTTAAACCATGAGCTCAATTCTCCGCTATCGGTTATCAAAATCGGTCGATCATCCAAAGTTTTTACCAAAGCTATTTCTTTTTTTACTTGGGATAAACTAAATTCAGGACATTCACCAAATTCTGTCAAAAATGGTTCATTCTCAACCTGCCACATTTTTATATTATCTTTAACCTTGAAATGTTCAACAACCGTCTGAATCATTTTCAATTGTTCAATTTCTATTTTTTCTGCTGGCAAAGGACTAAGCCAAACAGGATCATGGCATTCTGGCCACCTCGGCACTCTTCGACCAACAACCAAAATAACTTTTACATTCCTTTGTGCTGCTTGGTCTATCATCCAATCAAGATGATTAAAATTAAATTGATTAAATTCTGGTTCAACTTCATTCCATTGGGCAATCAGTCTAATATTTTCAACTTTTAAATCATCAATAATAGCCAAATAAGTTTTTTGCCAATCCAAACCTAAACTTTCGGCGTAAGCTTTACTAAATGTCACACCAATCTCTGGATTTTTACCTTTACCAAAATCTTTGAAATAAACCAACATGCAAAAAGTCACAAGCTCAACTATTATTAAAAGTAATAGAAAAAAAATGATTTTTCCACGATGACTTTGGTGAACCTTCATAAACTTGATGCTAAAATTGCAATTCCACTAATTATTAAAATGATCCCGGCCGATTTTTGGATTAATTCCAATCCTTCAATTTTTTCTTTGACCAATCTTGGGAACAATCTACCCCCAATTATTACTAAACCAACCAGTAAAACATACTGCGATCCTTGCAGAGCATTGGCCAAGGTAACACTACCCAGACTAAATGCATAATTTAATAAAACAAAAGCTAAAGCCGCCAAAACCATAGTGCCAGCAAAAGCGAAAAATTTTCCCCAAGAAAGCTTTTTGAAAAGTTTTACAATATCATTACGAGCGTCAAAATCGAAAATCAAGACAATAGCTGCCAGCAGTGAACCAGCTCTCATCCAGATAAAAGCACTCCAAAAATCCTGAATCTCAAAAGCATATTTTGTCAGAAAATATGAAAAAGCAAACAATAACCCAGCCCAAACAGTCGTCATAAACGCCTTGGCAGTAAACTTTTTTTGATCTTTTGCCATTGTAATAACAACCGTTCCCAAAACCAAAAGTAAAAAAGCAACAGTTTCCGTCAACCCCAATCTTTCATGCAAAAAAACAAAGGCCAAAATCAGAGTCACAATCGGTATGGTCGCACCTGAAATCGGAACAACAGTTGAGGCATCAAATTTTTTCAACACTAAATACAAATAATATAAAGCAAAAATAAAACTTGCGCCTGCTAAAATATTTATAAAAAATTCAAAACAACTTGGCACCTGGAGCAACCATGGAGCAACTATAAAAGCCAAGGCTCCAAGACCGCCAATTAAAATCGCAAAAACTTTTTCATTTGAAATAAGTTTTTCCAAAATAACTTTAGTTAAAATAAAAACTAAAGCATTTAAACAATGAGCCACCAGAACAATTAATAACCAAATCATATTATACAGCTATTGGCATGCGATCATGCCCAGTAAAATTAATAAATTTTTGATCAGCCTTTTCTGTCAAGACATACACTCTAGATATATTATGAAACCGTACCCTCAAACCCCAAATACCCTTTGGCGTCTTAAACCATTTATTTTTTTCATATCCCATCTCGCATGGAATAATCACTTTTTTTGGTGCCAACCAATCCCATTTACCATCTCGCACCGATTCAATTCTTGCCCAACCAGTTTTCGGTAATTTCAACTCTCGCTCTCGACTACCCCAGTCATACAATTTGACCACAGCATCTTCTTTTACTGGCACAAAAGGTTTCCTATCCCAATAAAACACCTCCACTAAACTACCCTTTAAATGCTTGTCCAATTCTACAGGAGTAAAAAATCTTTTCAGCTCTGATTTATCAATTGATTCAATGGAAAATGACATGCCCGCACACATATTATTGCAATCTATTTCTATGAAACATCTCATTTTGCACTGCGCCAGCAACAAAATCACTTCTCTTCAATTCAGCCAGTTGTTCCTTGGCTTCTGATTCTTCATTCAAATATTGTCTAGCATCAGGCAACACAGCTTTGACTCGAGCACTCCATTTTTTAAATTCATCTTCAGTCAACACCCCCAAAACTGAAACAAAAACCTCTCTTTTCGCTTGGTTATAAAAATCAATAATTGGGATTTTCTTATCCTCTCTTTTTTTTAATAACTTTTGATGTTCGATTATCATCACCGCCAATCGGAAGGCTTTATTATCAATTTTCATATATCCCAATTTAATCATCTTCAAAAAAATTATTTTTCATCCAACTCCTTCCAAATCTCCTCAAAATCCTCCACATCCGCCTCAATTTCTTTATTTGACTTTTTATGTTGTTCCTCTTCATCGTCAAATTCTTCCACTTCTTCAATTTTCTCTTTTGGCTCTTCTTTTTGCTTTTTTATTTTTTTATTTTCTGCTTTATTCTCTTTTTTAACCCAAGAATGTTTTTCCTTATTAAAAATCTTTTCCTGACTTGACCGCAAATAACCCCAAATCAAATTTACAAACCCCAACAAATCAAAAATCAAAACCAGCCATAAATAATTTGACTTATCGCTGAAATAGACAATATAAGCTATTAACAATAAACTAAAACTGATTATTGTCCTAATTAACAATTCTTTTTTTGCATCTATTTTCATCACATTGTTCTATTCCAATTATACCATTAAATTTGATGATAAACAAAAATCCCGCACAAACTGGGGATTTCTTTACAAATCAAAATAAACCAAATATCACACACAATATTTCAACATCACAATATTACAAACTCTTTCCAACCACAAACAATCTCATCCAAACCCACATATTTAAAGCATCGAAAGTGAACATCACGGGGGTCTGGGGGGATTCTGCGCGTAATCAATGCAATAGGGATGAACAATGCAATTCGCATTGAATCCCCCCAGCACTTTTTCGTCCTTTTTGGTGTCAAAAAGGACCCGCAACGCGGAACCGAAACAAATATCTCTATATCTCAATAGCAATGGTGACAAAAGCATGCACCGAACTTGCTCGCCCTGTCGCATGACAGGGCTTGCCATGCAATTAAACTTATTTACAGTGCGCAGTTTCGGTGTAACACGCAGAGCGCCTGCCTACCCTGCCTACCCTGCCTACCGGCAGGCAGGCGGCAGGCAGGTAACCAATTACTTTACAAAAAGAATAACCCCCACAAATTAACAAAAAACCTTACTAAATCGTAAGGCTTTTTTCTAACCATATTTCCGACTTTATTTCCAACTTATTTCATCTTTCAATACTTCATTTCCGTTTTACACTCTAGACAAAATTCAGGTTTTGCACTGATTATTTTCTGTATATTATATGTTCCATATTTCGGTGCTTCGAGGAAACCCTGCATTGAAGCTTCAGCAAACCAACCAGTTTCGAGCAAATCATACAACCACTCATTGGTATAGATTGGGTTTTCTTGCTCAACCCCAGAACCAATTTTAAAAAGCCAATTTCGGTTAAATTTTTCTTGGGACCCAATAGTTGGCGCCATAATGATCGGCAATCCAAGTGCAGTATAAAAACTCAACTCACTCGGTTTTGTCCACAAAATATCAGTTTCTTTCAACGCCTTATTAAATTTTTTGAAATAATCTTCTTTTGCCGGAGAATGAATAATTCTAATTCCTTTATTTAAATATTTATTCATTTTTAACTTTCTAAGCTCTGATTTATAATATTGTTCTATATCCTTATGTGTTCCTGCCACCAAATATATACGCAAATCACCACTCTTTATTGTTTGAAATAAACTTTTTATAATTTCAATGCCTATTTCCTTTTGCGCACCAGCACCACCAACCGCAAACATCAAAGTCAATTTATGATTACTCTTTGTTCGAGGATAATTTTTCTCACCTAGATGTATTCTGATGGATTCATCAAATCGATTTAAATATTTTTTATTTGGATCAAGATTTATCAAACGATTTGCTACATCATATTTCAAAACATCCAAATCAATACTTCCGAGATTTTCAACTGGCAAAGGAAAACCTGTATGAAAAATTCTTTCATCTGGCACTCCATACAATTTTAGTCTTTCAACCGCTCTAGTACTCGGAGCCAAATATTTTATTCTACTCATTCGTGGGTCAAGTGCTACCCAAGTTCGGCTAATATCTGTATCAGTCACCACGGCAAAAATTTCTCCAGGGTAATCAAATTTTTCAGCCATAAAAGCTGTAACAAAAAAAGTTGTAATTAAAGGCAATGGCTTTTTGCCCATTTTTTTTATCAAATGCTCTCCCCACTTATATTTCTCAATCATGTGATACATGTATTTCAGTTGCATATTTGGTGCAGACAAATCCCGTTTTGGATAAAATTCAGGTATCTCTTGAAATTTATCAAACAAATCAAAAGCTGCTTGACCAATAAGTGGAACTTTTTTAAATCTAGAAATAAACTCGTAAAATCTCCGACTCTCTTTCCAAACTTTCAAATCTTTTTCTGGAATGCCAGGATAATTATTAGCGTTTATAACCTTTTTTTTGTAAGCAATTTTTTTCAGTGGTGCTGCAGCTCGCTGATGACCATATCCCATATCAACCGCCACTACCCAAGCCTTTTGATGATTTAATTTCATATTTATTTTTACAAGCAAAAAATTATTCAATTCAATTATACCACATTCTTTGTATTAAATTCTAGATTGATTTTTTTTAAAACAAATAAATTACCTTCATCGGTAATCTAAATATAAAATAATCAGTAAAAAACCATTTAATTCCTATTTTTTAACTTTTATAAAATACGCCGCCAGTATAGTTGCAATCGGCACAGCCATAGCCAATCCAATACTTCCAACAAAGGCTCGAACGATTTCCGTTGCAATCATTTCATTATTAATGATTTGTGAAAAACTTACAAACGGATCCTGACGAACAGAAAAAATTAATAGCAACGGCATTGAAGCCCCAGCATAAGCCAAAAACAAGGTATTGGTCATCGAACCAATGTGTGACACCCCGATTTTCATCGATCTTTTAAATACCTCGTAATTCGATAAGCTGGAATTAGCTTTTTTTATTTCATCAACAGCTGCAATTTGAGAAATCACTCCATCATCAAGTGCACCAAGAGTACCGATCATTATACCAGCCAGTAGCAATCCACGAAAATTAATAATTCCTTTACCCAATCCAATCAAAAACATTGCTTCTTCATCAGAACTACCAGTCAACCTCGCCATATTAGTGAAAAAAATTGCCAATAAACCTGTTAACAGCAAGGAAATTACAATACTTGCAACTGCAAGATGAGATTTCCTATTCCAACCTTCAGTCAAATAAACAATGATGAAAATAATAAAAACCGAACCAATTATTGTTATAAGCAATGGACTATCTCCAATCAATATACGAGGAATAATAAACCAGAGAATTACAAAAAAAGTCAAAACCAGACTTAGCAAAGCCTTTATCCCCTTCCACGATGCCACAAACACAATCAGCAAAACAAAAAATGCAACTAACCAAACTAAATAACCCTGACGCACATAATCAGTAATAAAAAAGATATCATTGCCATCAGTATCAGGAGAATATAGCGCCAAAACCTTATCATCCTTTTTATACACATTACCACCAACAACATCCAGCTCACTTATCCCGAAATACTCAAACTCTTTACCAGCCCAATTACCATCCAATCCTTTTAATTTAAGATTTTGCTGAATAACAACCGAGCCGTCGCTTCTAGTCAAATCTCTCTGATCCATCACTTCAAGCACTTGTGCCTGAAAAACTTCCTGTTCAACTATTGGCGCTTGTTCAGCCTCCATCTCCACATTTACAATTGAAACATTCTGCTCATTTGCAATTTCTTGTGCCAAAACATTATAGGGGAAAAAAGTCAGCAACATTAATATGATTAATAATTTTTTCATAATTTATTTTCCAAATCCTGATTTTTTAGAATAATTTTATCCTCCAAACTTGAATCATGAACTTTTAGTCCATCTTTTTTAACCAATTGATTTATATTTTCAGCAATTTGTTCCAGTTCATCATTTGTTGGTATAATCAAATTAAATTCAGTATTACCTTCTGATAAAATTTTTATACCTTCAATTAATTTATTCAAATTATTGGAAACCCGATTAGAATAAATTAAACTAACAATCACCACAATAAACAATGCTATCAGACTCACAAGACCTATTTGAATCAAATTCACTTGCATTACTTGATAAATGTCCACTGCCGGCCATTCAACTACCACTAACCAATTCAAATTACCAATCTCACTCACCGAGCCACTAACAATTTTTGAGCTAAGACCAATATAACTTTTGCCTGAAAGTAAATCAGTTTCTATGACAGAATAATCAAAGTTATTCAGATCAGCCTCTCCCAAATAGGCCAAAATATTTCTGTCACTGTCAACTATATAAGCATAAGCTCCGGGAGCAACCAAGACTTCAGGTAAAAAACTTTCCAAATTTTTCAATTTTACTTTTGTTTTTATTACTCCGACTACAGTTTTCAAACTATTAACTACTGGAGTTGCAATGATGATGTTTTGCTGATCTTCATCAGCTCTTCCGAGAAAATAATCACCACCAATTGCTCGCTTAAACATTTGATCTCCAACATACTTTTTATTTGTAACCACAAAATCAGAACTCCTAGTCAGAAGCAATCCCTCAACTCCACGACTATTGATAAATGAAACTTCTTGAATATCTGAATCCTTGTTTAAAATTTCTTGTAAAACATACCTTTGCTGTTCATCGGTCACCATTCCAATATTATCTTGAATTACCTGAACACTTGTTACTTCAAATTTTTGTTGAAAATAATCAGCTATATTTTCATTAATATTTTGCTGAATCTGAAGCTGAATTGTTTCTAAATTTTTTTCCTGAACCTGTTTTAAACTATAAATTGCCCAGCCACTTGAAATCACCAAAGGAATAATCGCCACCAGAAAAAAAAGCATGAGTGTTTTATAACGCATTTTCATATAATCTAAATATATTTATAACAATATAATAACACAAAAGCGCTCGACTGGCGAACGCTTTACCCCTAATTCATTTTTTTAAATTTGACTGAAAACACAGGCTCATAATTTGATTCGTATTTATCAGTTATTTCAATCGGTTCACCTTTCATTATCGTAGTCAAAGCCAAATCACTTAACATTTGATTGTCCGTATCAATATCATCTTTTATATCTTCTAATTGCTGAAATTCTGAACTAAAGTCCTCCTGTACTGACAATTCTAATTCTTTCTTCTTGGCTCGAGCAGTCTGAAGATTTTCCACCGCTTCCTTGTAACCTGGAGTTGTCTCGAGCGCGTCTTTGTAGGACATTTTTAATTCTTTTTGCTTTTGTTTTTTTTCTTGAATCCGATCAAAAATCTCTTGGATGTCTTTCATAATGTATAACTATATGATGAATAATAATCGCATTATAACACAATATAATTATCATTTACAAAACATCTTAATAACTCTCTATTGACAACCACTGCATTTTGTATTATATTATTATTTTCCAAGTGCATCGCCAAGCAGGAAGAGGAGCTAACCAATGTGGATGCGCGAAGATGATAATATGCCTCATGGACCAAGGTTTGTAAGGAAAATCGCCAATGAAACAATTGTCATTCTTGTTCTTTTCTCTGATGATATCATTGCTTTTACCATCAATAACGGACAAATCGAGAGACTCTCGAGAAAAACCAATCAATCTGAACCTGAATCTGAACAAGATTTTTTGAAGCGTGCTATTGCTCACTGCGACTCACTTCTCTCTGTGCACAACATTGAACCAGAGCATGAACAATTTCTCCAAACAGCCTTTATCCAAGTTTGAGTAACATCTCAAACTTTTTTGAACCAGATTAATTTATTTTAAATTTTATCCATTGATGAAATCTCTTTTTTTCCCTATTTTCGAAGACAGCCTTCTCTCATATTCAGCCAAAGCAGAACTCACGACTTCACTTATTGAATTCCTAATCTCAAAAATTTTAGCTTCTCTTTTCTCTCTATCACCACTAACTAATTTGTCCAAATATCCCTTTTTCCCAGCCTCTCGCATAATTTCATCAACATAAGATTTCCTTTTATTTACAATCATTTGTTCAGGACTAACATATTCGCGGGTTTGCCTATCAAGCTCTTCTTTATTTTCAAATTTTAATTTAGTCAACTCATCTGAAGTTATCTTTTTACCATCTGGCAATACAAATTTTCCTTTACTAAATAAACCAGTTGCTGGAGCCGCAGCATCTAACTCTTCAGATTTTTTACGAGCCTTATCAATAGATCCTTCCAAATTAACAAACTTAAAAGCATCGAACTCTCCTACTTGCTGTTCAAGATCAATTTTTGCTCTATCCATTATAGATCTACTAATATCATTTATCGCTTTTCTTGTTGAAATTTCACTTTCCTTAGCTATTCCATCATTTTTTTTATCCTGTTTTTCTTTTTTTCTTCTACCAATATTCTCAACACTACTTTCAAGTTTAGATTTGAATCCTTTAAGAATTTCTTGTGCCGCACGAACTTCGTTAGCTTTCTTTTCACTCATACCACGAGTCCTATCAACATGAGCTTTCCAACCCTCATTTTTATCCAGACTTACACCCGTTGCAGCTTCTCGACTTTTCTTGAGTTGAGTCAATCCCTCCTCAACCCGAACCTGGTCTGTCTCTGCCAAATTCAATTTACCAGCAAATTTATCAAGTGGGACTGTAAGTCTACTTATAATTTCATTCAAACCATTTTCAAATTGTGCTAACTCATCATCGCTCAAAGATCCTTCATTGTTTTGTAATCTTTGAATCATTTCTTCAGCAGTGCCTTTCAACGCATCAACAATTTTCTTAGCTTCCTGCATTTCTACGCTTAATTGTTCAGGCTTTACATTTTTCTCATTTTCAAAATTTTTAGTCCCCTCTTGTTTAACATCCACATTTTCACCTGCGAAAACCATATTATTAATCATTATTAATATTTTTTCTTAATTCAATTATCTTTTTATCATTAATTTTTTGTTTATAATCAGCAAATAATCTTTTCATTTCATTTTCTAAATGATCTATTTCTCTTTTAAATTCTCTTTTGTATTGATTTAATTCTTTTTGATTAATCATAAATTTAATAATTTTATCTGACTATTTTATTAAACAAATGTCTATTATATATGTTATCATATAATCATAAAAATGTCCTAATACTCAAATACAGCTTAAAAAACAAAATAATCTGCGTCTCTACCTCCATTTCAGTAACATCTCAAATTTTTTTATTTAACAAAAAAACCAAATTAATAAGGTGTTTTATTTGGCTCCCAGACCAGGACTCGAACCTGGAACTTCGCGTTAACAGCGCGATGTTATACCGATTTTACTATCCGGGAATAATATTGACAAAAAAAGCCAGCTTTTGCGCTGACTCTCTTTTTTATATGAAATAAAATTACGAGAACAGCGCTGGCCGACTATTATTATTGTTATTATCTAAATTTTTTCTTGAATATTTCATACAATAATACTTTAACACTATTTTCCTATCTCTGTCAAATAATCCTAGGGTTCTAATATCCCTTCTGTTTGTCCATTAATGGAAATTACAACCGAATTAATCGTAGTAAACTGTTTCAATGTTTGCTCAATTTCAGCATAAATACCTTGAATCCGACAAGAACCAGCTACTTGATAATTTAACTGATGATCAAAATCAACTCTTGCCACTCCATTATCAATTGCAAGCGAATTCAATTTAACACCATCATTAATCATAGTCGTATAACCCTGATCCAATTCATTTTTTGTCGGACCCGCCAATAACTGATCCAAAGTAGCTTCTTCCATCATTTGTGACAATTGTATCTGCCTTTCAAAAGGGAAAACTTCAGTACAATTTGTGCTATAAATTTTCGGGAAAAATACATTAGCTTTCACTGTTCTCTGCATCACTCCCAGATTAACAAAAAACGAATAAGATTTATCCATACTTGAATCACCAGAGGGATTATCTTTCTTGAAAATAATTTTCAATTTTGTTGCTTCAACCGGTGGAACAAATTTTAATTCAGCCTGAAAAGGCACAAAATCATCTGTCATCCAATCCCCATCAGCCGTCGCTATTCCCGTTGCAACAGTTTGTCCGACCTGATCCTCCACTTCAATCGGAAAATCACCTTCAAAAAACCAATTACCTCTAGCTTTACCACGAATTTGAATCGGCAAATCCACTTCCGATTCAGGGACAGGATAATCAATAACAATATCAACTTCCTCACCTTCAATAACATCAGTCAAACTATTAGGCACATTTTCATCTATTTCCTGTGTAAACATATACAACCCAGCCACAATCAATAAAACCATGACCGA
This sequence comes from Candidatus Falkowbacteria bacterium RIFOXYC2_FULL_36_12, assembly GCA_001778235.1. Classification (GTDB taxonomy): domain Bacteria; phylum Patescibacteriota; class Patescibacteriia; order UBA11705; family UBA11705; genus XYA2-FULL-35-8. Next base: position 80,274 of record MFGJ01000008.1, read on the forward strand.
CAGAATAATAACATAGCTTAATGTTTTCATAAAATTATTCATTATATTATATTTAAAACTTACACCATACAGCAAAATAACTCAATATTTAAAAATAAAAAATGAGAGCTGTTTCTCTCACTATTTTGTACTAATTGCCAACTTATTTGGTTTACCAGCCTTAGCATCTTTTATGCCATCATAAAAAAATCCTTCAATTACAATAAAATCTCTGATTTCTTTGACACTAAATTTATGATCCAGACAAAATTTCCTCACCGAAAATATTCTGATATCATTATCCTTCTTCGCTATCTGCAATGAGTAACCCAGGTTATAAGCATCATCACATATTTTCCTCAACCTCTCGGGTACGATCTTTTGCTTCTCTCGCAATACTATCACTGCTTTCGTATTCCTCTTTACCAACCAGATAAAAAATGCTAGCACAACAATAATTCCAACAACCAGATAGTTTGTCATACTGCACCTCCATCCAGATTATCAATCACCCGACTTTCCCGATCAAATTGCTCCCATTCTTCAAATCCGATTTCTTGCAATTTATTCCTCGCAAAATTTTTCTCACCTCTCTGGCAATCATTAAAACCATCATGGAAAGCCTGTCTGATCAGTTGCAAATCTTCCAAATTTTCAATTCGGTTATTTTTCACAATCTGCCATCGCTTTATATCATCAATAGTAAAACCAACTGCTCTATTATTTTCAATTGAAGCCTGAAAATACCCGGCATCATAGGCCAATGCCCTAAGATAATCAATCTGTGAAATCCTGCATTTGTTTTTATAAGAAATTATTTTCACTAAAATAACCAGGCAAATCAAACACCAAACAACTTTCATCCATAGATCCATTGGCTCTCCTTTCTCTTTACAAGGAACAAAATATATTACAGCTTATCAACAAAAATTAATTTTGTCAATCAAAAAACTCCCAATTATTAATAAGAAGTTTTTAACATCTTTATTACTTGACGCAAATCGCGAATCGTACTGCTAGTATGTAATACCATTACAAAATCACGATTAATCACATATTTCCAGAAATTTCTGCGAGCGGCTATGAGCTGAAATTCCAATTCAACCATACTCATCTGCGATACAAATAATCCTGCAAGCATCAAAGCCTCCTTCCGCTAAGCCGTGTTTCTACCAACTGTCGGCAAAAATTCCAGTTTTGATTTACCAATCGCCAATATCAATGGTTTGTCCAATTCTCGACCTTCATGGTTCATCAAGGCCAGAGCACAACTACGATGCATCCCCTCAATCACAAAATTTTTACCACCCACAGTCAAAACAGTAATGACTTTACTATCTGGAAAATTATTTTTCATAGCTTGAATCGTCGGAATTGCTACAATCTCTGACATCTCTGCCAATTCAACAAATTTCTTTGTTACTTCTCCACCATAATATTTTTCAATCCAAGTACGAAAAGGTCCGCCATACATTCCAGCAATTACTTCAGCTGGTTTGTCAATCTGATACAATCCCCAATCAGCATTCATGCAGTCAAATCGATCAGCATAACCACACAATCTCCATTCAGCCCAAGAAGCAAAACCTCTTTCCATTGCCAATTTTTGCCAACTAGGATTTTCACCTTCATTCAAATACCAAAAAAGAAAAACCTCTTCCCATTTTAACCTACGAATTAGCTTAAATTCACTTTTCATGGTTAACTCGCCTTTCCCTTTATGGTTATATCTTTTTATAATTTTACAATGAATAAAAACTCTATAAACAGTGAAAGTTTTTCTTTTACTTACCATGTATTGACAGCCAACAAAGTTAGCAACTAATACATGGCTCGGAGGCAGGGACTCGAACCCCAATAGCCAGGACCAAAACCTGGAGTCCTACCATTAGACGACCTCCGAACAATATTTATTAATTTAAAATAAGACTCTTGCCTGCCGACCTGTCCACCGAAGCTCTAAAGAGCATAGGAGGAAGCTGAAGTTAGCGTAGGCAAGGCTTCCGAAGAACATCTTAACTTTTACAATTTTATATATAAAAAAGTTTAGATACAAAAATATACTACCAAAAAACCCAGCATAAGTCAATTCTATTTATAATATTAATCCATTCAAACCCTCTCCTCAACAAACTCGCGTAATTCTTTACTTCTTAAATTAATTAAGGAAGCCTGCTTCTGCTCCTCTTCAGTATTTTTCCAATTCCTAGCCAAATATTCTGCTTCAGTCACCAATTTATTAAAAGCAGCTCTAGCGCGATCAAAATCAGTATATTTTTTATGACTATTCATCCGAGCAGCAGTATATTGCAAAACACCTAAAAAATGAGCCACATGCCACAAATTTTCGTGTATATCCTGTCCAGTCATTAGTTCTACTTTAGCTTTTTCCAAATCTCTTTCAACCATATCCCTAAAATTATTTGACGGCCTGTCTGGATTCAAATCACCTTGCTGTTCAAGCACCACAGCATGAGCAAGTTGTTCATCAATATTACCCACTTTATAACCCTGACCTAATATTTTATCAACTGAATCCAGCTGACCTTGATTCTTTGGCTCTTCAACAGTCATATTTTTTTATCAATTAATTAAAATAAGCTAAACCGATTATGAGCAAAAATAGCCCAGCAATAATGATCTCAATCGGTATTGCAATATGTTCAGCATAAAAGTAAGCTATTTCAGGTTTATTTCTGTTATAAAAAATTTGTGCTTGTTCAGGAATTTTCTTCAACAATTTTTGCGCTTTATTTTCAGTCAATAGATGGTTTGAAGGAAACAATTTTTCGCCTTTATATTGCTTTCCATCTACTGAATATTCAAACTCAACCGCTACTTCGTACACCGATTTTAACGACCCAGCTCGCGCTGCTGGATGTTTTGAAAAAACTACCTCCTTATTTAAAACTTTAGCTTCAGTCCTCGGCCATTTTTTTATTTTTAACACCTTTATGCCGTACAACAAACCAGCAAAAAACATTACCAGACCAAGCAAAAAAGAAATTAAATACCCAATTTTGTCCATACATTTTTATTTTATAAAATAATTATTTTACTTTATAAGCTTATAGCCGCAACTAAAATACATGCTTCTATTTCAATATTTAAATTCAAACTTTCTGCTTTTTTAATCACTTGTTCATCAAAGCTTCCAGGCTGAAACCACAGATTATCAAAACCCAACTCTTTTGCTTGCTCCACAATCTGTAAACTCACAGCTGGTGGAACCACTATAGATATTATATCAGGTTTTTCTGGTAATTCCTTCAAACTGTGCCAAACTCGTAAGCCACCAATACAATCTGCTTTAGGATTTACTGGATAAACTTTCACCCCCTTGACCTTCAAAGTATTCAAAATCTTATTGCCATACTTCTCCGGGTCAGCAGAGGCACCAACCACAGCTACAATTTTATTCTTTGTTAATCTCATATAATTTCTTAAGATATAACCACAATCTTGAAAGCATTGGGGGCTAAAAATTTTATTTTGTCATCCTGAATCCTGTCTGCCGAAAGGCAGGTTGTTTCAGGATATAACAAAAATAATCAAACTATCCCTTTATACTCTGAAATCCATCTTCGTTAAAACTTCGCTGGACAAGCAAGTTCAGAGTGACAAATTTACATGTAGAAACCAAAAATACCAGCTAACCTTCCTTGTCCGCCCTCATCATGCAGTCAAAACAGAGTCCGAGTGCTTTCTGAACTATAAACTACTCAATACCTTAACTAAATCATTATATCTCATCACTAATTTTTGTAACCTTTTGTAATTATTTTGTATTTTTGTAATCTAATCTATCAACCTCGGTTTCATCGACGCAACTCCTGCTTCAATCAAAGCATTAAACAACGGATGACCTTCAAGCGGACGAGACTTAAACTCTGGATGAAATTGCACACCAACAAAGAACGGATGCTCTGGCAATTCAATTATCTCTACCAATCTATTGTCTGGTGAAACCCCGGCGATTAACATACCAGCTTGTTCCATTTTCTGTCGAAAATCATTATTAAATTCATAACGATGTCTATGCCTTTCAGAAATATTTTTCTCTTTGTAAGCGATATAAGATTTCGACCTCTCATCCAAAACACATGGATAAGCACCAAGTCTCATAGTCGAACCATAATTGCTCTCTTCAATATTTTTTACCTGATCAGCCATTAGATGAATAACTTGATTCGGAGATTGATCATTTATTTCAGTCGAAGTTGCATCATGTATACCCAGAACATTTCTGGCAAATTCAATCGTAGCCAACTGCATACCATAACACAATCCCAAATAAGGTATCTTATTTTCTCTGACAAATTTTATTGCATTGATTTTACCTTCAATTCCTCTTGAGCCAAATCCTCCAGGTACAATTACCGCATGATACTGTCTCAAAGACTCCAAATTACTTTCATCTTGTTCAAAATCCCCAGAATCAAGCCAATCAATTTTTGGCTTCCGACCATGTTTCCAACAGGCATGCTTCACCGCTTCAATCACTGAAATATATGAATCAGTCAAAACATAATCACCAGTATGAAAATATTTACCCACAATCCCGATTTTTATTTCCTCTGTTGCATTTTTTATTCTAGAAACTAACTGCTCCCAATTTTTTAAACCTGGAGCATTATATTTTTCTGACCAGCCAAACTTTTTTAAAATCAAATCACCCAAATTTTCTTTTTCAAAATTGAGAGGGACTTCATAAACATACTCAATATCAGGAGCTGAAATAATATGATCTTTGAACATATTGCCATTCAAAGCAATCTTTTTCTTTCTGACATCATCAATTGGTTGTTCTGCTCGACAAATCACAAAATCTGGTTGAATACCAGCAGAATTCAAAGTCCTAATTGCATATTGTGTTGGCTTGGTCTTCATCTCCCCAATCTTTGACGGTATTGGCAGAAATGAAACCAAAACAAAAACCACATCACTGATATTATTCATCTTCATCATTCTAGCAGCTTCTAGAAATAGCATATTTTGATATTCACCAACCGTTCCTCCAACTTCCACAATTGTAATATCTGCATCAGCTTTTTTCCCAGCTTTGGTAATCCTATCAATTATTTCTTCTGGGATATGGGGTACAACCTCAACACATTTTCCGCCATATTCCAAATTTCTTTCTCTTTCAATCACTGACTGATAAACTCGACCGGTGGTCATGTAATTTATTGAATATATATTTGTTCCCAAAAATCTTTCATAATTCCCCAAATCCTGATCAGTCTCATCCCCATCTTCGGTCACGAAAACTTCTCCATGTTCTGTCGGATTCATCGTCCCCGCATCAACATTTATATATGGGTCAATTTTTATAGCCGTCACAGAATAACCTTTTGCTTGCAAAATCCGACCAATTGAAGCCACCGCAATACCCTTGCCTACTCCGCTCATCACTCCTCCTACAACAAACACATATTTAGACATAATAATATTATTATTCAACAATAATTTTTATTTTGCTCTTAAATCCCTCTAAATTTATTTCAACCTCATATTCACCAACTTTACTAATCGGCTGATCTAACTTTACTTGTGATTCTTTGACTTCAAAACCACGCTGATTTAACATCTCAATTATTTTTCGATTATTTATTTTTGCAAACAAACTACCATGCTCATCAGATTTTTGTTCCAAATTCAAAATAAACCCCTTCAATCTGTTAGCTAATTTTTTCCAATCAAAATTTTCTTTTTTTCCAACCTGTTTTTTCTGCACCAAACTATTCGCCAAATCAATATTTTTCTTTGTTGCAGGCAAAGCAACCATTTGTGGAATCAAAAAATTGATTGCAAAACCATCAGCCACCTCTTTCACCTCCCCCAATTTACCTGACTTACTATTAACTTTTATAAATACAACTTTCATATTTTTTAAAATAAAAAGATGAATAAATTTCACCTCCTGATTGGATTGACAACCTCTAGCTATATTTTACCACACTTTAATCTGCATACAAACCCCTCTTAATCACTTGGTCAAACCAGTATCAAATGCCTAACTTATTACTATTCTATAACAAAAACAAGGCAAAAAGCCTTGTTTTTATATAAATAAAATAAATTTTATTTCAAATACTCTAACGCTGCTTGAAGTTGATTATCCACCCCCTTGGCCAAAGCCTCTAAATCTAACTCTAAATTAATATCAGGCTCAATACCTATATCACTTATTGAATTACCATTTGGTGTTAACCACTTAGCTGTTGTAATTTTCAACGAAGAACCATCAGACAATCTTTTTAATTCCTGAACAGAGCCTTTACCGTATGTTTTTGTACCAATCAATTTTGCAGTACCATAATCTTTAAATGCTCCAGCCACGATTTCAGATCCAGAAGCTGAACCTCCATTTACCAAAACAGCAGTTTTTATCCCTTCAAAAGTTGCTTTACCTTTTGCTTTATAAAATATTTGCCGTCCATCACTAAACTTTTCTAATACAATATCTGTATCTGATTTAAGCCATTTAGAAGCCACATCATTGGCAATATTTAATAATCCTCCAGGATTATTTCGCAAATCTAGAACAATGCCCTTTATATTTTTACCTTTTGCTTCTTTCTCAATTTGCGCCATTAGACTATCAGTATCCTGATAAAAACCAGCAAGTTTTATATACAAAATATTATCCTTTCGAAATTCCCATTTAACACTTTTTATCTCAATTTTTTCTCTTTTCACCACAATTTCCATTGGGTTTTCTTCATTTCGCAAAACTAGCAAAGTCACCGTCGTACCTTCTGGTCCTCGAATCAACTTAGCAGCTTTTTCAATCGTCATATCTGTCGTGTCAATATTATCAATAGAATAAATCTTATCACCACTGACCAAACCAGCTTTCTCTGCCGGAGAATCAGCCATTGGAGCAACTACCGTTAATCTACCATCTCTGATGCCAATCTCTGCTCCAATTCCTTCAAATTCAGCATTTATATCCTGGTCAAATTCTTTGGTTTTTTCAGGATCAAGAAAAACAGTATAAGGATCGCCGAGTCCACTGGCAAACCCTTCAATCGCTCCATAGTACAATTTGGAAACATCAATATTATCCTTATCAACATAACTATTTTTTATATATCCCCAAACAACTCGAAGCAAATCACTATCCAACACTTTTGGCAATTCACTGGCAGATAAACTATTTTCATAATAATTTACAACCTTGCTAAAACCTCCTGTATTTATTTTACCAACATAAAAACCACCACTAAAAGCAATCAACACCAAGACAACAATCAAATACCATAATGTGAATTTTCGTATCGGCTTCGAACTATTTTTGTTATAAAAATCATTTTGCATAATTAATCAACTACTCTTTTTATTTCAGCCCCTAATTTTTGTAAGCGTTTTTCAATTTGAGAATAACCTCTATCAATCTGATAAATATTATCAATCTCTGTTGTTCCTTCGGCTACCAAACCAGCCAATACCATGGCAAACCCTGCACGAAGATCAGGGCTGGTCAACCTGCGACCATATAGTTTTGTCGGACCATTTACAATCACACGATGTGGATCACACATGATAATATTCGCACCCATCATTTTTAACATATCAGTATAGAACAATCTTCCTTCAAAAATAGTTTCATGAACCAAACTCATACCATCAGCTTGAGTTAAGAGCACAGTAAACGGTTGTTGTAAATCAGTTACAAATCCTGGATATTCGTGAGTCTGAACATCAACAGCTTTTATTTTCACCCCACCAAAAACTTGAACCCAATCCTTGCCCAATTGATAATCAATTCCCATCCGATCAAACATCGCCCAAAGAGATTCAAGATGATCAGGTCGACAATTTACTATTTTTATATCATCACCAATCAAAGCTCCAAGTATAGCAAATGATCCAGCTTCAATTCGATCAGGAATTACTTCATAAGTATCAGCGGTAAGTTCTTTTACACCCTCAATTTTAATCGTGTTTGTACCAGCTCCTTCAATTTTTGCACCAACACGATTCAAATATTCCGCCAATACTTGAATTTCTGGTTCACAAGCAGCATTTTTCAAAACAGTTGTTCCTTCAGCCATTGTCGCTGCCATCATTAGCGCCTCCGTTACAGTCACTGAAATTTTCGGAAAAATGTAAGTCATGCCTTTAAACTTTTTGCACTTGAATGTATAGCCATCATTATCCTCCTTTATTTCAGCACCCAATTTTTTATAACCTTCAATAAATAAATCTATTGGCCTTTGACCGATTGCACATCCACCGGGATGAGGCATTCTCACCTCACCCGACCTGATTAACAACGGTCCAACCAAAAGAACTGAAGCTCTAATCTTTGAAACCAATGTGGGATCAAGCTCTGTTGTTGCTATTTCCTTTGTCTGCAAAGTCAATGTACTTCCTTCACGATGAACTTCTGTTCCAATTGCTTCCATCAATTCAAGCAAACGATTTATTTCCTCAATGTTCGGCACATTAGTCACAATCATTTTTTTATCAGACAAAATTGAAGCAGCCAATATTTTCAGCGCTGCATTTTTCGCACCCATAACCTCAATTTCACCGCTTAATCTTTTACCCCCTGTAATAATAAATTTTGACATAAAAATATTAAATTTAACCAATTTTAGTTAATTTCAAGTACTATTCCCTTAAAATAGATTATTGTTATTATATAAATTTATCCAACGAATAGCAAGTTTACTTTACCATATTCTCATCAAAATTTCAAGCCTGATTGAATCATCAAAGATTGAAAAATAATCAGAAATATGCTAGTATATAATCATGCAACTAATCATTAGTTATGAATATACACTCTCGTAGATTTTTAGCCGGTTTTTTCATTTTAATTTTTATTATAATTGCACCACTTTTGATTTTGTATACAGCTGGCTACCGTTATAGTATCAAAAAACAAAGATTAACTTCTGCTGGTTCTCTTGTGATAGAAACCGAACCCCGTGATGCAACGGTTTATTTATCAAATCATGACAAGTCTTACAAAACACCCGCCAGAATCAACGACCTCACTTCAAACGATTATCAAATTACAATCACCAAAGATGGATATTATAATTGGAATAAAACTCTAAAAATTGAATCCCAACAAACAACTTTCGCCGAAAACATCATTTTATTTTCAAAAGCTTCAGCTACACCAATATTACAAAACATCTCCGGTAATATTTATCCTGACCACCAACATCAAAACATTATTTTTACCCAAGATTCAACCTTAAAAATTTATAATATTGAAACAAATAAAATCCTCACAATCAAGCAATTGGAAGATAACCAAATTGTCCAAGATATCAACTGGTCAATTAATAACAACTATTTCCTCATTCAATTACATGATAATGATATTATTCAGCACATTGTTGCCAATAAAAACAACCCTACAAATACAATTACAATTGAAAATTATCTCCAAGACATCAAAAATCCTGTCGTCAAATTCAATCGAACCAACGATGATCGTCTACTCATTCTAAATCAAAATAATTTATATGGCGCTAAAATAAACCTAAGTTCTCTCGAAATATCTACATTCTATAGTTTCCCCAAAGACTTGCTAATATCTGATTATTTAGTTTACAAAGATCAAATATTTTTTCTCGAAAAAACCAGCGATAAGCAATATCTCAAAAAAATTGTCCCTACTAATAAAAACAACGATAAAAATAATCGAATTCAGCTCTCATCTTCAGAATATCAGTTGATAGATTTCATTGACAATAAAATATTCCTCAAAGACTTTACAAAAAACACTACCTTTATTATAAATTCCGGATTAGATAATGTCTTGTTCGAACAAAATGATTTAATTCAGTATGATTTCAATGCCAAATCAAAAAAATTGGCTATGACCACTCCAAGCGAAATAAATGTAGTAGATTTTAATAATTATCCCTTCAATGTAATAACTGTAATTCGTGTAAGCAATGGTTTGCAAAAAACCTTTTGGTATTTTGATCCAAACTATCTTATATTTCAAGAAAACAACCAATTAAAAACAATTGAACTTGACGAAAGAGATCAGCGTCACATTATTACCCTTTCACCAGAAAACACCTCTGATTTTTTTCTTGATTCAACCGGTAAATTTCTTAGTCTACTAACTTCAAATTCAACTTTTGAAAAACTGATACTAATACAATAAAACAATACAAAAAGACAGACTTTCACAAGTCTGTCTTTTTTATTTAATTTGCTATTTATCCAATTGCCAAAATATTTTTAACATAAAACTATATACCACCGCAACCTTAAATCCTCGGAAAATCAATGAAACAACAATTAGCGTAATAAAACCAACAATCGTTATAATGAATGGCAATAGCCAACCAGAAAATATTAAAAGCAAGAATGCAACCAAGGCAAACGGCAATATTACCAAAATTATTACAAAAAATTCTGCAATATAGAAAACCAGCGCCAAAACCAATCGGATAACACCTGCTACCACTGATTCCCAAAAATTTTTAGCCAAGAACTGTATACCCATTTTATACGAATCAAATACCCCTCTATCATACAATACTAAATAAGCATAGCTATAATAACTAAACAAAACAACAAATATTCCATAGATAAATAAAAACAACAATAAAGGGTAAAAGAGCCAATCCGTATCAAAATATCTAACCCCGAAAAACATCACAAATAATATGAACAAACCCGGAACCAACAATAAAATATTTAGACCAAGCATCCGCCAAAATTTGGCTACACCAAACTTAACATTCCCCCAAAAACCAATTTTTATTCCTAGATTGTTAGTTCTATCTTTTACTGCCTTGATCAAACCAGTTGTACAAACCACAGAAAACAATGAAATTGCCACAACAATCACAAAGATTATAATAAGCAGTAATAAAATAGGTAATGTTTGGATTAGCGCAGATATTCTTGAAACAAAATACCCTTCATCAATCAAAGACCAAAATTGACCAACTTCTGTTTTCGTATAAGTCACAAAAGAAACACTTGAAGCTACAAATATACCCAAAAACCACAAAACTTTATTCTTCCATGCCAGCATCAGTGAATCCAAGAATAATGGTTTAAATGAAATTTTCATACTTTATTTTTATTTTTTATTTTGAAATATTGACTCATCAAATCCTAATTTTTTTTTATATTCTTCAGCCGCCACAACATTTGCAGCTTTGAGCAAAGATTCAAAAGTCCCCGTATCAAGCCATCTGCCATTCACCATTCGGACATCAAGTTCATTCATCCCTCGATACGCATTCATCACCTCTGTAATATCTGTTTCAGGTCTCCATGTCGGTTTAATTCCTTTGGCAATATTACAAACTCGACTGTCAAAAATATAAATTCCTGGAATAGCATAATTACTTTTGGGATTTTGTGGTTTTTCTTCAATTGAAACCACTCTCATATTCGTATCAAATTCAACAACCCCAAATCTCTGTGGGTCAGGCACATCAACCGCAAAAATTCTGCCACCTTTTTCAAAACTTTGTATATCCTGAACAAAATCATGGTCAAAAAACAAATTATCACCCAATATCAAAGTCACATTATCATCACCAATAAAATTCTCTCCAATTATAAATGCCTCTGGCAATCCTTTTGGTTCATCCTGAATTTCATATGAAATTTTTACTCCGAGATCCTTGCCCGAACCAAGCAATTGCAGGAATTGTCCAGCATAATCAGGTGCAACAATTATCAAAATATCTTTTATCCCAGCCTTAATTAAAGTTTCAAGCGGATACATGATCATTGGTTTATCATATACTGGTAACAATTGTTTGCTGGTAATTTTTGTTAATGGCTTCAATCGTGTCCCCTTTCCTCCTGCGAGAATAATTCCTTTCATAACTTTATTATCACTTGTAATATTTATTATACCACCTTTTTCAGCCTCCTGCTCATTTTTATCAATAATTTGTTCAACCTCTTTCAATTCTTTTACCTTTCCAACCTCTCCCTGTTTTTTCGTTTCTCCCATTTCTCCCTCTAACAAATATTCCTTCAAAGCTTCCTGCCAATTTCTCATCATTGGCATTTTTTCATTAATTAATACAGAATATCTTGGTCTGCGTGCTGGCCTTGGGAACATATCACTTCCCACCCTGCTAAGAACCATTTTCTTGTTCAATACTTTAAAAATTTCTTCAGCCAAACCATACCAAGTACAAGCACCATTATTAGCCGCATGGTAAATGCCGTAATCATAATCTCCCTCAACAATTTCCTTTGTTCGATTAGCTACATCCAGAGCATATGTCGGACAACTAAACTCTTCATCAACCACATCAAGAGAATCTTTTTCTTCTGCCAATTTTCTCATTACATCAACAAAACTCTTTTTTGCTCCAACTGAAAGTGCTGGCTTACCAAACAATCTTGATAAGCGAATTATATAATACTTTCCCCCAATTTCCTGCACTGCCAATTCACCCGCTAACTTTGATCTACCATACTCGCTTACAGGATTTGGAATATCTTCTTCTGTATACCCTTTTTCTTTTTCTCCTTCAAAAACATAATCAGTTGAATAATGAACAAACACAATCAAAAGCTCTTTGGCAATCATTGCCAAATTCCTTGGACCACCAGCATTTACACTAAAGGCTAATTCTGACATTTCCTCTGCCTCATCTACAGCATTATAGGCCGCAGCATTGATAATCAAATCTGGTTTTAATAATCTTATTTTTTCATCAACCATTTGATTATCAGTAATATCAATATCCTCCCGATCCCAAAGTATTAAATCATCCCTAGCAAATACCTTGGCTAATTCTTGTCCCAACATCCCCTTTGATCCTATTATAAGTGTTTTCATAGTAATTTCAGTTTAGCAAATATTTTTCAAAAGTCAATCACAAAAATACAATTAAAAAAGAACCTTGTTAAAGATTCTCTATTTTAATTAATTAATAATTAAGATCACCCCTAAGATCACCCCTAAGATCACCACAGATATCTTCACTGATACCAGGCAGAGATTTGAAAAAATCAGGTAAATTGATTAGCAAAGGAACAACATAGGTATGAAACCACAAATGATAAACCTGCATCATAACAAGAAATCCATTCACCCAGCCATCTCTTGTTTCAGTCGGTAAACCACGAAGACGCTCAATCAATCCATCAGCCACAGTCGTACACCTGATCATTGGTTCCAATTTTTCAAGATGATGTTTAATATTTTTAAATATAGGCCTTTCCAATTTTGAAACATCTTGAATTGCTGTGATGACAGAATACATCATTTCACGGTATTCATCTCTCAACTTAACCATCCTCCCAAAATCATTTCTGCCATAGACTGAATCGTTGGTTTGTGAATCAGCAAACATTTTCATATGTCCAACAAAAGTCGTTGGATCAGCTGGGTCAATCACCATGTGCGCATCAAAATCAACCTGAAAAAATCCACTTTGCGCATATTCATAATGTTCATTTTCGAAACTCAAAGACAAAAAGTGCCTGACAAAATAACTCGGGCCATTGCAGTCAAGCCTGTCAACCCAACGAGTAAACCACACTGCCCAAATTGGTCCTTGATCATCAGTATCAACATAAGGCTGAATAACCACTTTTTCACCTGTACTGGTTTCAACTTCAAAATCTCGAGTATAATGAGTATGCGCTGCCACACAATATTCAATCAAAAACTTTTCTTCACGATTTAACCCTAACTTCTCACCAACTTCTTCAAAAACATAATGCAACAAAATCGCTGCTGCCTCTGCATGCCTGATAACCCTTGATCTTTCCTCATATCTCTGAACAACCGCACAACCAATATCATGCAACACTCCAGCAATAAAACCAATAAACACCTGCTTCTGGTCAGCTTTTAGATGAGAAAAAAGTAGCAAAGCATTGACATAATCCCGAATCAAATGACCTTTACCATGTCCTGGCTCCATTTTCTGAAAAGAAAAATCAACTTCTGACAAACATTCAAGTACACCCTTCACCACACTGACCGCTTCGACCAAAGTCAACAAACCTCTTGGACGAACCTCATCAAACAGTCTTCTTGAAAAACCAGTTCTTAATCCTTGGATATATTGTCTTGCCTTTTCATCTTCAAATCTTTTTGTCAAGTCTTGATACATTTTCCAGCCTCCTGTCGCTCCTGGGTGGTCAAAGAACCTTTAATAAACTTATTCCAATCTCAAAATTATGTCAATGAGGTAAATTGATAACCTCAATTCCCTAGATTATAACTATTTGAATCTAAATTTCAATCCCAGAATTTTTTTCATTATTTTCCATATTTTTCTGCACAACGACCACATTCTTCCGACCATACTGCTTTTCATAATATTCCAAATACTCACCGCTTTTTACCTTTTTCCACCAATCCTGATTTTCCCTATACCAATTAATTGTTTGTTCCATTCCTTCCTCAAAACTTACCCTCGGTTTCCAGCCAAGTTCAGCCATGATTTTATATGGTCGAATAGCATATCTTCGATCATGTCCCTTACGGTCTTCAACATACTCAACCATTTCTTCACCAACACCCATCTTAGCTAAGATTAAATCCGTGATTTGTCGATTTGTCCTTTCGCTTTGCGCTCCAATACAATATGTTTCACCAACTTTTCCTTCATGAATAATCAAATCAACCGCCTCATTATGATCTGAAACATGCACCCAATCTCTCACATTTTTTCCATCTCCATAGAGAGGTACTTTTTTTCCTTCGATTAAATTTGTAACAAACAAAGGAATCAATTTTTCAGGAAATTGATATGGTCCGTAATTATTTGAACAATTGGAAACTGTTATTGGTAGACCATGGGTATGATAATATGCGCGAACAAGATGATCTGATGCTGCTTTTGATGATGCATATGGGCTTCGCGGATCATACGGAGTATCTTCATGGAATAACCCTTCAGCCCCGAGAGAACCAAAAACTTCATCCGTAGAAATATGATGAAATCTTTTTACATTATTTTTTTTAGCAGCTTCTAAGACTGAAAAAGTTCCAACAACATTGGTCAGCACAAAAACATCCGCTTCCATGATTGATCGGTCAACATGCGATTCAGCTGCGAAATGCACAACCACATCAACACCTTTCATTATATAATCCAAAAGTTCTGTATTTAAAATATCTCCACGCACAAATGAATAATTTGGATGAGTTTCCAAATCCTTCAGATTCTCCAAATTACCAGCGTAAGTTAATTTATCATAATTAATAACCGCGTAATACGGATATTTTTTCAAAATGTATTTAATAAAATTTGTCCCTATAAATCCTGCCCCCCCAGTAACTAACATTTTCATATACTCCAAATCTACAAATTTTTACCAATATTATTAACAAAGACATTTATAATTTATTGACCTGAAATTAACCATTCCTGTGATTTGTAATTTTCATAATATTAGTATATTCGTAACACAATCTTTCTCCCCCCCCTTACCCCAAAGTTCATATAAAGTAAAATCTACTTCTGGGTACAATTAATTTAAGGCTTCTATCAACTATACCCCATCAACTCTAATCTATCAACTCTTCTCGCGAACAATTTATTTATTCAATCAAGAGTCTAGCTGAACACTTTTTTTACTCAAGTACTGTTTCAATCTATAATAAGCAGCAACCGATGGTGCGTCAGTGATTTCATTTCTCGCTATCATATTTTCAAATTCATCCAAGCTTACTTTTTTCATAGATAAGAACTCCGTATAAGACGGATTTGCACCAGTCTCTTTCAATTTTGTGGCAATATAAATATGGGCATTTTGCGAACTTATGCTATTATCATAAAAAAAAGTACCAATTTTATCCCAATTTTCTGCTTCTACTCCGACTTCTTCCAGCAATTCTCTTTTAGCTGAACCAAGCACATCAGAATCATCCGCTTCCATTGTCCCCATTGGCAACTCCCAAGAAAATTTATGTATAGGATATCTATATTGACCGACAATGTACATCTCATTACTTTCATTGATTGCCGCAATAATCACACCAACATTTCTTGATATGTATGTATATTTGCCAATCTGTCCACTCGGCATAATAATATCATCTTGAACCAATCTATACCAAGGATTTTTATGGACTTCCTGACTTCTAATCGTCTCCCAATGTTCATCCATATTTTTCTAAATTATTTCTCAATTGTTCTGTAATTTTTTCGACTTCACCTTCTTTATATTTATTTCCTTTAAATAAAACATGCCCATCGTTTTCAAATCTTGGCATAATATGAACATGCAAATGATCAACCTCTTGACCGGCAATTTTACCATTATTTATGTTCAGATTAAATGCTTGAGCTTTTGACACGACTAAAACCTCCGGAATTATTTTTTTGACAGCCAACATTATTTCCAACCACACTTTTTGTGTTGTTTTCTCAATATTGACAAAGTGTTCTTTCGGGATTACCAAAACATGACCCGGGTTTATCGGATTTATATCAAGAAAAGCCATTACACTATCATTTTCATAAACCTTATAACAAGGAATTTCTCCTTTTACTATTTTACAAAATAAACAGTCCATATTATAAACCTCCTGAAATAATACTCAAAATTGCAAAAACCACTGCTAACCATAAAACCCATTGAGCCACTACAATCAATATCGGCAGACTAAGCAACAAACCCAAAAATACCAAGGCAATACCACCGACCTGCAGATTAAGCTTTATTTTCCCCCACACATTTGCCTTTATATCAAGCTTTGAACCACTGGCTTTCATAATAAGCCCCAATAATATTATAATTGCGTCCAAACCAACAACCAGTACAGCTAAAGGCAAATTGATTTTCAAAAGAATTATCAAAATTGCCGATCCGATTAATAATTTATCCGCCACAGGATCAAGCACTTTGCCGAGTTCAGTGATCTGATTCCTGCCTCGAGCCAGTGCCCCATCAAACATGTCAGTCAAAGCCAAAATAATAAATAAAATTAGTCCCAATACATATTGTTCATCCCAAAGTACATAAACCAAAAATGGCACACCTATCAGCCTTGTCGTTGATAACATATTTGGCGTCAACCATTTAGGAATAATCGGGAAAAACAGCTTACAAAATGGATCAAAAACATCTTCAAAAAAACTTTTTGCTTTGACTTTCATAAACTTATTTTTTACACATAGATAAAATCTATGAATCTTATTATTTATTTTTTGTTGTCCAATCAAATCCAATCACTGGATCATCAAAAGAAATTCTTTCTTCATCCGGTTCATCAGGATTATAGGCTTGACTAGTATGATAAAACATTCCAACTTTGTCATTACCGAGTACTCTGTATCCGTGGGCCACATACGGTGGTATAGCTATCACCATTGGATTATTTTCACCTGAATAAATTACTTGAGTCTGTCCGAAAGTCACTGAATTTTCCCTCATGTCATGTAATACTACCTGCGCCATTCCCCTTACCACAAACCAAACATCCCACTGCTTCTTGTGCCAATGAAAAGCTTTGATCACTCCGGGATAAGTTTCCGTGTAACTTGTTTGCTTAACCTCTTGAAAAGTTTCTTCGCCTTCTTTCACTATTTCCTGAAAAAAGCCACGATCATCCGAAAACCTCTTTATTTGTTTAATTTTTACTCCTTCTATCATAAATTAATATCAATGCCCTCCAACAAAAGTATAATGCTTATTTATATTATAATTCCAGAGCAATACAATAAGTACTGCTACCAATTTTGCCCAGTTATACCACAAACCAACCCATTCAATCAAAATACTCATTATCCCTATATTCAATATTAACCCAATAAAACTAAAAAGCAAGAACAACCCATATTGCTTAGCCACTTTTAATCTCTGTTTCTTTCCAAATATCCAATATTTATTCCACAAAAACGAATTGAAATTTGCGATTAGAAATGCCCCAATCGCAGAATAATAAACACCCCAATCAGTAAAGAAAATAAAAATATTCAAAAAACTAAAATCAATTATAGAACTTACAATTCCAATTATACTATATTTTATAAATTGTTTTGAACAAATAAACTTTTTATCTGAAATATACCTCATATTTTATCTCACAACCACTTGGATACCAGCTGTGAAGCTAGCTTCATAAGCAAAAAATTCACTTAATAATTCAACATTTGTTGACCAAATTCTGATGTGCGGTCCACCTGTCTTACCTGGTGCAGTTATAATCTCATCAATACCATCTCCATTAAAGTCGCCAGTCGCCAATCTCACACCTCCACGAAAATTTTGATTATAGGCAAACAAACTTACTAAGCCTGTCCCATCAAACTCAATCACTCTGACATGAGGTCCGCCACCTTCACCTGCTCCAGCAACTAGCTCCATTTGACTGTCATTATCAAAATTTCCAGCACCAACATTCACTCCACCTTTAAATGATTGGGTAAAAGGCTGTATCTTTTTTAATAGCTGTCCTTCATTATTATAAATTTGAATTTCCGCTGAAATTCCTTCTGGTGATCCCACAATAATTTCTTCTCTTTCATCTCCTTGAACATCTGCCAATACAACATTCAAACCATCACATTCCACTCCATTAAATACTGAAAACTCTTTTTGCAAAGTTCCCTCATAATTAAATATTCGGACAACAGACTTTCTCTTTGTTTGAGGTACAACCACATATGCAATATTTCCAGAGCCATCAACCCTGCCAGCAGTTACTTTGACACCTCCGCGAAAATCATTTTCAAAGGCTAAAAAACTCTCAATTAATTCTTCATCAATTGTCAGCCCACGAACAAATGGTAAATTATCAGGAGCAGATCCTGCCACAATATCTGACAAACCATCATTATCCAAATCAGCCATATTAATATTTAAACCCTCAACTCCATCAAAAACTTCAATATCCTTTTGCCAAACAAAATTACCATCATAATTTACAATTTTTCCATCTCGACCCTCATCAGGTGCAATAAAAAATTTCAAATCACCTTTCTGTTCATAGTTATTCAAAGTCTCCTTCACTGCTTCACCCGTATTAAGCAATCCAGCACCATATTTCCCGACCAAAAAACTGTCTTGAAAATCAATTTTAGTTGCAGTTTTTCGTAAAATTGTTAAAACATCATTATTTGATAAATTATTATTAATTGATTTCATCAAAGCGATTGTTCCTGAAACCAAAGCAGTTGAAAACGAAGTACCATTAAACCCATCTTGAACATAATTTACTAATTCCGGTCTTTTTGAACTTTGGAAAACAATACTTATTATATTTTCCCCAGGAGCAGAAATATCAATTACTTCACCATAATTTGAAAAATGAGAAATTCGGTTTGATTGATCAGTCGAAGCTACCCCAATGATAGCATTAGTATCCCACTCTTCATCATAACTGACTGGATAAATTTTTTTTTCTTCCAAATCAACTCCGCCATCAATATTATTACCTGAAGCCGCTACCACGCTGACATTCTTGTTATTAGCTTTTAAAATTGCTGTGCGTAAACCATATTCTTTTGAATCATAACCACCAAAACTCAAATTTATAACATCAGCGCCATTATCCACGGCATAGTTTACTGCATCAGCCACAGCTTTAGACCCACCAAAACCAACCGCATTGAGCACAACTAATGGCATTATCCTAACTTTTGAAGCAACTCCTTTGATCCCAAAATCATTATCATGTATTGCGGTAATCAATCCTGATAAAATCGTACCATGTTTTACTGCTTCCGAGTCATAAAAAGAATTAATCTGTGGTTCAACCAGATTATTATCATCCACAAAATTCCAGCCATAGACATCATCTATAAAACCATTATTATCATTATCCAATTCATCACCTGCAATCTCATCATTATTTTTCCAAATATTATCTTTCAAATCTGGATGATCAATATCTACTCCAGTATCCAATACTGCGACTATTATTTCAGGTTCTCCTTTTGTTATGTTCCAAGCTTGCTCCGCATTTATTTTACCCAAATACCACTGTTGATCTTCATTCGGATCAGCTGCAACTACACAATTTATTGATACAAACAAAAATAAGACCAAAATAACTAATATTTTCCTTTTTATTTTCATATTTGATTTATAATTTTCTTATTTTAATTATACAGCAAAATTTCCCGAACTCCAATCGCTACTTGACATCACAGCATGAATATGATATATTAATCTATACCAGCACAGGGGAGGCAATCATGGCGCCAAAGAAAGTAATTTTTGTTGAACCTCTGACTCATTTTGAAATCACTAGCGATATGGCTGCAAGGCTATTTCGCTCAAGAGCCAATGCAATTCTTGCCAAAAACTCGCCTCTAACCAAGTTCATTCAAAATCTATTTGATCAAAATTTCATTTCCCAAGATGATCGAGATCAACTTCTAGTCTGGATGGAAAAAACCGACCTTCGACTACGAATTTCGTGCAGCGCAACCGAATTAGTACAAAATGAATTAACCACAATCGGATTTCAGCAAATTATCGATGATGAACTTCAAGACTGGCACCAAATGTCCGAAAAAGAACTGCGAGATTGGGGAGATCATAACTTAATTGTTTTCAGACAAAGACTATGCAAGCACTGGCCGATTGAAATCAGTAATGTCAGAGCAATTAATAAAATGGCTGCATTTACGACCAGACAACACGCTTCCAACTTTTTTGCTCCTTCAATGCAAATTTTCTTTGATGCCTTGGTAATTTGTTTTCTTGTTGCAAGAATGCAAAAAGCCATTGAACTGGCTGAAGATGTTACCGCTTGGGCAGTAGAATTGATCTAAAAAATTTAAACTCAAAACGCTGGAAAACCTTCCAAGCGTTTTTTTGTTTAATGAAATCAATATTCTCTAACCTTTATTCTTTGTTCTTCTTACTCGCTTGCCCTGAAGTGATTCAGAACATCTACTTCAAGGCTGTACTCGCTTCACTTCTTCTTCTCAATCTTCTGCTTAACTTCATCAATTAATTGTTCCAATTTCAAGCTTCTCTGTTCATCTTCTCCCTTTAATCTTACTTGAAATTCCCCACTCTCAATTTCCTTATCACCAATTACCAACATATATGGCACTTTTTCTTGTTCAGCTCTACGAATTTTATTTCCCACAGTTTCATTGCTCATATCCATCTCCACACGAAAATTTTCTTTTTTAAATTGATCAGCCAGATCCATAACATATTGATGATGCTTTTCTCCAACTGAAATCAATTTTATCTGACATGGTGAGAGCCAAACTGGAAATAGACCAGTATAGTGTTCAATCAATAAACCAATAAATCTCTCAAACGAACCAAACAATGCCCGATGAAGCATGTACGGTCTTTCATTTTCACCATCAGCATTTACAAAAGTCATATCAAATCTTTCTGGTAAATTAAAATCAAACTGCAAAGTTGAACATTGCCATTCTCTGCCAAGAGCATCTCTTACCTTGTAGTCAAGTTTTGGTCCATAAAAAGCTGCTTCACCATACTCTTTTTCATATTCAATACCAAGATCTTTTGCCACTTTTTCCAATAAATTCTCTGTAAATTCCCAACCTTCATCATTACCTGCATACTTATCTTTATTCTTTGGATCGCGCAAAGACAAATAAATCTTGTATTTAGCAAAACCAAATGAATCAAAAATAAACTTGATAAAATTCGCCACCCGTTTCAATTCTTCTTCAACTTGTTCTTTACTACAAATAATATGCGCGTCATCTTGAGTAAAACCTCGAACTCGAGTCAATCCAGACAATTCTCCTGACTTTTCATAACGATAAACCGTACCACATTCAGCCCATCGAAGTGGCAAATCTCGATAAGACCATTGTTCAGACTTGAAAATCTGTACATGAAAAGGACAATTCATTGGTTTGAGTAAATATTCTTCCTTTAGACCTTCAACTTGAATTCCTTCTTGTGCTTCTTTTAATGATTTACTCACTTCTAAAACCGGATACATTGAATCATTATAAAAATTCCAATGGCCAGAAGTCTCCCAGAGCTCTCTTGACCCAATATGCGGACTTCTTACGAGCTGATAACCATTCTCGAGATGTGCTTTGTACCAAAAATCTTCAATAATTCGCCAGAGCATTGCACCCTTTGGTTTCCAACAAACCAAACCTTGACCGACTTTTCGATCAATCAAAAACAAATTTTTTCCAATCACCCTATGATCTCTTTTTTCAGCTTCTTTCAACATTTCCACATAATTATTCAATTCTTCTTCAGTGGCAAAAGCCAACCCATAGATTCTCTGCAACATTTTATTTTTTTCATCTCCCCGCCAATAAGCACCTGCCAATTTCTGAAGTTTAAATGCTCCAATTTGATTAGTTGAGTCAACATGAGGACCTCGGCACATATCCTCAAACACAACATTCCCATTACCATCAATATTTTTATAAAAGCTGATTTCACTTTCTCCCTGTTTTTCCAATTCTTCAATTAACTCCAATTTATACGGATTGTTTTTCAATTTTTCTTTTGCTTCTTCAATAGTCAGTTTACAATTTTCAAATTTCTGATTATTGGCAACAATCTTTTTCATTTCTTTTTCAATTTTTTTCAAATCTTCTGGAATAAAAGATTTATCACCCAAATCAAAATCATAATAAAATCCATTATCAATATCTGGCCCAATTGCCAATTTTGTTTCTGGATAAACTTTTAATACTGCTTGCGCCATAATATGAGCAAGCGAATGTCTCATTTTTTCTAAATTTTCATTCATATAATTTATATTATAAATATTTTTTATCTAAGTTATATTATTCAATTTCTCTCATGATAAAACCACGAACATGACCAAAATCGGAGCTTGCCTGCCGTAATCTTGATGAAGGCAAGTCTGGGGCGGTAATGCGCGCTACCAACATGGTAATTTGTCACCCTGAACTTGTTTCAGGGTATGATTCTACGCCCCTCACTTCTCACCCCTGAACTAAATTCAGGGCAGGCTCTGAATCCTGTCTGCCGAAAGGCAGGTTGGTTCAGGATCTCCCAATTTGTCACCCTGAACTTGATTCAGGGTATGATTCTTCAAAATTCAAATTAATTTTTCCATTCCTTCCTCTAATGTCAATTCAGGAGACTCTGAAACAAGTTCAGAGTGACGGGACCACACACCACTCGTCATCCTGAACCCTACACTCGTCATCCTGAACCCTACACTCGTCATCCTGAACTTGTTTCAGGATCTCCGGGTACTGTTTTCAGGATCTCCCACTTGTCACCCTGAATTTACTTGTCCATCGACTTGTCCGTCGAAGCTCCCAAAAGAGCGTAGTCGGAAGTTTTAACGAAGATGGATTTCAGGGTATAATTCTTCAAAATTCAAATCAAAACTTATACCCAAACTACTTTTCCAAAATAAAGGTCGTCGGACCATCATTTATCAATTCAATTTGCATATATGACTGAAATTTGCCAGTAGCCACATGTAATCCTGTTTGCTCAAATTTTTTCACAAATTTTTCATACATTTCATTTGCTTTTTGTGCTTCTTCAGCCTGAAAAAAATCAGGTCGTCTTCCCTTGCTACAATTCCCACTCAAAGTAAATTGAGAAACTATCATCACTTCTCCATTTATATCAATTAAACTTTTATCAAATTCACTTCCTTCTCCAGCAAATATCCGTAAATTTTTTATTTTATCAACCAAATAATCAATTTTATCATCTGTATCACCTTTATCAATTCCAAGTAAAATTAAAACTCCTTTGTTAATCTTACCAACAATTTTTTCCTCAACCTTAACCACCGCTTCATTCACTCTTTGTAATACAACTTTCATAAATTTAATAAAAAAAGACTAAGAATACTTAGTCTTGGGGCCCTTCTAATCAGCTATCAGGATTACCTGACATCCGAAATTTCAACGAAGGGTGTTTCCACCCAAGTTTCTTGAATTACTCAAATCAATAATCCAAAACACTCAATTTCTTCACTTGTTACGCAGTTTAGTTGATCTCTCAATCAATTTTCAAACCACAATAGTCTGAAAAAACAGCTTGGTAGTCTATTCAATCACTGCAATTTTAGTATAATATTTAATTTTAATCTTGTCAAATTTAACAACATACTTAAAGCATCGAACATGAACATCACGAGAGCCTGTGGGGATTCTGCACATAATCAATCCCGTAATCTCAAAAGAACTTGCTTTAGCAAAATCAATCACTAACTTTAAACCCCACGAACCTGACGAACCTCGGGGCTTGCCTGCCGTAATCTTGATGAAGGCAGGTCTGGGGCGGCAATGCGCGCCACCAACATACTCACTTGTCACCCTGAACTTGTTTCAGGGTATAAACAATTCCTCTCGTGATAAAACCACGAACACGGCAAGCCTCGGGGCTTGCCTGCCGTAATCTTGATGAAGGCAGGTCTGGGGGAATTCTGCATATAATCAAAACTTGCGTTAGCAAAACAATCACCTAATTTATACCCCACGAATATGAAAAGCATCGGGGTCTGGGGTTTTCGTTGCTGTCATGAGCGCACAAAAGGGTGTTTAAAGGCATTCAATTAGAAAACCCCAGCGCTTTTGTTTCTTTTGCCTGCCTGCCGGTAGGCAGGGCGTCAAAAGAAATCGCAAAGCGAAATCAATCACTTAATCTCAAAAAAACCTGCTTTAGCAAAACAACAATTTACATTTAGATTTCATTAGTGGTCACTACATTCATTTGCTTCGCCTTTAAACGCAAACACCAGCTACTCTCTGGTAATTTTTAAAACAAAAAAGAGCTTTTCAGCTCTTTTTTGTTTTAATCTATTAATACTTCAATTGTAATATTGTCTATAATTGACGGCACACTTCTCACCCAAAACGGACTTAATTTCACTTGAACATTTTCAATCTCATCAAAACTAGATAAATAAAGTTCAACACCCTTATCACTCAAACCAACGATTTTATCTTTATTTAATATCTCACTATCTTCCCGTAAAACAGTCTCCGCTTCAGCGTGAATTTTTATACTAGCTGTTTTTTCCTCTGCATTATAATTTTGTACAACATATGTCAGATTCTCAATTTTCATTCTACCAAGTTCACTCTCTGGTGAAAGTTGTGTTCGAAGTCTTGTCGCTGCAATCGTTAATATCTCATCTTGAGCAATTCCAATCAGAGTTGCACTCATTTTTTGTTTTACTTTGAAAGTATCAACAACATCATCTGCCCCAGCGCTGATTGTCTCCTCAATTATCTTTTTTGAAACCAAGACCGCAATATGATCTTTGCCCACTTCGTTTTTGAACTTCTCCACTGCATCTTCATAAAGCTTATTGGTCAGATCTTCTTTCGCTCTAGCAATATCAGATGCTTTTACAATTTTTATTGAGGATCCACCACTTTTTAGAGTTGAATTACTTTCAGCATAAACTTCGACTTGCAATGATTCTGATAACCCTGGAATTGTAAATTTTGTCGGAGCCAATGATTCAAAGTCCGCAGGATTATCTGCATAGACTTCAGCCGAGATCGAACCTCCGGCTGGTACATCTACTCTATTTTTCAATCGAAGCAACACCCCATCAACAGAAAGCAATCTGGTTGTTGCCACCAATGGTTGACTTCTTGTTAATTTATTATAAATCATTACTTGTCCCAAAATATCTCCATCAACACTTTTTGAACCAGTAGCCTCAAATTCCATTTCCTTTTCAACTTCTGTTTCAAAAACAAACCCATTCAAACTCTCCCCTGTCACCTTATCACTTTGTGTTTCTATTCCAGCAATAAAATCCGTTGTAGCCAACCCTTTTTTCGGAGTAATCTGAATCAAAGCCTTGCTGAATGTAAAATAAAAAATGACAAAAATAAGTGCGATTGAAAGAATCACAAAAATCGCAATAAATTTAACATAATTTTTAGACACGCCAACTTTTTCACCACGCATAAAATACTAAGTTATGAATCTAACCAGTCCTCCTAGCCATATTATACAAAATTTACAACAAATCAGCAATAAATTGCTCCTATCTGACACAAATTACTGTTTAATTTTAACTGAATTTTTACCCAAAAGGTCACATATCGCTTGATCAAAACCAGGACAATATTTGACTTGAAAATTTGTTTTTATTGTCTTATCACCAACCTTGAAATATAGCCCATTTGTCCCTGGAAATCGCCTGAAAACCACTTTTACTCTTTCTGCTAATTCATGACTTCCACCTTTAGGGTAATCTATTAAAATATTTTTCTTTTCAAGTCTTCTTGGTTGAAAACCTTTTATTTGATTTAATAATCCTTGCAAATTATCTTTTGTCACTTCCCAAACCATATTTGCCAATATTTTATCATCATCATCTTTATCACTCAAATTACCATTAACCACAATAATTTTTTCTTCTACCAACATACTACCAATTTCTTGATATAATTTTGGGAAAATCAAAACTTCCAATCCAAACAAACTATTTTCAATCCGTACAAACAACATTGGATCACCTTTTGCCGTAATTATTTTATGCACATTTGTTATTACTCCAGCAGTTAAAATTTGTTTTTCTCCATTTTTATTTCTTAGTTCAACAATCTTATGAAGAGGAACTATAATATCTGAAAAATATGGCTCAAATTCTGTAAAAGGATGCTCCGTAACATATAATCCGAGAAATTCTTTCTCCCATGATAAACGCTGTTCCTTGGTTGCTGGCTCTATTTCAAGCAATTGCAATTTTGGCAACCCACTTTGTCCCTTTGTTGCAAATAAATTGGTCTGGACAGTTGTTCTTTCTCTCTCAACTTCTTTGATAAACAATAATATCCTATCAATATTTTCCAAGATTCTATTTCTCTCCTCAAAATTATCCAGAGCTCCACTTTTAGCTAAACCTTCAAGTGATTTTTTATTAAAATCTTTTGATTGAATTCGTAGCAGTAAATCTTCAAAATCAGCGAAAACACCCTTTTCTCTTCTATTTTTTATAATAACTTTTGCAATATTTTCTCCAAAATTTCTAATTGCCTGTAAACCAAAACGGATTGTCGGATTATTAGTCTTCAGTGAATCAGCTACCACAGTAAAAGTACGAAAACTCTCATTGATGTCAGGCGGTAAAACCTCAATGCCCATTTGTTTACATTCATCAATCTCAATCGCCACTCTATCCATATTCTCCTGATCGCTGGTCAGAAGTGAAGCCATAAATTCAGCTGGATAATTTGCCTTGAGATAAGCAGTTTGATACGAAATCAAAGCATAGCAAGCAGCATGAGACTTATTAAATCCATATTCTGCAAACTTCTCCATACTGGCAAAAGTGTCTTCAGCTAATCTCTTTGGCAATTTATTTTTTTCACAACCAGCAACAAACTCTACTTTCATTTTAGCCATCAAATCGGCGATTTTTTTTCCCATAGCCTTACGCAAAGTATCAGCTTGACCGCCAGTAAACCCAGCCATATCTTTTGACAACTGCATCACTTGCTCTTGATAAACAATTACTCCATAAGTATTTTTCAGAGACTCCTCCATTATTTTGTGAGCAAAGACTATTTCTTTTCGACCATGTTTACGATCAATAAATTCATCAACCATGCCCGAATTCAATGGACCTGGACGATACAAAGCGACCATCGCCACCAAATCTTCAAATTGAGTTGGTTTTAATTTTCTTAAATACTTTTTCATTCCACTTGATTCAAATTGAAAAACTCCGGTTGTCTTACCTTCTTGAAACAACTTATAAGTTTTTTCATTATCAAGCTCAATATTATCCAAATCAATTTTTTTACCGTGAATTTTATAAATAACTTCAAGTGCATGTTCAATAATCGTCAGATTTTTCAACCCGAGAAAATCCATTTTCAATAAACCAAGATCTTCAACCGGATGCAATGAATATTGAGAAACAACATCATTTTCTCCAGTTGCAGAATATTGAATTGGAGTATATTCAGTCAAAACTTTCGGAGTAATCAACACTCCGCAAGCATGAGTTGAACTATGTCTTGCCACTCCTTCAAGTTTTCTGGAAAAATTCAACAATCTTTTAGCATCAGAATTGGATTCATACAACTCTTTCAATTCAACAGTTTGATTTATTGCCGTATCAATTGTCATACCCATAGGAATCAATTTTGCCACTTTATCACAAAATGAATACGGTACATCTAACACCCGACCAACATCTCGTACTGCCGCTCGCGCCGCCATTGTCCCAAAAGTTATAATTTGGGAAACATGATCTTTACCATATTTTTCTTCAACATATCGAATAACATCCACTCTCCTCACATCACCAAAATCAGTATCAATATCAGGCATAGATACTCGATCAGGATTTAAAAATCTTTCAAACAATAAATCATATTTCAATGGTTCTAAATTTGTTATCTGTGTCAAATAAGCCACCAGACTTCCAGCTGCTGAACCACGCCCCGGACCAACAAGTATATTATTATTCTTTGCCCAAGTAATAAAATCCTGGGTGATTAAAAAATAAGCAGCATAACCAGTTTTTTCAATCACCGACAATTCATAATTCATCCTGTCAACAATCTTTTTTTCCTCATCTGATTCAGGCTTATCAGCCTCAAAGCCATATCTTTTTTGCATCCCCTTTTTACACTCTGTAACCAAGGCATCAAATGGCGACCTACCTTCAGGCAAATCAAAAACCGGTAACTGAATTTCTCCCAACTTGATTTCAACATTACACATTTCAGCAACTTTTATTGTATTTTCAACAACCTCTGGATTTGCTCGAAAATTATCAACCATCTGCTGCGATGTATACATTGAAAAATCTTCCCCCAAATAACTCATTCTATTTTCATCGGTAATTTTTTTCTTCGTCTGCAAACAAATCAAAATATCATGAGCTTCAGCATCTTCAGTATTTAAATAATGCACATCATTTGTCGCCACAATCGGAATATCCAATTTTTTCCCAATTTTGAATATCGCATCATTTACAATCTTTTGTTTTGCTAAGTTTGGATGATGCTGAACTTCCAAATAATAATTTCCTTTGCCAAACAACTCTAAATATTTTTCTGCAACTTTTTCTGCTTCTTCGATTGTTCGATTCAAAATCGCATTGGCGATTTCTCCTGCTTGACAAGCAGACAAACATATCAATCCTTCTTTATATTTATTTAAAAGTTCCCAATCAATTCTTGGTTTATAATAAAATCCTTCAATATGAGCAATTGAAGTCAACTTGATTAAATTCTTATACCCTTGATTATTCTTTGCTAACAAAATTACATGAAATCTTTTTTCTTTTGATGAATCTTTTACTTTCAAACCATGTTCGGCAATATAGGCTTCCACTCCAATTATTGGTTTTATACCTGCCTTATTACACTTTTGATAAAATTCAATCACGCCATACATCACGCCATGATCAGTCAATGCCAAAGCAGGCATACTGTCTTCAGTTGCCTTCTGTACCAAATCATCAATTTTTGCCAAACCATCAAGCAAACTATAATGACTGTGAACATGTAGGTGTACAAATTTCATATTTGCAAATAAATTACCTTCTTCAACCTACCTCGCCTAATCCGGCTCCGTTCGGTCTAATCTCACGGTCGAAGGCTAGACAGAATCTTTATCTTTCTCGCTTCCAATTTTAACACATTTTACCCAGACACTCTAATAACCCAACTATCCCCAACCATTTTATCTAATTTTAGTCAAAAAAAACACCCCCCTTAAAAAATTAATTTGATTGACAAATTTTATTTTTTATGCTAATTTTAGATGAAATGTTCCTTACAACTAAACCCACAGAAAGGAGCCAAAATGCGCATTCCAGACCTAGATTCCTTGAAATATTTTACTGGTAGCAAAATTAACCGAGAGGTGATTATTCCAAAGACTGAAATTGATGGCAATAAAATCGGTGATCAATTAATTGCACATCCTTCAAATACTAATTTTCGAGACGATCTCCGTGGTCACATCTATACAATAGTTGCTTTCACCAATGATACCTATAATAAAATATCTGCAATTATGCAATGTGGCGATTTATTGAATAAATGCTTTACATCAGTAGTTGCTGACCTACATGAAAAACATATTAGAATCAGAAGTGGTAACACTTTTTTCAGCCAAAATGGAAATAGCTATATTGCCACAGACTCAACCAATCTAGCTGGTTTTTGCGTCAGAGACGAACTAGTATGGAAAAATACAGCTGAAGTACCCCAGTGGTTACTATCACAAGATTTATGGCTTAAAAGAAAAGTTATTGTTGGATTCACAAATAGCGCTGAAGCAATTGTACAAGTTGATGACAAATATCATACCAAACTGACTCTCGACCAATTAACAAGCTTTAACCGAAAGACAAGTGTAATTAGTAGAAATAAAGAATTCCACTCAATTAGTAATACAGTAATCACTGTCACCGATACTCTTGAATACGAAGGTTACAAGGTAGGTCAAATACTCACATTAAAGACTGTAGATGCCCATCCCCTTGTCAGAAACGCCTCAAAAATTGTTGTTGTTGGTTTTACTTCTATGAACGCTATCGTCAAGCAACTTGATTTAAATCTTTGTGTTTTGGATCATCTAATGGACACTAATAACTTTTTCCACAACACAGAAATAATCGCCCCAGAATTTCAGCATCTCTATCAAACAACACCAAGGGGAGAAACAGCCATGGACAGCTACTTCCTGCCAGACATTGTACCAAATCAGCAAAAAATTCTAACAGATAATGAAGTTGATTATACTTACTTTACCAATGTTAGAAATACTCAACTTAATATTGGACATGATGGTATTATCATCAATGATAAGTCTTCACTGGAAATGGCTTGCAACCTCCTAGGAATAATTGTTTCCGCCCAATACCCCACCAACTATGACGGCCTGCTATGGTGTAGCTACCACAAAGCCAATGACACTGAATTGGCAACTCAAGTTAACACTCGATCTACCAAAATCAGAAAACACAGCTGGAACACTGACACCAATCCATTCATCGCAATTATTCGAGAACACTTATTCCCGTACTTGCCTGAAACGATTGATACAGTCGTCTTGGAAGATGCCAATCATACATATCGAGCCCCTACCAACAACAGTACTGAATTCCGCATTTTAAACTGGGCCACACCATCTGAAACTCAACAACTTGAACTCCCATCTCTAATCTTTGCTCGAGTCAGACCATCCTCAACTTCCTATGCTCAAAGTAATCTTGGTTTCGTCATCAGCTGTCCATATACAAAACACGATGTTGCCGAACTGATCGGAAATGATCTCTACATTCTATTCGATATTTGTCCACATGGTAGTGCCAATGAACTGGAAATTTTCCAAGAAATTATTATTAGAGTAGCAAAATTCTTGCAAATGCCTGAAGCAGAACAACGAGCCTATGAAAAAAAACTCTTTGACCGCAATAAAATTGTATTGATAAGTTGGAATAGAACTGGTGATAAAACCGAACAAGCCAAAGTCACTGCTTCCCGAGCCTTTCATGAAATCACTGGAAAATTTAGCCAAATTAGAATAACTCCATGCACTAAAGAACAAATACCTCTACAAACAGCACAAAGAGCTGATCGTCCGGATATTCTATCAATTTATCTCTGGGCAGGTATTTCAGACACTACTCCATCCGTCCCATCTCCCAAAAATATTTTTGGTGTTCAAACTCCCTATCCAGGTGAAGCAGGCTTTTTTGGTTTTGATGCATCTAACATTAGTTATGTAATTTTTGATGGAGAAACAGCAATCGCTGAAATCCTTGGTAATTCTGTATATGTTCTTCATTCAATCTTCGCGAAGAATGAACCAAACGAACAAAAACTTTTAGAAATTATTTTTGGTAAAATCGCTGATTTCTACAAACTGTCTGAAGAAGAACAAAAACAAGCTTATACCGCCCAAGCCCCTATTAGAGATGAAATACAAAAAAAAGCCCAGCAGCTTAAAAAAATACAGATTGTAACCTTTGGCAACATGCGTGCAACAAAAGCAAAGACTATTGCCACCATCTATGAAGCCTTAATGCCAATTATTGAGAATTACCAGAAAATCAAATTTCACTACGGAAATGCTAAGACACTTAATAATGATGAAACAACCGCCATAGCCAATTCTGATGGTTGTCTAAACATCTATCTCTGGGCTGGTATTGCTGAATCAAATCCAAATGGTAAAACCGTCAAATCATTTAAAGAGAAGATGTTTGACATAGCAATCCCCCACTATTCTTCTGAACCTCGCTTCACGCCGTCATACAAAGAATATGTAATTTTTGATGACGACGAACCCATTGCTGAAATTATCAATGATACGATTATTATTCTAGCTCTAGTTTGTTTTGAAAATGACCCACACGAATATCAGTTACTTTCTGAAACCCTAAAAAGAGCTACTGCGTATTATGTCCTATCACCTGAACAAAAATCAGCACTTGTAGCTACGCAACGCAAACAAAAAAAATTCCGCTATTTCAATCTGTCATCATATGACCAGTTTAGGACTCAATTAACTTCTTCAGCCAAAACTCATCTTGTACCATTCCTACCCGACGATATACATATACTCAATTTTTCCTATGATCAAGTTAAAGTAAAAAATGAACATAAAGCCAAAGCAAAAGAATTTAGTGTCCATCTATACGCTTGCCCAGAAGAACAAATAGCCGACCAAGTTTATTGCCCGAAAACATTACTTGGGATTGCAGGCACTGATACAGACTACAAAGCTTTCACTCTTGAAGGTGAAAACTTTGCTGTAATAGATGATGATACAAAGTTTATTGTCGCTGAATTAATTGGCAACGATCTCTACATTGGTCTGCCGATTCTACGCTTTCACCATGGTCAGGGCTACTCTACCTCTATCAGCTTGTGCGAAAAAATATTCCAGCAGATTTCTGTTTTTCTACGAATGACTCCAGAAGAACTAAAACTCTATCACGAAGAAAAACTAAAAAGAAATCGTGATCGTTATATCTCTATCACTCTAAAACGGCTTGATACTGAAAGACAAGAACACCTTGATAAAATCAATAAAAATGCCGAAAAAATTCAATCCATGGAAAAAGAACTGATTGAGCTAAGAAGATCCCAAGCAAAAAGTAGCCGTGAATTACAAATGCTTGATAATGAAAATGATACATTCCGAGCAAAGTTAGCCGAAGAATTTGATGCTATTATCAAATTCTCAAAAATTGTTGATATTAAAATTACTTCTGATGGAAATTATCTTGTCTGCACCACAAAAACAATCTATGCACGGCATCCTCAAACAAAAAAATATCATCAGATTGGTGCTTTCAAAATCATCATGTCAACTCATGGCAGAATAGACGCAAAAATCGTAACCTTTATTAATCTGACAAAAACCATTGTCGGGTATAATGGTGATAATTTTTATGCACCGCATGTCTCGGCCACTGGTCATCCATGTCTTGGAACCATTGAAGGAACTTTACCCCAACTTATTGCCAGTTATGATTTCAGCGCTGCCATAATTCTCTGTATCGGATTCCTCGAGCAAGTAAACATCCATGACAATTGGGGACGCCATATTGATAAATGGGTACCAATCCTTGATCAACTGCCCACCACCTAAGGGAGGAGAACATAAACATGGCTGGAGAAAGCTTCTTTTCCGCAATGATGAAAGCTTTTTGGCTTGGTAGATCAACTCCACCAGTACCTGTTCAAAGAAGATTATCAACCAGACAACCAACCTACTTTTCTCCAATTAAAACCTCACCTGAAATTTTTATCTCACAAGAAATCATTCCACTAATTCTAATTAGCGCCAAAGCTTATGCCAAAATATGGTATTATATCAGAAGTGCTATGAATTTAAGAGATGAAGAAGTCAGTTGGTTTGGAACAGTTGATTGGGACAAAAAAACTCACATCATGACCATTGACGATGTTTTCATTCTGAAACAAAACAATACAACCATGAGTACTTCAATTGCTCCCAATGCCCTCATTGAATTCTGGCAATCTCAACCTGAAGAAGTTACCGCTCGAATTGCTTTTTGGGGACACTATCACCCACATGGCTGTACAGATCCATCACCAAAGGACAATGAACAACTATTAGAATTTGCTGACAACAATGATTTCTTCATTAGAGGGATTTTCACTGCTGATGGCAAACTTTGTTTCACGGTTATGCTGACATACGACAATAAACCCAACATCATTGTTATGGATGCTCCATGGGATCATGTTGACCCGAGTAACTTCTTTGACTCATCAGTTCAAACCCAAACTGAAAAAGACTTTGCAGATGCAGTAAAAACATTTGTGCCTCCACCCAATCGAAGAAGCCGAACACATCATATTCCTCCAAACGATAGAAGATTTGTTCAGGCAACAGATCCTATTATTCCACCGTATGCCTCCCAAAATGGAACTCATGATATTAAAGCATACCCACTTGCTGGCACAATTGATCATAGACTAAGCCCAGTTATTCCCACTTTACCAAGCGCACCAATCACTCCAACTTTTACTTCACCACAAAGAACCGGCTCTGCGACTATAACATTTACCTCTAAACCATCACTCCCTTCCGAAAACCATGAACAACCAGAACCATCTTCACCATCTGACCAAAGTCCAGTTGACACTTCTGAAGCACCCACTTCTGATGAAGATCCAGACACAACCACTCTCGAGGTAAACTAAATGTCAACCACACTAAACGAACATCTCAACCTTGTCAGACATCAACAACTTTTCAATCCTGCTGACTTGGAAGATCAAGAAATTCATGTGATTGGTGTTGGAGCTACTGGTTCTAGAATTGCCTTATTGCTTGCCGAACTTGGAATTGAGAATCTACATCTCTGGGACTATGATACTGTTGAAGCCCACAATGTACCCAATCAAGCTTATGGTCTGCAACATGTTGGACAATTAAAGGTTGATGCTATGGCTGAAATCATTGGAAGAGACACCAAAGCCAAAGTCATTACCCATAATGAAAAAGTTGATGGCACTCAACATTTCGAAGGTTATGTTTTCCTGCTTGTTGATTCACTTGAAGCTAGACGACAAATCTATCAAGGAGCTCTAAAACTAAATCCTCATATCCAAGCAATAATTGAAACCAGGATGGGCCCATTTGAAGGCAGAGTTTATATTTTCAAGCCAATCAATGTCAAACATGCTAGACAATGGGAAAGGTCTGTCACACCAACAGTCCCTGTCCTTGCTTCAGCCTGTGGTACTGTACCTACACTTGGTAGCACCGCTACTCTGATTGCAGGTATGGCAGTCAACCAATTCATGCGTTGGACAAAAAACTCACTTGAAGTTGAAAATGAAATGATTTTTGCCACAAATCCATGGACAATCTTGACATTTAATTGGGAATAGTTTATACTCATATATCAAACAATCAACTCCTTCAACCACCCCCAAACGCCCTTAACCAAGGGAGGGAGAAACACCATGCCTGACACTAATGATGAGTTGAAATTCACAATTGGACAAACTCTAAGAGAAATTGCTAGAACTAATGGTCTTATCCCTGAAAACTTCAAATTCTGTGTTAATGGACGCCGAGTAACTCTTGATTACAATGTCTTGGAAGGTGATGTTATTTCTGCTGAATCAATTGATGATTCAGTTATCACTGTCCGAGTCCAGAAAATTCCTGGCAAGGCTAACTACTTTGATCTTCCTCATGGTGCAACCGTAGAACAGGCACTTAATGTTGCCGGATATAGAAACCTCACATCAGAATTTGAAGTCAAACGAGGTACAGAATATGTTGCCCTCAATGCTGAAGTCTTTCATAGTGACACTATCGTACTAGCAAGACCAACTACTGGTAATTAAAAAAAACTGACTATTTAATACAATAGTCTTTTTTATTTTCTCATTAATTCAAAATTCATACTATAAATACTTTCTCTCCTTACATTTTTTAATTTATTCACCTTGCAAATCATTTTCCACCGTATTAAGCATTTACTTTAATATTAAATCCCACGAACATGATAAGCCTCGGGGCTTGCCTGCCGTAATCTTGATGAAGGCAGGTCTGGGGGCTTTCTTGTCGTCAACACCACCACTAAGAAAGCATCAAACATGAACATCTCAGGGGCTTGCCTGCCGTAATCTTGATGAAGGCAGGTCTGGAGCGGCAATGCGCGCTACCAACACGCTCATTTGTCACCCCTGAAATTAATTCAGGGCAGGCTCTGAATTTATTTCAGGGTATAATCAAGCTATCCCTTTATACTCTGAAATCCATCTTCGTTAAAACTTCGCTGGACAAGCAAGTTCAGAGTGACAAATTGAAATATATAAACAACAATAACAACTAACGCATCTTGCCCGTCTTCATCGTGAAGTCGAGACAGGCTATGCTTTCAGGCAGGGTGTCAAAAAAACTTGCTTTAGCAAAATGATAACTTACTTTAGTGAAACTTATCATCTTCTTTAATGTTAAATCCCACGAGCTGTCGCTAGTAATTTATGTTTATAACAAAAAAGTGCACTAAATTTAGTACACAATATTATTTAAACTCTATTCCTAATCGTCTCTACGAGAGTTCAGACGAAGTCTCGCCGTCCCCACACGACCGGACGGCAGTGCCGGCTGATCATTCGAAGGATTCAAAGCCGGTCCACTCACACCACCACCAAGGAGATTACTCTGTGCAGTTCTGGGTCGAATATCAGTCAAATCACTCTGCAAACTTCTCCAAGGAATGTCCATTGCAGTATAAAGCATAAACATGAGCATTCTTGTTTCCATTTGACTATTCGGAGGAAACTTGTCCCGATTACGAAGAAGCATAACAGCAGCAGCAAACTGCTTCAACTTCAATTCCATTCTCTCATGTTCCGAAGTCACATCGAGCAGACCCCTTTCAACCAACATCAACTTCAATTCATCATCAGTAGTCGCTCCAACCATCAGAGGCAATTCCTTATTCTTCAACAAATTCTTCACATCCACAGATTCAGCCATCAATTCACGAGGAACTGGAAGAATCGGACCAGCAAACATCTTATTGAAATTCTGATGAGCCACATCAACCGCATCACGCACCATACCAGCGTCAACAGGTGAAGCAAAACTTACAAGAGAAGCAGTCGCGACAGAATTAGGATTAACCACCTTCTGCATACCAACTTCAATCGCATCATAAAATCTCTGCTGTCTGAAAACATCCGACGACTCAAACCACTTCTGAATCTGAACTGCAACATTATGCAAGGTTCTCCACAAAAACTTGTCAACTCGCTCATAGAAAACAGCTTTACGCGCATCATCAACAAAACTTCCATCCTTCGTGATTGCATCCAGAATGTGTCGGTACTGACGCCTTCTAATCTGTCGTTCCAGTGCGTAAAATGCAGGCTTCGACGGGGAGTCAATTTTCATCTGATGATCAAGCATCATCTTGTGCAAGACTGTTGGAATGCTAAAAAATCCCGTTCTATTAGCAAGTGCAACACTGACTGCATAAACAACATCATTTGGCTCAATCAGATCGCGAAGTTCAGTGTCACGCTTCAAAACGCCAACAACAGTGTCATCATCAAAAGCAACATCTCCCAGCATATCTTCGACCTGAACATCTTCAACTACTTCAGCTTCTTTTTCATCAGCGCCATAAAGCATACCCAGATTCTTACGAAGCACAGCCTTGGGAACAACCTTTGTATCAACCAATGCACCACACAAATCACCAAACGGAGCTGACTCTTGAGTCAAGTAATTTACAGCATCATCTTGGTAAATCTGGTCGAGGAAAAGCGGGTACAGACCATTAGCCAAAGTCTGAACATTCAGATGACATACTTCAGCAAATCTATTCAAACGACTAAGCATACTTTGGTGAAGTCTCTTTAGATCGACAGAGACAACTTCGGTCATGACACACCTCCACACACCCTCCGCTGTCACCCCAGCGGGCAAGGTTCGCAGGTCCGCCTTGGCCTGCAAGTCTATTTTATTTAATTGTAATGACCTTCGCAGAAACCATAATTTACCAAAACTTTTCAACTTTGTCAAACAAATCACATGTTAAACAATTTTCTTCTATTTTAGTCAAAAAGCAAGTTAAACAACTCATCCATCTTTAGCTTACCATCATACACTAAACCCTGTCGAGAACCTGTTTGTGTAAAACTCTTTATATTTTGTTTAAATTGAAAATTTAGGCTAATTTTCCACTCTTTTACCCCAGCCTGCTTCTGAATAAGTAGTTTATAATCCTTGTCCCGACTTGCTTCATAAACCGCTTTTGGTAGTTTATATTTAATTACAATAGTTTTACTCTGTTTTGGTTCAACTTCAAAGAAAAAACCATAGGCTGATTTATTAAATTCCTTATAAAAATCAACTTCTTCATTTTTAACTACATCATTGCCTATTTTCAACTCTACAAGTTCACTGCCTTCTGGCACATATACTCGTGTATAACTACGATACCTTGTTGTGCGATAATCAAAAAAACCATTATTAATATAAGTCAATTTCAATTCACTTGTATAGCCATTACCACTTTCCGATAATTTATAACTCATTTCTCTGTTCATCACTCTGTCAGTTTTTAGAGCTGCCAAATTTGCATCTACCACCATCAGATAGTCATCAGGAGTATATTCAATTTTTCCCGCCCATTTTTTTTCTTCAAAATATTTTTGCAAAGTTGTATCCTTGACATAAATCTGTATAAACTTTTCCTTCATATTTCTGGTAACAACATCAAACAGTTCTTCAAATCTATTTAACGGCAAATTAAACAATCTATTCTCGAGCTCTTTTGACAATTTGCCAATAATATCTTTTCTGTCACCTTCAGCATCTCCACCTTTTTCAAAATATGCTACTTCCACTTGATACTGCAATTCATCTGTAAAATTTTCTTTGGAAAAAGTAACTCCGTCAATGGTTATATTACCAACTAAAGCAATTAGATCTTCTACTAGATTCGGATTGATTGCAATCACGCCATCAATATTTGCTTCAGGACCTCCCTCAAGATGATAAAACTGTTCAATCTTCTCGGCAGAAGTAGGAAAATCAGACCACCAATTTGCGTCTCGCATAAACCATTCTGACATACCAAGATATTTTTTTATTGGTTCAGGTGGAACAGCTAAATTTTTATCTTTTATCTTTACATCCAGATTGTAAATATTATCAGTAGTAAAACTTTTCAAATCACCATTTTTTACTTTCATGATTCCATAAGTACCGATAAATCCTCCACTTGGACGAAGTTCATCATTATTTTGCAAAATAAATAAATATTTTTTCTCTTGGTCAAGCCCAACAAGGCTTGGCATAACATCTGAAACAGTCGTAAAGGCTTCAAAACCTTTTAACATTGACGGCACAATACTTACCACCGCATCTTCAACCGGATCCCAAAAACCATATTTACCCTTACCAATAAAATTCGTATAGGCACTATCAATCTGATCAATTTCTACTTGTGAATGTTTTATCAGATCACCTATTTCCACTAACTTCTTCAAAATTTGGCTTCTTTCAGCTTCACTAATTTCTGAAAAACTTTTATTACTGGTCTGCCAATCAGCCAAGACATTTTCACTTATAGAAAAAATTTCATTGGCTATCTTTGTGGCGTTTGAACCAATAACAATCAGATCTTCAGCCAAATCAACTTCTTTTTTAACAATCGGCAAATTGAAAACTGCTTTTTGTTTTAATATTTGTAATTCTTGTTCAGCCGAAAACAAATTATTATTGGCGACTTCCAATCTTTCTTTGGCCGTCTTATAATCCTTTTGCTCCAAATACTGGGCAAATGCCTGCAGATTGTCTCTCGCATCCAAAACTTCAGCTGTAACTAACTGTATTGAATTCAAATACGGCAATGTTGACAAACCAAGCAATATTACTACAAGTAAAACCCCAGCCAAAATTAATCCAATAATCTGTGGCAAGAAATGCAATGGCAACAAAAAAAATCTGCTCCAATGAGGTTTTTCTTGATCCTCTAGTTGCTTTTTTTCAATAAAATTTTGTTTATTAAAACCCTCCATGTATTTCAAATTTTAATTTTCAAATACTAAATAAACTTTTTCTATGCTTCAAGCTATATTTAAGCCAACTGTGTATATGTTGCCGTGTCAACTTATTACTAAAAATTTGAAAAATTCCTCCTTGGCTCATCTTCATATGCATATGAATAGCTGTTATTTCTCCATGATATATCACTTTAAAATCTTTGTTCCTTATTCGTCTACACAAATCAGTGTCTTCAAAATACATAAAAAATCTTTCATCAAACCCTCCAACTTGTTGCCAAATTCTTTTTGGGACAAGAAAACATGATCCTTGGCACCAATCAACCTCCTGAATTTTTTCATGATCAACATCCTTCATCAAGAAATAATCCAATTCTTTTTGTATTGATTTAATTTTACCCAAAACAGTTCGGCGATAAAGTGGCGTTAGAAATTTATACCAACGATAACAAGTATATTGCAAGCTTCCATCAGGATTTAGTAGCCTCGGCGCCAAAAACCCAATTTCGGGCTTGTCCTTAATGTAATCATACATTCGTTGAATGGTCTCCTCTGCGACATAAATATCTGGATTTAAAATGATTACATATTCTCCTTCAGATGCTTTTATTCCCAGATTATTACCCGGACCCATGCCTAAATTTTTGGTGGCAAGAATAAATTTTATGCCCTTGAACTCTTCAGCCATCATCTGAACTATACCATCATTCGAATCATTATCAACAACAATAATTTCATAAGGAACTTCTATTTTCGATGCTCTGATTTGCCGAATACAATTCCCAACCAACCGTTTGGATTTATAATTTAGAATCACAATCGAAATTTTCATAAAATTATTGTTTATACTCGTAAAACCATTTTTCAATTTCCGCATTTTGAATTTTTTGTTTTTCTTTTCTAGTTTTTCTTTTTGCAATAAATTTATGTCGATTTTGCCACACCTCTGGCAAAGCTTTCAAATTTCTTGACTCAAAAAATAAAATATATATAAATTTTGAAATTTCATAAGCAATTACCGGAAATAAATAATTCAAAGTTCGCTCTGGTAAATTTTTTATCAAAAAATACAAATGATTCCTATAAGATAAATAATTTGAAAAGCTGGATCGTTTTTTTCTATTAATTTTTATTTTATGAAAAGTTGAGCTATCACTTGCCGCCAATGATCTCTCGTGATACGCCAAAGCTGTTGGTACTTTGTATATTTTCCAACCTAAATATCTCAAACGATATGATAAATCCACATCTTCTTTATAGTTAAAAAAATCCTCATCAAAAAACTGATTATTTTCCATCACACTTTCCAGAGCTTGCCTACGAATCAATGGCAAAGCCCCTGAAACACCAAAAACTTCTGTTATTGCATCATATTGGCCTTCATCCTGTTCACCTGCTCCAAGTTCTTCAACTTTGTGTTTTTTGTAAATATTTATTCCCACAGAATCAATATAATTTGTTTTTTCACCTTCATGCAATTTTCTAAGTTTTCCAGTCACTGCCCCAACTTCTGGCATTTTTTCCATAAAACTAACTAAATTCTTCAAATAGTCTGGTTCCAAAATCATATCTTGATTCAACAACAGCACATACTTACTTCGACTCCAATGAATAGCCTGATTATGTGCCTTAGCAAATCCCAAGTTTTCTTTGTGTTTAACAATTTTGAGTTGAGGATACTTATCCGTAATATAACTTAGAGTTTCATCAGTTGACCCATTATCAATTATCATTAAAGAAAAATCAGTATAAGTTTGATTAAACACAGAATCAAGGCAATTAATAATATATTTTGCCCCATTCCATGTCACAAGATTTATAGAAACTGTATTCATAGTAATATAATTTACTTGTTTACCCGATCTCAATCTCCAATCACGATCTTCAATCTTAATTTCTGTTCTCTGTTCTCGTTTATCAACTTCTCTTTTTTGGAGTCACCCAGAATCCCAAATGATATTTTTTACCAAGTGCCAATCTTGTTTGAGCATCAAGCGCGGGAAAAGCCCCAAACAATACCAAGGTAAATGGCAACAATATCCATTGAAAAATCATCACCAGCCATCTTGATTTTGGATGAGATTCAGGTTTTGGCGGTAAAACTAATAAACTGAAAATAGCTGAAACAAATATACCTGTCATTGCCAGTCCCATAAGCCATTCAAGCACAAACGGAGTATTTTGCACCATCACCGAGCTTGATTCGTGGCCCAAACTTGCAACCCACAGAGGTAATCTACCTAAAATAAATATAAATAATGGTGCAGTTGCCCAGAAAAACATCCCTTCAGTCGCATTCCACAAAAGTTTGAACTTCACCCATTTTGAAATTTTTGGATGTTCAAGAAATTTCTGTTTCATATATGGATAATGCTCAACTCCCCAAGCCCAGCGTCTTTGCTGTTTGTACAAATTCTTAGCACTTTGCCACATTGTATCAGCCTCAACATTGTCCATTGAAACTGGTACATACATTGGCACCACTTCAAAATCTCCATCATAATGAAAAAATCCCTGTAAAAAAATCCTTGAATCATCAGTAACAATATCTTTTTGCCAAAAACCTACATCAACCAAAGCTTTATACGGCATTGAATGCGATGAAAAAGTCTGCATTCTTTCTGGTCTAACCAATTCAGCCATTAACCAAAATACTGTACCAAAAGCGGTTACACGCGTAATAGCTGGTGATTCCCAGATGTTATTATTGTAAACTACTGCCGGTTGATAAGCTTTCCGTAAAGGATTTTCTGTTGTTAAATATTTATAAGTTAAATTAGAAAAATATGATGGATGGGCTTGAGTATCAGAATCAAAATACGAACAAATTACATCCTCATATGCAATTCCTAATTTATCTATTACCGCTTTACTTTCCATTCCTCCATAATGTGCATTTGCACCTTTTCCTTTCATTTCTCCAGGTAAGCCATCTGGATGAACAGTTCTGAAAAATTTAAAAAATTTACTTGAATATTTTTTTTCAAGTTTTCGCCAATTCTCCAAAAATTGATCTTGGAATCTTTCTTCACCAGCCAAATGTACAATAAAATGATCCAACGGAAAATCATTACGGGTTAAACTGTTTAAAGTTGTATCCAAAACTTCAAATGGTTCCCCCGCTGTTGGCAAAATAACATAATGATAAATGCGTTTCCAGTCTTTATTTTCTTGTTTCAATTTATCCATCCAATTTATTTTTATTTCCCGCCTAAAATTTTTCCATGAAAAATAAAGCAAAATTGAAAAATATGCAATTCGAATAAGCCAAAATAAATCAAAAACAATTACAAAGTATATTACCCAAAGTGGTTTTACAAAACTCAAAACAATTGAACCAATCAAAGCAGTCCATGCCAATGAGGCTGGAAAAATTTCATTAATTCTTTTTCTAGTTTGTTTTTTCACATTGTATGTTTAATTTGAATATTATGATATTTTAGTTGAAATAAGCTGTTTTGTCAATCATCACAAATCTATCAAAGTGACTATTACCCCGATTAAAAATAGCAACACCAAACCACTTCCAACCAAATAAAATTTAGGCAAGTTAAAGGCAGGTTTCTGGTCACCCTTGTTTTTTGCTCCCCAAAAAGCAAATACCACTAAAACTCCAACAACACCAAAAGTCAAACTACCTGCCAAACTTATCACTTCAATAAAATTATGGCTTATAAACAAAAATATCAACAATGGAACAACTATTACCAATATCCAAGCTAACCAAGCAGGGAGTTTGTAATCATACTGATAAAGTTGCTTCAACCCTATTCCTACAGTTAGGAAACTACTACCCATCACTAATACCGCAAATAAATTACCCATTATTACCACTTTATTTCCAAGTGCATTTCCCAGACCAACCGTTGCAACTTCTGTTGTTGACATACCTGTCACACCAACTACGAATAAAGCGAATAAAATATAGAC
Source organism: Candidatus Falkowbacteria bacterium RIFOXYC2_FULL_36_12 (assembly GCA_001778235.1). Lineage (GTDB taxonomy): Bacteria > Patescibacteriota > Patescibacteriia > UBA11705 > UBA11705 > XYA2-FULL-35-8. The sequence continues at coordinate 124,088 of MFGJ01000008.1, forward strand.
TATAATCGGTAAGACGCTCCCAATTATTATTGCTGGTTTAATCATCTTTTTATCACCAGCTAAAATTTCTTTAACTGAAAAAATTGCACCTGTACCACCAAAAGCAAATAGCAAAACTCCATAAGCCACAATTGCCTGTGATAAATCTACTGTTTGGAAATTAGCTATTTGTAATTGTGGCAGACTAAAAGCGCCTATAAACACCACAACAATTACTACCAACAACACCATCCAAAATTCTAGGGCCTTTATTAACTTTAATCCAATAAACAATATCAAAGCGCTAAATATAAAAAAAATCCAAGAAAAAACAATACTATTTTCAGCTTGACCAAATAAAGCCGCCAAAACCTGTCCTTCACCGATTAGATAGGCCGTCAAACCGCCATATGCGCCTATAATCATGCCAAATGAAGCTATATGTTCCCAATTTACACCTATGTACTTTTTCACCAGACCACCAATCTGATGCCGAAATCTGGTACGAAGCATTATTTCAGCAATCATTAGATTTATAAGCAGTGACGATATACCCAAAACTACTATTACAATCAAACCTGGCCAAAATCCAAGCCTAGCAACTACATACGGAATACCCAAAATGCCGGCGCCAATTATTGTGCCGACCAAAGTTGCTACTGCTTGCCACAAATTTTTATATTTACTCAACATCTTTTATTTCAACCAAGTTAACTTTACCGCCTTTACCAACTGGTTCACCAGATATTATAATTACACTATCGCCTTTTTCAATCCTTTTATTTTTTTTCAAAAAACCAAAGGATCGATCAATCAATTCCTCCAAAGATTTACATGATGGTATGAGAAATGGGAAAATCCCCCAAGATAAAATCAATTGTCTCATTACCCGATCGTCATCACAGGCAACCATGATTGGCAATTGTGGTCTATATCTACTAATAATTCTCCCGGCATAACCAGTTATTGAAGCAACCAAAATTAATTTTGCTTTGACTGAAGACGCCAAAATATTTGAAATCCTACCAACAGCTTCATCAGCTGGTTCAATCTTGTCAACATAACTTTTTACCACCAAATCATCATAAGCTGAAGCCTCGGTCTTTTCAATAATCTTTGTCATATAAGACACCACTTCTTCTGGATATTTTCCCGTTGCTGTTTCTCCTGATAACATCAATGCGTCAGCATGATCAATCACTGCGTTTGCCACATCACTCACCTCTGCTCTTGTCGGTCGTGGATTATTTATCATTGAATCAAGCATCTGGGTAGCGACTATTACAGGTTTTGCCTTCTGTAAACATTGATCAATAATCATTTTTTGCATCAACGGCACATCTTCTGCTGGTAATTCAATACCAAGATCACCTCGCGCAACCATTACTCCATCAGTTGCTTCCAGTATTTCTTCCAGATTATCTATTGCTTCTTTTCTTTCAATTTTCACTATAATTTTTGTCGGATTAGTTGGTTTTATTTTTTGTCTTTGTTCAGCCTCCTTGATTAAAAAACGCAAATCATAAACATCTTTAGCACTTCTGACAAAAGAAATAGCCATGAAATCAACTCCTTGTTCAATACCAAAAACCAAATCATCCTTGTCCTTGTCTGACAATGATGGAATTGTAACAGTTGTATCAGGCAAATTCATACCCTTATGAGTCTCGATAAACCCACCTATTTCAACTTCAGCCTGAATATCATTTCCGATTATTTTCTTGGTTACCAACCGTATCAAACCGTCAACCAATAGTATTCTTTGCCCCACCTCAATATCCTTATGCAGATTCTCATAGGTTACTGGGATTTTTTTTGAACTTTTCTCAATGTTTGAGGTGGTAAACACCACCAGCTCACCTTTTTTCAATTCTCTTGGTTTTTTTCCCATGTCTCCGATTCTAATTCTTGGTCCCTGTAAATCCTGCAAAATCGCAACCGTCAACTTTTCATCTTTTGCCACTGCTCTAATATTATCAATCAATTCTTTATGCTCTTCATGAGTTCCATGAGAAAAATTCAGACGACAAACATTCATCCCATTTTTCATCAATTTTTTTAATATTTTTTTTTCTTTTGAAGCCGGACCAATTGTACAAACAATTTTTGTTCTTGCCATGTTTTTTATTTTATTTTTTATTTTCATCCTCACACATTTTTCACACACCAATAACACGCGCGAATATCAAAATGAAGCGAGAAGATAACGACTTTAATCAATTTATAAATCAATCTTGCTTGTATATTTCCCCAAAATCGGCATTTCCCAACTCTCACCGTTCATTGCTTTTATAATCCCAGTAACAGTCATGATTAAAAAATAAACCAGAGCAATAACCCAAATAATCTGCCCCAAAACTGGAATAATATTTACAAAAGAAACAATAACCTCCGCAATAAAAAGCACCAAGGCCTGTTTTCCATGAAACTGCGCAAATTTACTTTTCTTAGCCAAGAGCAATGGCACTAGGCACAAGATGCCCAGATATCCTATTGCCGCAATAGCCTTATTTTCTTCAATGTCGTTTTTTTCAAAAGTTTGATTCATATTATTATTAAATTATAAAATTAAAAAAGTAACACACTTTTCTTTCATCACTTGTATTATAGCACGATTTTGATTTTTTTATTCTAGGCTGACAGCTTCAAAGTGTATAAATTTTGGAGTTAATTTATCTATTTCTACCACCACCAAATCAAACCGTGGGCATAAATTAATCTCTTTATCCATCATATATTTTTCAATCGCTTGTTTTAACTTTAACCTTTTAGAAAATGACACTGCATCTTCCCCAAAACCAAATTTTATTGACCGTCGTGTCTTGACTTCAACAAAAACTATTTGATCTTGAAATTTAAATATCAAATCAATTTCTCCTTCACGGCAGTAATAATTTGTTTCCACGAGCTCAAATCCTTTTTTAATTAAAAAACGAGCAGCCAACTGCTCACCCCATTGTCCCAATTTTTTATTATAGCCCTTCATCTTAAAATAAAATATTTCCAAGTGTCGCCGCAATAAAACGATCCTGCAGATTGGTTATTACAATAATACCAATAAAAATCAAAATAATACCTAAAAGTTTATAAAAAGTTCTACTACCTCCCATAAACCATCTTTCAGCAAAAGCAACATAGCCAATCATGTTCATTGGCCATTGAGTCTTCCAACTAAAGAAAAATCCGACGACAACCATTATTATTCCAATTAATATTCGTCCTAACATATAAAAACATTATAGCAAAAATAATCCAATCCAAAAAATAAATATATTAACTTTATTTCCCCACTATTTCACTATTTCACTATTTCCAACATTATTTCATTATTCCCATCTACAAAAAAACACCTAAAATAAGTGCTTTTCATAAGCTAACTCAAATCTGCTGG
>MFGJ01000008.1:127503-193770 GCA_001778235.1 Candidatus Falkowbacteria bacterium RIFOXYC2_FULL_36_12
GAGCGGGACTTGAACCCGCACGCCCCAAAGGAGCCTAGGCCCTCAACCTAGTGTGTATACCGATTCCACCACCTGGGCTTGATTTCAAAACCAACAATATTACAACATTTCACTATTACATTATTACAATATTACACTATCACAACACCCTACCATGAACAATTATTTTATTCAACCTCTATCGCCTGTGTTGGACAAGCTGACTTTGCCTCCTCAATCTGATTTTGATGAGCATTGTAGTCAACTCCTTCCTTCACATGAGCTTTATTATCAGCCTGCATCTCAAACACCTCTCCATCAATTGCTGGACAAGTACCACAACCAATACATTTTTCTTGATCAATTTTTGGTTTCATATTTTATCAGACATAAGAAATTACAAACTTCTAGTTGGCAATAAATTATTCGTGCCAAGCCAACTAGATTCATATCTTATACTTTTTATATCAATATTATTTACAAATCCTTACTCAAAATTATTTTTTATTTAAATTCTAGTTTTACCAATTATCACATTTATCTTTTTCTCTGACATCTTCACCGTCACAGGTGTTTTAATCACTTTGTAATCATCAACCATCAGTGGTAGGTACTCAAAACTTTTTATCTCAAACATTTTCCCTTGAATAATACTATCAACCTTCTGTTCATTTGATTTTACAAAGTACTTTTTCAACCCTTTTACTTCTAATTTGCTACGAATAACCAAGTCCAATTGACCATCCATGGGATTGACCTTATTTATAAACTTAGTTTTTAATCCCTTCACCGAATACGGGCAATTTATTACTGCCACTTCAGAACAAACAGCTTTAGGAATCACTTTATAGCCCTGATGACTGATAGATATTCGATCAATACTCTTCGTAATCTTTATATTAGAAAAAAAGTACATATTATTTACTGAACCAAGATCAAATTTTACAATTCTTCGAGCCGCAATCACTTCACAAGCCATCTCTGCTTCAGGAATTCCCATATTTCCGGCAATCAGATTGTCAGGACCAATCGGAATTATTCCCAGAGTTGCTCCAGCTCGCGCTACAACATCAACAGCCTTGAGAAAAGTTTTATCATTACCAACAACAATAATAGTTTTTATCCCTTTATTTATTTCACTGTCAATTGATGAATCAATATTTTTAAGCAAAGACATTCTTTCATGTTTACCTTGAATATCCAAATCCAAAAGTTGGGTTTTGATCCTATCCAAAACCTTTTCATATTTCTTATCATTCAAGAAACTATCGTAAAGATAGTAATACATAAAATAATTTCCTATTCTGCCTCATCAGCTTCAATAGTTTGCTCATCAGCTTCTTGAGAAAAAGCTTTTTCTACAACTTGTGGTCCCACATCCATACTACAACCACCATTGAACCTTGCTCCAGACTGAATTGATAAAACTTTAGCCTTTATATTACCTTCTATAACCGCTGTTTCGGTTAAATCCAACTTCCCATCAACTTCAATGTTACCAATAACCTCTCCTGCGACAAAAGCTTCTGCTGCCTTTACATCTGCTTTTACTTTTGCCTTTTCACCAATACGCAGAGCCCTATCAGTCTTCAATGTACCTACGACTTCCCCTTCAACCACAATATCACCATTACTGACTAAATCCCCCTCAATTTTGATTGTACTACCGATGATTGTGTCTTCGGCTTGGTTGTTTTCATCTCTCATATAATTGTTTTCATTATCTTTTCCAAACATATCATTTAATTTCTCCCTCCAATTTATTAAAATTACATTTCTTTTATAGCTTCTATATTAAGCAATTCTAAACCCTTTAGCAAGACCTGACTAACTTTCTTTAATAACATTAATCTTGCTTGTTTAACATCGTTTTCAGCTTTCAATACTTGATGTTTATGATAAAACCCATTAAATTTCTGGGCTAACTCAATTAAATAGGTACACAAATATGAACCTTGATATTTTTCAGCCGATACCACAATACTTTCCTCAAACAAACTTAGATGCTTTATCAAACTTTGTTCTTCAACTTCCTTCAAAACTGTAAAATCAATATTTTCTTTGTTTTTTTCTTTTTTCAAAATTGAATTTATGCGCGCAACTGTATAAAGTAAATAAGGACCAGTCGAACCCTCAATGGACATAGCCTTTTCCATATCAAAAACAATTACAGTATTATTCTCGTATTTCAGCATCCAGAATTTCAAGGCAGCTAAAGCAATTTTTTCTGCCGTTGAATCAATTTTCTTAACCGACCAATCAGAGTGTCTCTGCGCAGTCTCATTTATCAGCCTCTTCTTCATTTCTCCAAACAATGACATAAAAGTTATTACATTCCCTTTTCTTGAGGCCATAGCTCCATCAGGCAATGTTACAAAATCATATGCAACATGAATTTTTTCTTTATCTTCATATCCCAATAGATCCAACAATTTAAAAATTTGTTTCATGTACAAACTTTGCCTATTATCAACCAGATAAATCGATTTATCAATTCCAAATTCATCAAATTTCTTTTTCCCGAGTGGTAAATCTTTTGTCCCGTAGAGAACATTCCCATCAGATTTAATCAAAACCAATACATCCAGACCAAATTTTTTCAACTCTGCGATTATTGCCCCTTCACTCTCTTTTATTTCAGGGATTGTTTTATTTTTTACAATTTCATTAATCAATTTCTTGCCTTCAATTTCCTCTTCACTCTCAAAAAACCATTGATCAAATTTTACACCAAGTAAATCATATACAACCTGAAACCCATCCATACTCCACTCTTTTGTTTGTTGCCATAGCTTAACCATATCACTATCCTGATTCTCCAATTTTCTCTGAATTTCAGAAACTTCCTGACTCAACTCTGGATTTTCTTCTAATTTTTGGACCGCTTCAGCATACATTTGACCAAGAAACTCACCTTTACTTTTATTTTCAACAAGGTAATTTCCACTAGGAAACTTTTTTTGTAAAAACCACAAACATTTTGCCACATGCACTCCAGCATCACCAATATAGTTGGCTGCTATCACCTCATTACCTTGATATCGCAAAATATTAACCAGTGATGACCCAAGGCAAGCATTTCGTAAATGTCCCACATGAAATTCCTTATGTGTATTTGGTTGTGAATACTCAACCATAACTTTACTCGCTATTCTCACTTTACTCGCTGTACTCGCTGTACTCGCTGTACTCACTTTTCCCGCTTTCAACACACTTTCATTCCATTTCCCGAGTTTTAACTGAAAATTCAAGTATGGCCCAGTAGCCTCAACCCTTTCCCAAAGATTACCTTTAATTTGAGTCAATTTTTTACTTAATTCACTGGCAAACTGTGCAGGATTTTGTTTTTTTTCTTTTGCTAGCTGAAAAACTGGCAAAGCAAATTGCCCCAATTCAATTTTTGGTGGATTAGCCAAAATATTTTCTTCAAACTCCGTATTCAAAATTTTATTTATCTCTTCAACCAATTGTTTTTTTATACCTTTCATATATTTATTATTAAAGTCACAATTCATCACTAATTCTCAATCTTCATCATTACTTCCTATATCTCAACCGATCCAGCTTCTCAATAATATTTTCTTCTTTTTGTAAAATCTGATGTTGTTGTTGCAGAATTTTATCTTCAATCTTTTGAGTTTCTCTGATTTTATCAAGGAAAACATCTCCTTCCTTATCAAAATCTTGTTTTACGCTACGAAAATACGGACGCATAAAAAGCGAACTAATCAAGATTAATACTTGCACCACAAAAATTATAAATAATATCACTACCAAACTAAATGTCACGAGAGAAATCATTCTTCCTACCAAAGTAATTGCTGACAAATCATCATTACCAAATTTAAAAATATTTTCCACAATACGGAATGAATCATTTAGATCGCTGACTTCTGGGTTAATTTGATTTTCAACAATAAACAACAAAAAATTTGCTGATATTAATATAATAACAAAAAACAATCCCAAAAAACCCAATATCAACCATGATTTTCTTCTTTTTAATTTAGCCTCCATATTTTTTCCTATTGGCACTCTGAACCTACAACAAAGGTTTCAGGGGATTTATAAACTATTTTATTTTTACAAAATGCCTCTTACCCTTTTGGACAACATCACCGCTTTTAACTTCAAACTCAACCGAATTTATAATTTCATCATTTATTTTAACTGCTTTTTGCTCTACCATTCTCTTTGCTTCAGATTTTGAAATTACAAGGCCTGTCTCAATCAAAACATCTACAATATTAAAATTTGAAACTGTTTTTTCCTCAATTTCATCTGGCCGTTCCTTCTTCTGAAACATTTGGACAAAATTTTCTTCAGCCTTATCAGCCCTATCTTCATCAAAATAAAACTCAACAATTTCCTTGGCTAACTCAACTTTCAAATCTCTTGGATTTTCACCTTGTTTCAATCTTTCTTCAAATAATTTTAATTTAACCGATTCAACCATTGTACAAAGTTCAAACCCCGGAATAATCATGCCATCTGTCCAGCTCATTACCTTGCCAAACATATCATCAGGACTATCAGCCAAAGTAATCATGTTTCCTTCAGATTTTCCCATTTTTATTCCTGATGGATCTGTCAATAATTTATTAGTCAAAACAAATTTTTCCTTCATTCCAAGCGATTTCATCAAATCCCGACCAGCAAGCATATTAAAAGTCTGATCATTACCACCGACTTCACCATCAACATCCATTGCAACTGAATCATAACCTTGCATCAGCGGATACAAAAATTCATGTAAACTAATCGGTTTACCCTCTTTCATTCTTTTCTGGTACATATCCCTCTCAAGAAACTGCTGGACCGTAAAATTTGAAGCCAAATCAATCACCTGCCGAAAATCAAGTTTATCTAACCATTTATGATTAAACTTTATTTCAACTTTATTCTTACCAGTGAAATCAAGTATTTTTTCAGCTTGTTTTTTATAATTTTTAGCATTTATCAATACTTGTTCTCGAGTCAAAGGCTTTCTAGTTGCAGATTTGTCAGTCGGGTCACCAATCATTGCAGTAAAACTACCAATTAAAATTATAACCTGATGCCCAAGCTGTTGAAACTCGCGAAGCTTCATAAAATTTATCGCGTGTCCCAAATGCAAATCAGTTCCGGTCGGGTCAATACCTAAATATAGAGTTAATCTTTGCCCAGACTTTAATCTTTTCTCTAAAAATTCTCTGCTCGGATAAATATTCTGCACGCCTCGAGTTAATAACTTTTCTATTTTCTGGGAATCTGTATCAATTTTCATATAATTTATTTTTATTCTAATTCTTCTAATTGATTTTGTAATTTTTCTATCTTTTCTTTTGCTTCATTAAATTTCCTTTGTTCTTCAGCCACCACCAGTTCAGGAGCATTTTTCATAAATTCTTCATTTCCCAATTTTTTCTCCAAACCTAATACATATTTTTTACTGTTATCAATCTCACTCTTCAGTCGTTCAATTTCCTTATCAATATCAAGCAATTCAGCCAAAGGCAAATAAATTTCCACATCTGAAACAATCGCGGTCGCAGATTTCTCTGGTTTTTCAATTACCAGTTCAATTTTTTCTAAACGGGCTAAGCTCATGATTATGCCAAATTGACTTTGCAATCTCTCTCCAGCTTTTATTTGAATCTTTATTTTTTTCGCCGGATCAATTTTGTATTCAGAACGCATATTTCTTATTTTCCCAATCACAACCTGCAGTTGTTCAAACTCTTTCACTCCCTCTTTATCAATCATTTTCTTATCAAATTGTGGAAATTTACTTACCATCAACTCTTGTTCTGAACCTAAATTTTGCCAAATTGCTTCAGTCACAAAAGGCATGAACGGATGCCACATTTTGAGCAAATTTTTCAATATATGAATCAAAACCACATCTTTGTCATTTTCAACCTTAGCAATTTCCAAATACCAATCAGCCAAATCATTCCAAGTAAATTCTTTTAATAAATCTCCCGCACCTGAAAAATTATACTCATCAAGCATTTTTGTTACATCCTGAATCAAAGTATTAAATTTTGACAATATCCATCTATCACTCAAACTAACATTTTTATTCAATTCAAATTTTGAGTCTCTTTTTTCAGGATTCAATGTCATCAAAATATACCTAGAAATATTCCAAAGTTTATTAACAAAATTTCTATATCCTTCAATTTTTTCATCATAAAGTCTAATATCATTACCAGCCGTATTACCAATAAGCAAACTCAATCTTACCGCATCAAATCCATACTTATCTCCAGCCTGAAGCGGATCAATTGCTGTTTCAGGTTTTGATTTTGACATTTTATCTCCATTTTTATCTCGAACCAATCCGTGCAAATACACATTTTCAAATGGAACCTCTCCCTTTACATAGGTTGTCATCAAAATCATTCTAGCCACCCAGAAAAATAAAATATCATAACCAGTCTCCATCACAGTTGTTGGATGAAATCTTTTCATGTCTTTACCCTCAAATTTTTTCCCATTCCAATCTTCGGGCAACAAAGTTGAAAAAGTCCAAAGACCTGAACTGAACCAAGTATCTAGAGTATCTGAATCCTGATAAATATTTTCCAATCCATTCGGAGACTCTACATTGGTTAATTTTATTTTTATATTTTCACCTGTTTCAGGATAACCAAGTTTAAAAATTTCTTCATCAGTTAAATTTTTGTGCATCCCTTGAGCCATTCTAAGCACATCTCCATGGCTAACAACCAACACCTTTTTCCCTGAATATTTTTTCAATATATCTGTTAAACAACTGAAAACTCGCTTTTTTTGGTGCAGAAAAGATTCAATTCCCTTTGGGCTATCATTTCTCCAAGCTTCAAAATCAGCTTCGCGAAAATGGACAAAATCTCCTACCGACTTGCCTTCAAACTCACCAACACCCACTTCCCTCAATCTTTCATCAAATATTACTTTTAATTTTAATTCTTTATTTAATATTCCAACTGTTTCTTTTGTCCGACTAAAATCAGAAGCATAAATAATATCAAACTTTTCATTTTTTAATTTTTCAGCCATTATTTTAATTTGCTTCTTACCTGTTCCAGTCAAACCATTTTCCAGATTATCAATATCTGAACTCAAAACTCCTTTTTCATTTGTCTTAGCTTCTCCATGTCTCTGCAAAACAATTTCAGTCGGCTTGGCATCAGAAATAATCGGCTGTTTTAAATCCTTGTCATACCAAACAGGAATTTGGTGTCCAAACCAAATCTGACGGGAAATACACCAATTATGTAAATTTTCCATCCAATGAAAATAAACCTTTTCAAATCTTTCTGGAATTATATTAATTTCTTTGTCTTTTACTACCTTGATTGCCACTTGTTTCAAGCTTGCTCCATTACTGAAATATTTATTACCTTTTTTTGTGATTTTTTTATTGACATCAATAAACCATTGATCAGAAATTAATGGCTCAATCACTGTTTTACATCTATAACAGACAGATATTTTATTATCATAATCATCATCAATCTTCTCAATCAACCCCATAGCCTTCATATCCTTTACTATTGATTCTCTCGCTTCCAAACTTGTCATCCCAACATATTTCCCACAATTAGCCATCATCCGACCATCTTCATCAATAATTTGCTTGATAGGTAATTCATTTCGCTCGGCAATCTCATAATCAACCAAACTATGCGCTGGAGTCACTTTTACCGCTCCTGTTCCGAATTCTGGGTCTACAGCCTCATCTGCAACTACAGTTATCTCAAACTCACCCAAAACACCTGGGATCATATACTTTTTACCAATCATCGATTTATACCTTTTATCCTTTGGATTTACCGCTACGGCTGTATCACCAAGTTTTGTTTCTGGTCTAGTTGTTGCCAAAACAAACGGACCATATTTAAGCCAATACAACTTACTTTTAGTTTCTTTATATTCTATTTCATCATCTGCCAGAGTCGTATGACACCGCGGACACCAATTTACAATCCTATTGCCCCTGATTACAAGACCATCATCATACATCATTTTGAAAACTTTTCGCACCGCCATACTACGAACATCATCTAGGGTATATGTTTCTCTACTCCAATCTACACTTGAACCCATTTTTCTAGTCTGATTGGTAATTGTTTTCTTGCTCTGACTTACAAAATCCTCAACTTTATTCAAAAAAGCTTCTCTACCTAAATCATGTCTGGTTTTTCCTTCGTCATTGAATATTTTCTTCTCCACAACATTCTGTGTTGCGATCGCCGCATGATCAAAGCCTGGCAACCAAAGAGTATCAAAACCCTGCATTCTTTTGTATCGAATCATCAAATCTTCAATCGCCAACATTGCCGCATGTCCTAAATGCAAAGAACCTGTCACATTTGGTGGTGGCAGTACAATTGAAAAAGCCTTACCTTTATTATTAATTGTATCAGGATTAAAAAATTTCTTTTCTTCCCAATTATTGTAAATTTTTTCCTCAAAATCTTTTGGGCAATAAGCTTTTGGCAATTCTTTCATAAATATAAATCAATTATTACGAACAAAAATTCGCAAAATTTATTTTCTAGATTTAATTGTATTTACTCTTAAATTCTAACATTATTTTATCCTAAATTCAACAAAAACTCTCAATAAATTAGCCAACATTGACTTTTATCCCCAAAAATTGCCAGAACACTAAAATTTCTATTGACACCACCTTGAAAATCCCTTATGATTTCTAATTACTAGCACAAAAACAACCAACCAAGTATAGTCTCCAATTTTTAATATCTAATCAATCAACCTTCATGTCACTAACCGAAACACAACAAATTTACGAAGCTCTAAAAAATAGCCAAAACGCACTAATCACTTTCTCACCCAATGCCAATGGTGATGCCGTCGCTTCTAGTTTGGCCTTATCTCTTTTATTAAAAAAAATGAACAAAAATCATGAGATAGTCAGTAATAATTTTTCAGCCTATGATTTATACCATTTTTTACCAAATATAACTTCTATAAAAAGTACTCTGACGGGTTTACGAAAATTTTTGTTAAAATTAAATTTACAATCAAATGAGTTAAACAAAATGAATCACTTTATTGAAGACTCATTTCTCCATATTGAACTCGAACCAAAATCTGGCATATTTTCAGAATCAGATCTTCATTTATCTCATTCAAAGTATAAATATGATTTGATTATTACCATCAGTACCCCTGATCTCGAATCCCTTGAACAAATATTTGAACACCATACTGATTTCTTCTACCAAACACCAATATTAAACATTGACCATTCTACTGACAATGAATATTTTGGTCACTACAATTATGTCAATGTAACCGCTTCATCAGCTTCAGAAATATTATATGATTTAATTAATAATATTGATAAAAATTTAGTTGATGAACCTATTGCTACCTGCCTTTTGACAGGAATGATCCTAAAAACTCAAAGTTTCCGAACCACCAAAGTTACTCCAAAAAGCTTAAACATTGCAGGAGATCTAATAGCTACCGGAGCAGATAGGGCAAATATCATTCGTAATCTCTACCAAACAAAATCTCTAAATACTCTAAAACTTTGGGGCAAACTGCTTCAAAAACTTGAACTTAATCAATCAAAACAAATTGCTATTTCTCATCTTACGCTTGATGATTTCAAACAAACAAAAAGCACTCCCGAACAAATCCCAGGAGTGATTGAAGAATTGATTACCAATATTCCTACTATCAAGTTAACAGTTATTTTTTATGAAACACAAAACTCTCTTTCAGTCCTTATAAAATCTGAAAATGATCTAAATCTCTTGGAAAAACTTTATTTATTCAACCCAAAAGGTAATAAAAACATGGTAAAAATCAAACTTGGACCAGCAGATAAAATCAAACTACTCGAGAAACTATACACTATAATAACCAAGTAAATACTACTTCACAAACCCATTTTTTTATGCTATTATAGCTTTAGTTTCCTAATTCAAGGTTACTTGAGACATAGAATAACTCAATCACACATTCACACTTTACTTGCATTTCTCGCTTTGTTCTTATCTCGCTTTTTCGGGCCTGTAGCTCAGTTGGTTAGAGCACCACTCTTATAAAGTGGGGGTCATGGGTTCAAGTCCCATCAGGCCTACCATGGGCAATTAGCTCAGTTGGTTAGAGCGCATCATTGACGTTGATGAGGTCAGAAGTTCGACTCTTCTATTGCCCACCACATACCGTCTTGTATGTGGTCCACATCGAAAAATGCATTTATATGTATTTTTTATTTTAAAATAAAAGCACCACCATATAGGTGGTGGGCAGGGGTAGTCTTTAGGTACGATCATGGTAAAAAATATTACCAATCAATTGAACCATGTCAATCAGATTTTGCCAATTCGCCCCACTAAAAAAGATTACTCTTTACATAGATAATTGGTCGATAAATCAACATTATCATTGTCCAACCATAAAATGGATAAGCTTAGCATATTAATTATATGAATTTTAACTTGAATTGTCAAATTAAATCCTTTATTTGTAGATTTGTGGTAAATTTGCAATTTGTGGACAATACTTTTTTCTTTAAAAACAAAAAAGAGTCTGCTTATTAACAAACTCTAACAACTTTTCTTCAAAACCGCCATTGTCACATTTGAATCAAGATAATAATCATGCAGATTGAAATAGTGAATTTGACCGATATTATCAACTGCTTTAATTCCAAATTTCTTCAAATCAAATGCTCTAAATGAAATATAATCATCAAATCCAACTCCAATCACTCTCATCAATGAATCTTCAGCAATCACATTCAACCAGAAAATTTTTCCAATATAGAAAACTTCATTCAAACTCACTTCAGCATCTCTTCGTCCATCCATGATTTGCTCCTTCCTCGAAGGCAAGCTTGATCTACCTCAAATTAACTTGCTCCCACCCACTATCCTTTTTTTCATACAACCGAATATAACTATCTGTCTTCTTTGTCCTCATACTCTGACGCAATAGCATCTGGGCTTGGTATAATTCAGGGAAAACTTCTTCCTTGATTTCTAGTCGCAGGAAAAGAGCAAAGCTCTGTCCGACACTAAAATGAGTCTTTTCCACAAAAATATCTCTTGTCATATCAAACATTTCTCTAGTTAATTCATCCATTTCTAGTCTTTCAGAAAATCCATCAAAGAACCCCACAATCAGTTGCTGAGCACGCTCTGCCAAATCAGGTTGAACCATAGTAATACTATTTACCATTGCCACGACCTTACGTTTTCCATCACTCGATTCAAATGTGATCTGCCTACGCAGTGTGCCATCATCATTCAGTAAATGAGGATAAATATGCCGACTCAAATAATTATTTCTAGCCTCCAGAGCTTTTATCACTGCATCATTGAGTTCAAACACAATCGCGATAATTTCATCTTGAGCTTCTTGTTGCGCTTTAACCTTAGCCACCAATTCAGCCTGTCTTATTCGGAGCTCCTGTAGTCTTTCTTCTTCTTGCCGAATCTTATTTCTAGCCTCATCTCGCTCCTTGGTTAATTCTTTGTTTAAATCAGCAAATCTCTTAAAAATATCAGCAATTCTCTTTGATTTCGATTTGAGTTTCTTTGAACCCTTTTTACGATCTTCCAATCTTTGTTCCATTTCTCCCAAAACATCAACCGTATCCAAAGATGTGCTTACGAATTCACGAAACTTTTTAACCCAAGATTTTCTAACTTCCTCTTCCTTTTTACGCAACTTTTTCAAATTTTGTTCAACAACAGCAATCGCTTTCTTTACTTGCTTCAATGCTTCCATTTCCTTCCTCCTGTCTCCTTGGCAAAGAACATAACAAACAACTTTAACATAATAACAAAAAAATGTCAATTTTGACATTTAAGATTATTTCTTTTTTATTAACCGACATTTCTTAAGCCCATAACCACACATAACACGAGTAATTTTTATATCATATGCATTCCCAGCAATTATCCTTTTAGAATGATCACCATTTACATGCATTACCTCACCGCATTGAAACGAAATTTCAGTAACATCACACTCATCTAGATATCTAACAAAATTCACTACATCAATAATCTGTATGGTATTATAATCATCACTACAAGAAAGAACATAATTAAAAACCAATACATCTAACAATTCAAAGAAACTTACCACTATCCCCCTAAACATCTTTGCCTCCCTTCGCCTCCTTGACTGAATAACCTTAAATTTAACACTACAATCAGAACTTGTCAATACAATCCTTATACAATCTGTTTCCAACTATAAATCTCTTTTTCTACCAAATAATTCAGCCAATCTTTCATAAAAACAACAATTTTGTTGAGTAAATCTTGCTTTATTACCAATTTTGGAAAAACTTTTTGATCATTAATAAAAATCAATCTCAAAAATTTAATAACATTTTCATCAATTTTTAACTTTTCACAGTTACATTTTGAACATATCATAGAATTATCATGCCAAGAAAAATAA
Organism: Candidatus Falkowbacteria bacterium RIFOXYC2_FULL_36_12; assembly: GCA_001778235.1. Taxonomy (GTDB): domain Bacteria; phylum Patescibacteriota; class Patescibacteriia; order UBA11705; family UBA11705; genus XYA2-FULL-35-8. Next base: position 139,909 of record MFGJ01000008.1, read on the forward strand.
GCTTTTTCACCTACTTTATTATTGCACTTTACACAACTGTACAACTCTGGACTATATCCTAATAATTTCATAAGCTGGCAAGCAAAATAAATAACAATTATTTTTTTACTATTTTTATCGCTTGTTTTTTCAAGCCTTCGAATAGTATCAATTACCAATTGCCACTCCAATAAATTTTTATCCTCCAATTCTAGAGACTTTTCCAACAATTCAAATATAATATTTATATAAATAAAATCTTGCTCTAAATTTAAATCAAACTTTTCAATCAATCTTGCAGATGCCAATTTATCAAAACTATTTTTTGATCGAGCAATCATTAAATCAACCAATCCATAACTGCTCAAATGTCCCATCAATTTACTCTTTATTTTTTTCGACCCAATTGCTACCGCCTGAATTTTACCAAAATTTTCAGTATAAAAAGAAAAAAGACTGTCATTTTCCCTCCAGTCTTTTCTATTTAAAACAAATCCAATTGTCTTATAAGTTTTATCCATATCAATAATCAAACATCAAAGTCTTTCAAAATAACTTTGTAATATTGCTGCTGCCGCAATATCATCATCACCAACCTTTTTATATCCTTTAAATTCTTTCTTCATGCTTTCAGCATATTTTGTTGACATTCTTTCATCTTCCAAATGGACTAACTTTCCAAACTGTTTAATCCAATTTAAAAACTCCTCAAAATTTTTATGTAAATTTTCTTCTCCAGCCAGCGTTTTTGGTTGCCCGATTATTAATTCGTCAATTTTTTCATCATCTATCAATTTCTGGATACTTTTAGCCAATTCACTTAAATTTTTATAAGATAAAATCAATATCGGACTGGAAATTTTCATTTCACTTGTACCCAGAGCAAACCCAATTTTCGATTGACCCCAATCAATACCAAGATAATTCATATCATTTCCCTGTTAAAACTTCGCATCCAGTTTTTGTTATCGCGAAAGTATGCTCAAAATGAGCAGAATATTTTCTATCTTTTGTCGCCACAGTCCAGTGATCTTCCATAGTTTCTATTTCATAATCTCCAGAGGTAACCATTGGCTCACAAGCCAAAACCATCCCTTCTCTTAAAACAAAATCATAGGTTGGGATGACATAATTCGGCAATTGCGGTTCCTCATGTACTGCATGACCTACACCATGACCAACTAAATCTCTAACTAAACCATAACCTTGTCCTTCAACATATTTTTGCACCTTTCCAGCCACTTTTGACCATTTTTCCCCTGCTCTCAAATTATCCTTATATATATCCAAAGCCTGCCTTGTTACATCAACCAGTTTTTGCAATTCTGAACCTATCTTCCCCACTGGGACCGTTATTGCCATGTCAGTATACAACCCATTTTCAGCCGGATAACGCATACCAACATCCAGACTTATAATATCACCTTCTTTCAAGATTCTATCCTTTCTTGGCACCCCATGAACCACTTCAGCATTTATAGAAGTACAAACACTACCAGGATATGGTGGTTGACCATAATTTTTAAATGCCGGAATACCTCCAGCTTGCCTAATCAATTTTTCTCCCATTTGATCCAATTCAAAAGTCGATACTCCTGGTCGGACTATTTCTGCTACCTGCATCAATATTTTATTCAACATCTTTCCACCTTGTCGTATCAATGCAATTTCTTCTTTTGTCTTAATCTTTGCCATTATCATTAAATATTACCAATATATCTTGATGTACTTTTTCAATTGGTTTTGCACCATTTATTTTTACAAAATTCACTCTTTTCTTTTTCTTGAAAAATTTTATTACCGGCGCTGTTTCTTTTTTATACAATTCTATTCGTTTTTTTACAATATTTTTCTTTGAATCAGAACGAATAAACAATTTTTTATCACATTTATCACAAACCCCCTTCTTTTTCGGCGGATTGTATTTTATATGAAATGTTTCCCCGCAACTACAACTTCGTCTACCATTAATACGCTCCATAATGAGTGAATCTTGCAAACTTATCATAACAAAATTAATTTTAACTTTCTTTTCAGTCAAAAATTCATACAACTTTTCTGCTTGGGGAATAGTTCTTGGATATCCATCAAATAAAACATCTTTTTTTACCTTTTTCAATACTTGAAAAACTTTTTTATCTACAATTTGATTTGGCACAATTAATCCATGAGCTAAAAATTTCCTTATTAGGACTCCCACATCTGTATCCTTTTCTGCCTCTTTTCGCAAAAAAACACCTGGCTGAATCAATTTTATATCCAACTCTTCATCCAACAATTCAGCTTGAGTTCCCTTCCCCGCACCAGGAGGACCTACCAAAATATATGCATTTTTCATAATTTATTTTAATCTACTAAATTAATATATCAGAATAATATGGTTGAGTCAATCTTGCCTTATTTATTTATAAAATTAAAAAATCAGGTACTACACCTGACTTTTATTTATCTTATAATTTATCGTATTCTCTCATTTCCATTTGTGACTCTATCTGTTTAACTATTTCTATTACCACCGCTACTACGATTAAAATACTTGTGCCCCCGACAACCATAGAGTCCATGTTGAAAAGGTTTTGCAAAATCAAAGGTAATATTGCAATCAAAGCCAGAAACAAAGCACCTGTCAATGTGATTCTTGATATTGTATTTTGTAAATATTCTTCAGTCTGTTTACCAGGTCGTATTCCAGGGATAAAAGCTCCGCTTTTCTGTAGATTTTCAGCAATCTGACTTGGATGAAAAATTACAGCAGTGTAAAAATATGTAAAAGCAAAAACTAGTAAGAAGTATAATACACCATAAAATAGATTATTTTGGAAAAGGTTGGTTACCCATGTACCAATCGATACAATAAATTCAGTTTTCGCCTGTACCATGAATTGTGCAATCATCGATGGAAATAAAACAACAGAAATCGCAAAAATGATTGGAATAACACCAGCTTGGTTTACTCTAAGTGGCAAATGTGTATTTGTCCCACCATACATTCTATTACCTCTGATTCTCTTGGCATAAGAAACTGGAATATTTCTTTGACCTTCAGATATGAACACCACACCAACCACTGTAATCACTGCCACAACCGCAAATACAATAAGTGTGATTAGTTGATCCTGGCTAAAATTAATAAAAATCTGTTGCAAAGCCTTTGGTATTCCCACGATTATACCCGCAAAAATCAAAAGTGAAATCCCATTACCAATTTTTCTCTCCGTAATTAGCTCCCCGATCCACATCAGAAATACTGTACCAGCAGTTATTGTCAGTAATGTTGTGATATAAGTAAATAAATTCAAATTTTCCAAAATTGGCTTTGGAGCCCGTAAAAGTAACTGAATCATAGCGTATCCTTGTAACGCAGCAAGTGGTACAGTCGCCCAACGAGTCCATGAACTTATCTTATGTCTACCAGCTTCATCTTTATTCATTTCTTCAAGTTTTGGAACAATCATAGCTAACAGTTGGAAAATAATTGATGCAGTAATATAAGGCGCTACCCCCATCATCACCACAGAAAAATTCTCCATTCCACCACCTGAAAATAAATTCAATAACCCCAAAAGTTGATTTGAACTAAAAAATTCCCGCAAATTTTCTACATTAATTCCAGGAATTGGGATATGAGCTGCAAAACGAAAAACTACCAACATTGCCAAGATATACAAAATGCTATTTCGTAATTCTTTTATCTTCCAAATTTGACTAAGTTTTTGCCACATGTGTTTTTATTTTAATCAATTTACTTTTATCCTATAATATTTTTTACTTATTTTCTTCAACTTCCTTCTCAATATTTTTTTCTTTTACCACGACTTTACCACCGATTTTTTCTATTGCTTCCTGCGCTGACTTTGACACTTTGCAGTCAACAAATGTTAATTTTACTTTCAATTCTCCATTATTTAAAATTTTTACTGGTTTTCTAACAGAATTAATAACTCCCATTGCCTCTAGAACTACTGGAGAAATCTCCATATTATCTTTTCCAATTTTATTTAAAAGCTTAAAATCAACAATCTGATTTTTGGCTTTTGGTTTATCACCTTTAAATTTCGGAAAAGCCAAAAGAGTGGTTTTGAATCCTTTCAGTTTCAAACCTTTTTTACCACCAGAACGAGAACGCTGTCCTTTTAATCCACGGCTTGAATATGTGCCTTTACCAGAAGCATTGCCCCTACCAACTCTTTTCTTTGGTTTCATTTTCTCTTTAGGACTTTTTAGATTGTTTAATTCAATAGTCATATCCTATTTATTATAGCAAATATTTATTTAACTTCCTTCTTTTCTTCTTTTTTTATCGTTTTTCCAGTTTGACTTTTTTCCATCTGCTTTCCATTTTGTTCAGCATTATTTTTCTTGTCTTGTTTTCTTTTTTCAACTTTTACTCTGTCATTAACAACAAAACTGTTAAGACCAGAAAGTAATGCTTTTACATTATTGACCTTGTTATTACATCCAAGAATTTTTGCTACGATATTTGGTACGCCAGCAATTTCAAGAACAGCGCGAACAGCACCACCAGCTTTAATACCAGTACCCATTGGAGCTGGCTTCAATAAAATCTTTGCGGATTTTTCCTTTATATACATTCTATGAGGAATTGTATTTTTTATAATTGGTATAATAATCAAGTTTTTCTTTGCTTGATTAACAGCTTTATTTATAGCGATTGTGACATCTGCTCCTTTGGCCAATCCAATTCCGCACTTTCCTTTTTGATCACCAATAGCAACACAAGCCCTAAATCTCATTCTTTTACCACCTTTCATCACACGAGTGACTCGAGCAATATCAATAACCCGCTGCTCAAATTCACGATCAGCGCCACCTTTCCTTGAACCACCGGATTTTCTTTGGTTATTTGACATAATTTTTATCTATCAAAATTATTTTAATTAAAATTTTAAGCCAGCTTCTCTCATCCCATCAGCTGCAGCTTTTACTCTTCCATGATATTTAAATCTATTTCTATCAAAAACAACTTCTTTAATCCCTTTTTCTAATGCTCTCTCTGCTACAAGTTTCCCAACAGCCGCTGCTTTTTCAACTGGTTTTAATTCTCCAGCTTTTACTTTTAATTCTCCAGATTTAGCTGAAACCAAAGTTGTTCCAGTTGTATCATCTACCAACTGAATATAAAAATGCTTTGAACTACGAAAAATTGCCGCTCTTGGTTTTTGGACTGTACCATTGATTTTTGCTCGTACTCTATTTTTTCGTCGAAGCGCTGATTGTAATTTATTTTTTGTAATATTCATATAAAATTATTCAGTCTTGCCAGCTGTTTTTCCAACTTTTCGGACAATGACTTCATCCATATATTTAATTCCTTTACCCTTATATGGTTCAGGTTTTTTTATTTTTCTAATAATCGCAGCTGTTTCACCAACCAAATGCTTGTCAATACCACTTATGGCAATAACATTAGCTTTTACTTCAATTTTAATACCTTCTGGGATTTCAAAATTAACTGGGTGAGAAAAACCAACATTCAATACAAGGATATTCCCTCTAACTTCAGCTTTAAAACCAATACCATTAATTTCCAATTCCTTTATAAACCCTTCAGTCACACCCACAACTAGATTGTTAATCAAACTGCGAAACAAACCCCAAAGCGCCAACTGTTTTCCATCAGTTTCATCAGCGATTTTTACTCTAATCTCCTTATCAACCATTTCTACAAAAACATTTTTTATTAATTTCACCATTAATTCACCCTTTGGACCTTTTACTTTTACAATTTCATTTTCAATATTAACTTCAACTCCATCAGGTATAATAATTGGTTGTTTTCCTACTCTAGACATATTTTTTTAATAAATTTCACAAATTACTTCTCCGCCAACGCCAGCTTTTCTAGCAGAATCATTAGTTAAAAGACCTTTTGAGGTTGAAAGAATTGAAATACCAAATCCATTCAAAATTTTCTTAATTTCATCTCTACCAACATAAACCCTACAACCAACCTTGCTTACTCGTTTCAATTCCTTTATCTTCGGATCACCCTTTGCTTCGTATTTTAATGAAATCAAAATTTCGCTGAATTGATTTTCAACTTTTTCAGCCTTTTCAATATAGCCCTCTTTCTCCAAAATCTGCGCTATCCCAAATTTTATTTTTGAATATGGAACAACTACCTCAGATTTTTTTGCCATCTGGGCATTTCGTATTCTTGTTAGCATGTCAGCGATTGGATCTGTCATATAAATTTATCTTTGGATAATATTTTATAAATATAAATTAATCAAATTTACCAACTACTTCTAGTTATTCCTGGAATCTGGCCTCTTTCAGCTAATTCACGGAAACAAATTCGGCATAAATCAAATTTTCGCATATATGATCTATTTCTACCACACTTCCAACATCTATTCACTTTTCTTGTTGAATATTTTTGCTTTCTCTTTGATTTAGCTATTTGTGATTTAATTGCCATAGTATCGTCGTATTAACATTATATTATTTATTGCTTTTTAAAAGGAAATCCTAGTAAATTCAGAAATTCAAATGCTTCTTCATTATTTTTTGCCGAGGTAGTAATATTTATTTCCAAACCATGTGTTCGATCAACTTCATCAGGTAAAATTTCAGGAAAAGCTAATTGTTCTTTAAAACCAAGTGAATAGCCACCCATTCCGTCAAAACTTTTAGGGTTAATACCTTGGAAATCTCTAACTCTTGGCAAGGTAACCTTTACAAGCTTTTCAACAAAATCCCACATTCTATCTCCGCGCAAAGTAACCTTTAATCCAACAACCATCCCTTCACGAATTTTGAAGTTTGAAATGGATTTTTTAGCTAATGTTTTAACCGGCATTTGTCCAGTTATTCTTTGCAAATTTTTTTCAACTGCATCAATATAATCCTTATCTTTCAATCCAGCTCCAATTCCAACATTCAGCACCACTTTTTTCATAGTTGGAACCTGCATATTATTTTTATAACCAAACTTTTCTTTCAAAGCTGGAATAATTTTTTCTTGATAATGTTTTTTGAACCCTTGCATAATATTGAATAATCTATTTGCTTAATATCTTTGAATCATTTTACATTTATTCGCGCTATAAACTATGAATCAATTGACTCATTGCATTTTTTACAAATCCTTATCTTTTTCTTACCTTTCTGATCAGTTTCCAAAACCTTGAAACCAACACGAGTAGATTTATTACATTTAGGACAAATCAGCATAACATTTGAGATATCTAATGGTGATGGATATGTGATTTTTTGTCCAGTCTCCCCGCTTTTTCGAGGTTTCATATGCTTAATCCTTTCATTCAACCCTTCAACCACAACTTTATTTAATTCTGGTAATACCTGAATCACCTTACCTTTATTTTCTTTGGTAGTTTTTTCATTTTTTGCAGTTTTCTTGTGTCTATCTTTACCTGCAATTATCTTTACTTTATCTCCAGTTTTAATTTTTTGCTTCATATATCTACTTTATAAAAACTATGTTAATTACAACACTTCTGGTGCCAAAGAAATTATTTTATTAAAACCACCTCGTCTTAATTCTCTCGCAATTGGTCCGAAAACACGAGTTCCCTTAGGCTCTTTAGATTCTTTATCTACAATCACCACCGCATTTTCATCAAATCTAATATATGTACCATTCGCTCTTCGTACCTCTTTTCTGGTTCGTACAAGAACAGCATGGACAACATCACCTTTTTTCACCATAGAATGTGGCTTTGCTTCCTTTATTGAACAAGTGACAATCTCACCAAGCCGTCCATATCGTTTTTTATAACCTCCGAGTACTCGAATACACTGAAGCTTTTTAGCTCCAGTATTATCAGCAGATTTTAACATTGTTCGTTCTTGTATCATATATTAAATCTAATTCAAATAACTTATTTTACTTTATTTACCAATCTCCATCGTTTATCCTTGCTCATCGGACGGCACTCCTCAAATACAACAACATCACCTTCTTTCAATTCATTTTTTTCATCATGAATTTTATATTTTTGATTGGATTTTATCTTTTTCCCATAGACTTTATGAGTTTTCACTGAATCAACCCGAACAACCGCTGTTTTGTCCATCGCAACACTGACAACTTCACCTGTTAATCTACGAAAAATTTTATCTTTTATCTCATTCATATATATTTTATCAAAATATTACTTATTTAATTCTTTTTGACAAATAATAGTTTCTATCCTAGCCACCATTTTCTTCACATCTCTGATTTCTCTAATATTCTTTACCTGACTATTTGCAACCTTAAAATTCAAATCATGCAAACTCACTGCCAATTCTTGCAATCGCACTTTCAACTCTTCAATTTTCTTTTCTCGTAATTCTTGAATTTTCATATTTATATCAAAATTATTCTTCTTGTGAAATCATTTTTGTTTTAAGTGGCAACTTGTGTGACGCCCGTCTTAATGCTTCATTTGCCAATTCCTTTGTTACTCCACTCATTTCAAATAAAACCATACCTGGATGAACCACCGCAACATAATATTCTGGTGACCCCTTACCTGATCCCATTGTAAAGTGAGTTCCTTTTGATGTCACCGGTCTGTTTGGGAAAATTCGTACCCAAATTTTTCCTCCACGCTTAATATATCTTACCATTGCTCTTCGAGCAGCCTCAAGCTGTCTAGAACTTACCCAACCACCTGACATCGCTTTAATACCATAATCTCCAAAATCCAAATTAACAAGAGAAGTAGCTAAGTGTGTCTTACCACGTCCTCGCGCTTTATGACATTTTCTATGTTTTACTTTTTTTGGTATTAACATAATATTTTAATTCATTTATGCCTTTTCAACGGAATTAACTTTTCCCCTTTTTTCAGATTTATTCACTTCATCTTTATTTTTCATTGTTTCTTCCATCTCTTCTTTCGCTGTTTTTTTAAATACATCACCTTTGTAAATCCATACTTTAATACCGATAGTACCATAGGTTGTATTTGCCTTTTCTTCAGCATAATCAATGTTTGCTCGGATTGTATGTAATGGGATTGTCCCTGATACCAACATTTCTCGTCTAGCGATTTCTGCTCCATTCAACCTGCCCGCGACAATAACCTTCACACCCTTTGCTCCAGCTCTTTCTACTCGCTGAATAACCTGCTTCATTGCTCGTCTGTATGGCATTCTCTTCTCAATATCAAATTTTAATCCTTGTGCGATCAAAGCCGCTTCAATATTTGGTTTTCCAATTTCTTTAATATTTACTGAAACTTTCACATTCTTATCTTTTACAAATTGACGGCTTATTGTTTTTTTCAAAATTTCTACCCCAGCACCACTCTTCCCAATTACAACACCAGGACGAGCAGAATGAATAATTACATTCAATTCTTTGCTAGATCTTTCAATCTCAATTCTTGATACAAAAGCTTCAAGCAAATGTTTCTTCAAAAAAGCTCTAATTTTAACATCTTGCTGTAAAAACTTACTATAATCTTTATCCGCGAACCAAGAAGACTCCCATTTCAAGATGCTTTTTATTCTAAATATTTTTGGATTTATTTTCTTTCCCATATTTATTCACCAGATTTTCTTCGAAATACTTTTTTCAGAAAACCCTTATCTTTTTTATTCTTAGTATCTAAATTTTGTGCGTGTCTATGTTTGCCCTGCTCTCTTATATCTACAATCTTCTGCGGTTCTTCACTTGCAGTTGCCGGTGATACTTTCTGCTCCACTGCTGGCACCATTTCTTCTTTCTTCACAGCTTTATTAATCTTATCTTTAGACAATGAACCTTCTTCTCTTACTTTATCTGTTTTAACAGTAGGATTCTTTTCTGCGAGCACAACATTGATATTTGAAGTTTTCTTTCTAATCATTGTTGCCCGTCCAAAAGCTCGTGGCATCCATCTTTTATATACAGGACCTTCATCTACCGTTATGGTCTCAATAAACAAATTATTTCTATCCAAGCTGAAATTATTTTCAGCATTAGCTAAAGCAGACTGCAAAAGTTTCATAATAGGCTTTGAGGCTTTTTTATCAACAAATTTAACTGTTTCTATCGCCTTTTCAATATCAAGACCACGCACGACAGCTATAACTAATCTTGCTTTTCTAGGCGCAATACGAACATAATTTGCTTTTGCTTTTACTTGCATATTATAATCAATTCTTTATATATTAACTTTTTTCTATAGTCTTTTGCATCTTTCCTCCATGTCGCATAAACTTTCTTGTTGGAGCAAATTCACCAAATTTATGACCAACCATATTTTCAACAACTCTCACAGGAATAAAATCCTTACCATTGTGAACACCAAAATGAAAACCTACCATTTCTGGACTAATAGTGCTTGATCTTGCCCAAGTTTTAATCACAGTAACATCACCAGTTTTCAACTTTGAAATCTTCTGCAACAATCTTGGTTCAATATATGGTCCTTTTTTTAGACTTCTTGCCATAAATTATTATTAAATCTTATTATATTCTCTTATTTTTTCTTTGATTTTCTTCTTTTTACAATCATTCTATCAGATGCCTTTTTTCTTCTAGTTTTTACTCCAAGAGCGTGTTTGCCCCAAGGAGTTTTCGGATATTTCATACCAATAGGATTACTTCCTTCTCCACCTCCATGAGGATGATCAACCGGATTCATTGCTTTACCTCTAACCGTTGGCTTGATACCCATATGTCTTTTTCTACCTGCTTTTCCGATTTTTACATGCATTATATCAGGATTACTAACTCTACCAACAGTTGCCATACATTCTTTTGGCACAAGTCGAATTTCAGAAGATGGTAATCTAAGTTGTGCATACTTACCCTCAACTGCCATCAATTTAGCTTGTGATCCAGCTGAACGCACAATCTGTCCACCCTTACCAGGGACTAATTCAACATTGTAAACCATTGAACCAATTGGAATATTTTCAAGTAATGTCGCGTTGCCAGGTACAATATCAATTGTTTTCTTTGAAGAAATAATCTTATCACCTACATGTAAATTAACCGGTGCTACAATATATCGTTTTTCGCCATCTTTATATACCAGCAGTGCAATTCTTGAATTTCTATTTGGGTCATATTCAATTGCATCCACTCTTGCTTCAATATCAAACTTATCTCTTTTGAAATCCACCAAACGAATATATCTCTTGCTACCGCCACCTCTATGTCTTACAGTAATTCTACCATTATTGTTTCTTCCACCAAATTTCTTTTTTATTACGATTAAAGATTTTTCAGGTGTTGTTTTTGTAATATCAGAAAAATCATCAACGCTCATCTGACGCCGTGCATTACTAATTGGTTTGTAAACTTTAATTCCCATATTATATCTATATAATCAAAATTCTATTTAAACACCTTCGTAAATTTCAATTTTATCTTCTCCACCTAAAGTCACAATTGCTTTCCTAAAATCCTTTCTTTTACCATATTTTTTTCCTGAACGAACCATTTTTCCTTTTACATTAACAATGTTAACTTTAACCGGTGATACTCCATATATACTTTTTACTGCTTTTTCAACTTCATTTTTTGTTGCATTTGTTGGAACAGCAAAAACATATTTTTTGAAAGCTCCTAAATCTGTAACCTTTTCTGTTACAAGTGGCCTTTCTAAAATTTTATACTGCTCTGCTTTTGCATTTGTTTCAATTTTTCGGGGTTGAGTCTCTTTTTTTGTTACTTCTTTCTCATCTTTTTTTACCGGTTCTTCCTTATTTTCTAATTTACCTTTTTCAATCTGAACTTCTTCTACATTTTTTGCAGTTTTTTCTTCTTTCTTACCAGTCTTTAATATTTTATTTATAATTCCCATATTAATTTAAAACTTTATTTTTCAACTGCAACATTTTTTTTATTTACCTTTTCAACACTTTCATTATCTGTTTCATCTTTTTTATCATCTTTAAACACAATCATATCATCAAGCGCTTTGATCGCTTGCTCTGTCATAACAATATCCTTATATTTCACAACTTCCAGTAAATTAAGATTTCTTGCTTCAATCACATCAACTTTTGGCAAATTTTTTACAGACTTTACCAATTCCTTTGTGAACTTTTCAGCTACAAACAAAATACTCTTTTCAAGCTTAATCATTGTTAGCAATTCTCTTATATTTTTTGTTTTAAATGTATTTATTTCCAAACTATCCAAAACATTCAAATTATTTGATTCAACTTTATCACTTAAAGCCATGAGTAATGCCTTTCGCTTCATCTTTCTATTAATCTTTTGTTCAAAATTTTGTTCATTTGTTGGACCAAAGGTTACACCACCACCAATCCAAATTGGAGACCTTGATGAACCATGTCTTGCTCGGCCAGTACCCTTTTGACGCCAAGGTTTTCTACCTCCACCACGAACTTCACCTCTATCTTTAACATGTGCCAAATTTTGGCGTTTATTTGCTTGCATTGCAACCACCACCTGATGAATAACCATCGGATTTACTTTCACAGCAAAAACAGCAGGATTTAATACTAATTCCTTTACTGTTTCACCTTTCGCATTGTAAACATTAACTTTATTATTCATATTGATTATTCATTCTTATCTGTTTTATTTTTTTCAACTATCTCTTCTGTAGCTATAGCAATTGGTTCCTTATTTTCTACTTCAGCTTTTCCGTTTGATTCAACCTTTTCACTATCATCCTTTTTTTCATCTTTAACTACATTAATTTCTTCAGCCTTTATCTCATTTATCTTATTTTTTTCAACTTGATTTTCTTCCTTTACTACTTCTACAACTTCTTGTTTTTCAACAATTTTTTCTACTTTCACAACTTTTTTTATGATTTCAAAATCACCTTCAGCTGAAATTTTCAAAAAACCATTTCTGGCTCCTGGAACAGCACCTTTAAGATACAAAATACCATTCTGCGCATCAACATTAATTACTTCAAGACCATTGACAGTAACCTGTTGACCACCCATTCGACCACCCATTCTCATCCCTTTAAATACCCGAGCAGCTCCTGCTGATCCAATTGATCCAGGCATTCTTAATTGATCCTTATGACCATGAGACTTTTTTCCACCAGAAAAACCATGTCTTTTTACAACACCCTGAAAACCTTTTCCTTTTGCCTGACCAACAACATCAACCATATCCCCTGCTTGAAAAATCCCAGCAGTAATTTCATCTCCTTCATTTAATTTTTCAACCATCACATCACCTTCAGCCAATGAAAATTCTTTTATATATTGAAAATTATTCTTTGAAAATCTCTTAAAAATACCAAGCATTGGTTTATTAAATTTTTTCTTTTCTTGATAAGCGCATCTGATAGCAACATAACCATCTTTTTCCATGTTTTTTTTCTGGATAACCAAACAAGGACCGACTTGAATCTTTGTCACCGGAACTACTTTGCCTTCAGGATCGAAAACCTGAGTCATCTCTAATTTTTTCCCTAAAATAAATTTCATATAATGTTTCAGCCCATTTAGATTATCATTCAAAACATGCAAAATAAAGAAGCCTGACCTAAACAGCCAGCTTCTTCATACAAGGCTATATAATAAGTCTATATTTAATAATTTATTCTTTGTAAACCAATACCTCACAACCTCTGTTACCTTTAGAACACTTCACTACTCTATAGTGGTTATTGCTAAATGCGACAAAAGTTTTATTTTTATTACCTCCACCAAATGAATTATTACATTTTAATCTCAACATCAACTCCAGCCGGAAGATTTAAATTCGTCAAAGCATCAATTGTCTGTGGTGTTGGATTAATAATATCAATCAACCGCTTATGAATACGCATTTCATATTGATCTCGTGCATCTTTGTGAACAAAAGTTGAACGATTAACTGTATATTTCTTCTTTTCAACCGGTAATGGTACGGGTCCAGCAATAGTCGCTCCTGTTCTTTCGCTAGCATCTAAAATAGTTCTAGCAGATTGATCAATAATTTTGCTATCGTAAGCCTTGATCTTTATTCTAATTCTTTGATTAGGTACATCTACTGTTTTTTTGTCCTTTTTCCCTGCAGCCATGTGTTTAACCAGTTATTTAATAATCTTTGTTACAACACCAGAAGCAATAGTTCTACCACCTTCACGAACAGCAAATCTCTGTTGTTCTTCAAGAGCAATTGAATTAATCAACTTTACTTGAAAAGTAATAGTATCTCCAGGCATTACCATCTCTGTACCCTCTGGTAAAGTTACTTCACCAGTCACATCGGTTGTACCAATGTAAAACTGTGGTTTATATCCTTTGAAAAACGGTTTATGTCTGCCACCTTCTTCTTTTGTTAACACATAAACTTCTGCTTCAAATTCAATATGTGGAGTGACTGATCCAGGAGCCGCAAGAACTTGACCTCTTTCAACATCTTCTTTCTTTAGACCTCTAAGCAAAACACCAGCATTATCACCAGCTCGTCCTTCATTCAAAGTCTTATTAAACATTTCTATACCAGTTACTACTGTTTTTTGAGTATCTCGAATACCAATTACTTCAACTTCATTATTAACTTTTACAATACCTCTCTCTATTCTTCCTGTAACAACTGTTCCACGACCTTCAATTGAAAATACATCTTCAATTGGCATAAGGAATGGCTTATCAACATCACGAACCGGTTCTGGAACTTTCTCATCCAAGGCATCAAGTAATTCTTGAATTGGCTTACCAGCAGCTTCATCTGTAGGATTTTCTAATGCTTTTAAGGCAGAACCACGAATTATAGGCACTTCATCGCCAGGATATTCATATTTTTTCAATAAATCACGAACTTCTTCTTCAACCAAATCAATTAATTCTGCATCATCTACCATATCAACTTTATTCAAGAAAACCACAATATATGGCACACCAACTTGTCGTGCAAGCAAAATATGTTCTCTTGTTTGTGGCATTGGTCCATCAGTTGCAGCTACAACCAAAATTGCTCCATCCATTTGAGCCGCACCAGTAATCATGTTTTTTACATAATCAGCGTGTCCAGGACAGTCAACATGAGCATAATGCCTTTTTTCAGTTTCATATTCTACATGAGCAGTATTAATTGTGATTCCTCTAGCCTTTTCTTCTGGGGCAGAATCAATTTCTGCTACAGATTTGTGAGATGAAACACCACCTTTGGCGTTTAAATATGCCAAAATAGCAGCTGTTAAAGTTGTCTTTCCGTGGTCAACGTGACCAATTGTACCCACATTTACATGTGGCTTACTTCGTTCAAATACCTCAGTCATTTTTTTATTCTCCTAAATGTGATCCTTAAACAATTATTTTTAAGGTTTTAGCCAATCACAATTTTACTTAATTTTAAGTTATTTTATTCTTCGATATTATAACAAAAATTTAAAATAATGCAAGCCCCAGAATAACTAATTGAGCATAACTACATTTTTGGCTTATTTTACTAGTCAATTGGTTCAAGATAATACGGTTCTTCAGACTGGTCATTTTCAGCCTTATTAGCATTTTGTTCTAATTTCTCAAGAAAAAGCTCCTCCAAATCAGAAGTTTGATCTTCACCTTGAAGACTCCAGCTTGCAATTTCTTGATTAATTTCAGACAAATCTGGCTGATTTTCAACTTCACCCCAAGTCCCACTATCTGTCGACTCTTTATGTTTCAATAACTCGATATATTGCTCCAATTGCATTACAACAAAATTATCCCCTTTTTCGCCAACTATATATTTATCACCTGTTCTTTTTATTAGGTCTAATATTTTTTTTAAATCTGTTGGCATATTTTTTTCTCCTTAAATCGCAAATCAATATTTGCTAAAACCAGAATTATTAAACTCTTGCTTATTTATTTTGTTTTATCACCTTTTATTTTTTCCACAACATTATTTGGCACTTCTGCATAATGAGAAAATTCCATTGAATAACTTGCTCGTCCTTGTGACATTGATCGCAATTGTGTTGCATAACCAAACATTTCTGCCAGTGGAACATTTGCTTCAATAACTTTTAAATTTGAACGATCCTTCATTTCATTAATCTGTCCTCTACGAGAATTCAAATCACCAACAACATCTCCCATAAATTGTTCAGGAGTCACAATTTCTACTTTTGAAACCGGTTCAAGCAATATTGGATCAGCCTTTTTTGTTGCAGCTTGCAAAGCCATTGAGGCAGCAACCTTAAACGCTGCTTCAGATGAATCCACATCATGATATGATCCATCATAAACAATTACTTTAATATCAATCAATGGATATCCGGCTACAACACCTCTATCTAATGATTCTTTTACACCTTTTTCAATCGCTGGTACGAATTCTCTAGGAATAGCACCACCTTTTAATTCATCTGCAAACTCAAATCCTTCACCCTTTTCTCTTGGTTCAACTCGAAGCCAACAATGACCATATTGTCCACGACCACCAGACTGTTTTACATATTTACCTTCACCTTCTGCTAATTTTTTAACCGTCTCCCTATATGCAACCTGTGGTTTACCTGTATTTGCCTCAACACCAAATTCTCTCTTCATTCTATCAATCAAAATTTCCAAGTGTAATTCTCCCATACCTGAAATAACTGTTTGAGATGTTTCTTCGTCTGTTTTAACTTTAAATGTTGGATCTTCTTCAGCCAATTTCTGTAAAGCAACACCCATTTTTTCTTGATCTGATTTAGTTTTTGGTTCAACCGCAATTGAAATAACCGGTTCTGGAAAAGTAATATTTTCCAAGACAACAGGAAAACTCTCATCACACAATGTATGCCCAGTAAATGTACTTTTCAAACCAATGGCAGCGGCAATTTCTCCAGAATAAACTTCGTTCACTTCTTCTCTATGATTAGCATGCATTCGCACTATTCTACCAAGTCTTTCTTTTTCTCCAGTTGTTGTATTTAAAATATATGAACCAGATTTAACCACTCCTTGATAAACACGGAAAAAACAAAGTTTACCAACATATGGATCTGTAGCAATCTTAAAAGCTAATCCTACAAACGGAGCATCGTCAGTTGGTTTGATTTCAATTTGTTTTTCACTATCTTTCCAATCTTCAGCCATTACCGCCGGCACATCCAAAGGAGACGGTAGATATTCAGTCACAGCATTTAATAATTGCTGAACCCCTTTATTTTTCAAAGCTGAACCACACAAAACTGGAATCAATTTATTATCAATAACAGCTTGTCGTAAAACTTTTTTCAAATCTTCAACTGCAATTTCCTCCCCTGCCAAATATTTATCCATCAAGGCCTCATCATTTTCCACAATTGCCTCAATCAATTTATTTCTATATTCTTGAGCTTTTTCTTTTAAATCTTCAGGTATTTCTATTTCATCAAATTTTGTCCCCATTTCATCTTCATAAATATAAGCTTTCATCTTAAACAAATCTACAATCCCCTTGAATGTTTCAGCTGCTCCAATCGGTAATTGTACTGGATGAGCATCCTTGGTCAATCGGTCATGTATAGTTTTTAAATCAAAATAAAAATCAGCGCCCATTCTGTCCATTTTATTAATAAAAGCAATTCTTGGAACGCTATATTTATCTGCTTGATGCCAAACAGTTTCAGATTGAGATTCAACCCCAGCAACACCATCAAAAACCACCACACCACCATCAAGAACACGAAGTGATCTCTCAACTTCAGCTGTAAAATCAACATGACCAGGAGTATCAATAATATTTATTCGACAATCATTCCAAAAACAGGTAGTAGCCGCAGAAGTGATTGTAATTCCTCTTTCTCTTTCTTGCTCCATCCAATCCATTTCAGCCAAACCTTCATGCACTTCACCAATTTTATGTTTTTTCCCAGTATAAAACAAAATACGCTCCGATACCGTGGTTTTTCCAGCGTCAATATGGGCAATAATACCAATATTTCTTGTTTTTTCTAAACTATATTCTCGGGGCATAAATTTAACTAAAAAATTATCTATTATGATTTATTTTCATTTTTATTAATTATCGAGCAAAGTGGGCAAAAGCGCGGTTAGCGTCAGCCATTCTATGAACATCATTTTTCTTTTTTACAGAATCACCTTCACCAATCAAAGCCAACATCAACTCATCAGCCAATTTAGCTGCCATTGATCTGCCTTTTTTCTTGTCAGCTGCATCAATAATCCATCTAAAAGCTAGTGCGTACTTCCTGTCTCCACGAACTGGAAATGGAACCTGATAATTTGCACCACCAACTCTTTTTCCACGAACTTCTATTTGTGGAGAAATGTTTTTTATAGCTTGATCAAAAACCTGCAAGGCATTTTCAAACTCGGCATCAACTTTTTTGTCTTTTATTGCTTTATCAATAATATCAAATGCACCGTAAACTACTTTTTGGGCAACTGATTTTTTACCAGCACGCATCACATAATTGATAAATTTTGTAACATAAACATTACCATAACGGATGTCTGGTTTTAACTTGTGTTTTGGAGCTTTTTTTCCTCTCATAAGTATCTACTTGACCCGAAATTTATCGGGTTTTATCAAAATTATTTAGATGATTTTTCTAATTTTGTTCCATATTTTGATCGGCCTTTCTTTCTTCCATCCACACCTTGAGAATCATAAACACCACGAACAATTTGATAACGCACACCAGGTAAATCGCTTCGTCTACCACCACGAATAAGGACAATTGAATGCTCTTGTAAATTGTGACCTTCTCCTGGGATATAAGCAGTTACTTCCTGCCCATTGCTCAATCGTACACGAGCAATTTTTCGCAAAGCTGAATTCGGCTTCTTTGGAGTTGTTGTAGTAACCTTCAAACATACACCTCTTTTAAATGAGGCGCCTTTAGGCAATTTATTTGTTCGTCGTTTAAGTGAATTCAAAACAGTCTGCATCGCAGGAGATTTTGATTTTCCTTTTTTTGACGATCTTCCTTTTCTAATCAATTGATTAATTGTAGGCATAATATCATTAAAAAATTTGACCATTGATCATTTCAATCAACAATCAAAATACGAAAATTTAGCTAACTTATAATAAATGTGTTAGCATTTTATCATTAAGAAAAAAATAAGTCAAGCAATATCAGAAGATTAAACTGTAGACAAATTCAATTATCGCATTAAAAAAATATCCAAAAATATTTAATCCGACAACATTATCTAAAATTAGCAAAATTAAGAGTAAAATAGGCCCTCGAGTCTCCAAAAAGCTCCTAAAATTTCTAAATCTCTCACCATCTAGTATTGAGAATAGAACCTTTGAGCCATCAAGCGGAGGAATTGGTATTAAATTAAAAAGCATTAAAATAACATTCAAAATGACAAAAATATTCAAAAATTGAAATAATAAATTTTCTGGAGGTAAAATATTCATCCCAGCAATTATTTTCAAAACAATACCCGAGAATATCGCCAATAATAAATTTGACGCTGGACCTGCAAGCGCAACCAAAGCCGGCCCCCATTTCTGGTATTTCAAATTATATGGATTGTATGGCACTGGCTTTCCCCAGCCAAAACCAACAAGTAGCAACATCAAAAAACCCACTCCACTTACATGAGATATTGGGTTTAAAGTTAATCGTCCCAATGATTTTGCTGTATCATCACCCATCAAAGCGCTGGCTAAAGCATGAGAAAACTCATGTACAGACAAAACAATTAAAATTGCCACCACCCAAGCAATGAAAATCATCGGGTCTGAAAGCAATGTTCCTAATATCATAAGTACTTTTTATTATTTATATTTCTGGGTTTATCTCTCTTACCTTGCTTTACTTGCTGTACTCGCTGTACTCGCTGTACTCGCTGTACTCGCTGTACTCGCTGTACTCGCTGTTCCCACTTTTCCCACCAATCATACACTACTTGATTTATTTATTCAAATATGCTATTCTATTGTTACTTGATGAATAACTTGAAAAAACTATGTCAAAGTATTGTGATTTGTGTGGACGAGGACCTGTTTCTTCACAAAGTTCTTCACACGCTAACAACAAAACAAAGCGCACTCTTAATATCAATCTTCAAACAAAAAAAATTGATGGTACCAAGGTAAAAGCTTGCACCAAATGCATGAAAACCTTGAAAAAAGCAGTTGCGTAAATCTCCCCCACAAAAAAGATAAAAAAATGAACATCGTTGATGTTCCTTTTTTTTTCAAATTTGTTCTATAGGTATTCCTTCAAAAATCCTCTGCAGAATAACCCCAAGTGGCAAGTTATCATCATAATGATGAACAACCCGAATCAAAGCTTCATCTTGTTCAAAATCACTTTGACTCAATTCACCTTTTGCAACTCTGAAAACCCAACCAGGAAAAGGAATTACTGCTACCCAAATACTTTTTCCAGAACACTTATTCCTCCCAAAATGCAATTCAGCTATAGCTGGAGAAAATTCAAACGGTTTACCACCAATAAACATATGAAACAAATTAGCGGACCTGAATGCTTCAACCGGAACATCTGAACGAAAAATAAAATATTTTGCAAATTTTGGAAATTCTTTATGACCATTAATAATTACATAACTTACAATTTGATCACTCATCACGCATATCTCCTTTTTCCTTCCCACAGCCATTTCTTAACCATCGCAGATACAAATCATCAATAAAAGCAACCATTCTCTTTTCCGTATCCCTTGCGTCCTCGTTATCATCATACTTAAACTCTTCACACCACCTAAGATTCTGTAAAGTTACCCAGATATCAAAATCAAGAGAACTAAATTCACTATGTTTATCCACGACAAGAACAATCTCAAACTTATCTCCCAACCAATATTCAGTTTGCGTTTTTTGCCAATCACTTACCTGATATCGATATGAACCTTGCCTAAGGACCAAAGACTTCATTTTAAAAGCAAACACAGGAATTTTTCTAATAATAACAAAACCTCTTGGCTTTTTTTCATTATCCAAACATCTTACAAAAATAACAACTGGTACCGTTTGCATTATTGTGTCTCCCTTCTTTGATCAAAGAACACATCAATAACTTATCACAAATATTAATTTTTGCAACACAAAAAAGAACATCCAAAATGTTCTTTTTCATTATAATAAACTTAAAAATCTATTGAGGACCTTGAATCAATTTTCCTGTATATGCATTTACATAGAATATCCCACCTATTTTTGATGACCGCACTTTCAATACAGCAGAATTCATATATCTCTCAACGCTCAACTTCCCATATTTTTTTGGAAAAGTAAAATACTTATAAACCGAATGATCACTATACCTTACTTTTATATTTCCATTAGTCAGTCCAACCGCCGAGAGGAGATATCTATTTGCAAAATTTACATTGTATGGATCAATTGTTGAAAGAAAAGGATGTAACCCATTATTCTGAATAGTATTTATCTCATCAATTTCTCCATCTCCATCATTATCTCTTCTATCGCCTTTGAATTCCACACCAACTGAATACACCCCATCATCAAAATCATAATTATTTACTACATAACCTACTGGTACATTCCCACAAACACTAATTGAAACAACTTTGCTTCCAAGTCCATCTCCATCATTATCTTGATAATAACTGCTACCACCAGCCCCGACCAAAGTTGTTGTATCATCACAATCTAATTCAATTTCAACTCCATCGTTATCAAAATCATTGTCATTCAAATCATTGTTATTAGCCACATAACCACTTAGCATTGAACAACTTTGAATCACATCACCATATCCCAAGCCATCACCGTCTTGGTCAATGTAATAATTATTTGAAGCAAACAATTCTGGATTTTGTGGGGCACAATCATTTAAATCTAAAACTCCATCTCCATCAAAATCACGCCGAACAACTGGGAAATTAAAATGCCGTGTAATTGTCGAGGTACTATCATGAGCAATCAATATTTCAGCCATATTTGTCATTGGAACTGATTTAATTACAACACCCTCTCTGGCATCACCAGGTACATCTGTATAAGTATTAATTACTGTCCGTCCATCTGGAGTTAACTCAAACAAATAATTATATCCATCATCATAAAGCACAAACAATGTTCCGGTATCTTTACTAAAAAACAAGTCAGAAACATTTCTATTCGGCAATGCAGAATTCAAATTCAAATACCCAAGAGAAGTCACTTCCCCGTTCACAGCCAAATTAACATCAAAAGCATAAATCAAACCATCGTCTACAGTTGTATCATTGTTAATATCAACTGGTCTCTGAACACCAGCATAAAAAACTCCACCAGAGGCTCTATCTCCATATGGATGAAAACCATTTGGGACAAAAGCTAATCCCTCTAATCCAGAATTAGCAGGACCAGTAAGCCAAGTTGTCAAATCCCATTTTTTTGGTATTTGAGGACTATTAACCGGTGAAGTAATATCAAATTCATAAATTGCATCTGGATTTTCAACACCAACATATATTTTATTACTATTGGGGTCAACAATTGTAAGAGCTTCAAAATCTCCGCCCATCTTCCAAGTCAGCTGATTACTTCCATCTGCATTCATCATTGTAATTCTGTTTCCATCACTGGTCAGATCACTTACTGAAAATAATTTTTTAGTTACTTCATTCCAAGCTAAACCACTTGGTTCATAAGGACTTGGCAAATTAATTGTATCCGCCGTTGTTATACCAGTCGCTGGCCATGTAGCACCGAAAACAACTGTCGGCATTACCAACATAAAAAAAACAAAAGTCGCTAAACTAAATTTAATTTTCATAATATACAAATTATTAATAATTCCTCAAGCATATTGTACCATAACATAAAATATTCATTTCCAATACTAGTTTATTACTCAAACTCAATCAAATCATAATTCCTATCCCTCAAATACTTATCTGTCACATCATAAAGAACTGGTGCAAAATTTGTAATTACTTTTTGAGTTTTTATAATTTTACCTTGTTTTTTTTCTTCTTGCCAAATTTCATTATATCTATAATATTTATTTTTATATTTCACAAAAAAATGTTCCTTTTCAAATACATGAAACTTCGAACTCATCGAATCTTCAGCTAAAATCTGTCCCTTCAAATGTTGATCAGTCAACCAAATTTTTAATTGTAATGGAGTATCGGAAATATTCCGAACTTTTAAGTCAACAAAATTATATAAAATTGTCGCACCACTACCAAAGGGGAGCACTCGACCAGAGTCTGGGAAAACATCTTTTGAATGATGATATCGCTGAATTATTTCCACTGGAGCATGTAAAAACATCCAATACAACAAATTTGACATCTGGCACAAACCACCACCCATACCTTCAACCACTTCACCATTAGATAGCAACATACCAGTTGTAAATCCTCGACCAAATGTTGGTTTGCCGACTATGTGCCAGAATGAAAACACTCTACCTGGTGGAATAATTATTCCATTTAATCTTTCTCCGGCAACCGATAAATTCAAAATTTTCTGTCTTTGCAATCTTTCAGTTGAATCTCCGAGCTTCCTCATCAACAATGACTGATGCCTGACAACAACATTATCAAAAAAATCTTTGTTATTTCTAATATTCACGACATGAAGTAACCAATTTCTCCAAAAAGTTAGGTGAACTCGTAATGAAATAATCGGTTTTTTTAAAAATGGAAAGCGAGAAGAAAGCGCTCGCCTTTTTGGTTCTTCGAGCAATCGAATTTTGTATTTAAGTTGTTTTTTCAATTTTTCAATCCCCTCCATAACTTTTTACTTGTCAGGCTGAATTTTTTCAGCCTCTAACTAAATCCTAAAATCTAAACTTACGACACTCCTATAGCAACTGGAGACCAATAACTATCTATCATCTCCATCACCATGAATCTGATTTCTCTCAAAGCGTGAATAAAGTTTCTCAATATTCAATTCAGCTACTTCATCAAGAGAAATTTGCAATTCAGTACAAATCTGGGCTACATACCACAAAACATCGCCCAATTCTTTTTTTATTTCTTGCCTTTTTTCATTTGTCACTTCGCCATTATTATCACGAATAACTTTTTTTATTTTTTCTGCCACTTCGCCCGATTCACCAGCCAAACCCAATACAGGATAAACATAATTATTTCCCTTATCCGGATAAAGCGCAGTTTTCCTTGATGCAATTTGATATTGTGTAAAATTCATAATTTTATTCAGTAATAATTCTTAAAGCCTCCTTTAACAAAACTAGATCGCGCAAGACAACATATTTTCCTTCATAACTATCAGGTTTATCCAACTCCATTAACTTTATTGCTTCTTCAATCGGAACGAACATCAAACTAAACTTTCTATCTTTTTCTCTTTTTGTAAAGTTTGGCTCTTTTCTTTCAATTACTCGTGCAAAATAACATTTTGATAACTGATGCAATTTAAATTCATTTCTATATTCTTCAACCACACCTAATTCAGCCTCAATCTCAATTTTACAACCAGTTTCTTCTTTGCATTCTCTTTTCAAAGCTTCATCTATTTCCTCTCCAGCCTCAACACCACCACCAGGCAACTTATGATATTTTTCTTTCTGAACATTGAGCAAAGCAATTTCGCCCATCTCATTAAACAAAACAGCGCGCCCAGCAGTTCTCTCCTTATATTCATCCAGTTTTCTGAACTTTACGCCTGAAATATCATCATCGGTAATGGTTTTAAGTAATTTCATATTTTTTATTTACCAATAAACCTCTTCTTGCTTATACTGTGACAATCTCAAAGGGATCTAAAAAGTTTAATAACATCTTATCGTTTACGCAAATGTTTTTTTACAATCTCCAGATAGAATCCCAATTTTTTCAATCGTTCTTAAATAATTTTTGCGTTTGGATAATTTTTACTTAAATCTTCTCTTTGTTTTATTGACAAATTCTTACAATAAATTTTCCCCTGGAAAGCAACCGGCAGTTTCAAACCTTCAGCCGTCTTTAATCCTGACAAATCAATATCACCGCCAATGTTCTCGGGCAGTTTCAAACCATCAGCTGTCGTTAATCCTGACAACACAAGATCCCCACCAATGCTCTCGGGCAATTTCAATCCTTCAGCTGTCGTTAATCCTGACAACACAAAATCCCCACCAATGCTCTCGGGCAGTTTCAAGCCTTCGACTGTCATTAATCCGTTCAAAAAAAGATCACTGCCAATGCTCTCGGGCAATTTCAATCCTTCAGCTGTCGTTAATCCTGACAAATAAAGCTTACCGCCAATACTCTCGGGCAGTTTCAAGCCTTCAGCTGTCGTTAATCCTGACAACTCAAGATCCCTGCCAATGTTCTCGGGCAGTTTCAAGCCTTTAGCCGTCGTTAATCCTGACAAATCAAGATCCCTGCCAATGTTCTCGGGCAGATTCAAGCCTTTAGCCGTCGTTAATTTCATCAAAGACAAAGAGCCACCAATAATCTCGGGCAATTTCAATCCTTCAGCTGTTGTTAAATCCTGCAACTCAAGATTACCACCAATACACTCTGGCATTATCAATCCTTTAGCCGTCGTTAATCCTGATAAATTAAGAAGTCCGCCAATGCTCTCGGGTAGTTTCAAACCATCAGCCGTCTTTAATCCACGCAATGCAAGAGAGCCACCAATACTCTTGGGCAGTTCCAAGCCTTTAGCGGTTGTTAATCCTGACAAATAAAGATTACCGCCAATACTCTCGGGTAGTTTCAAGCCTTCAGCTGTCTCTAATCCTGACAAATAAAGCTTACCGCCAATACTCTCGGGCAGATTCAAGCCTTCAGCCGTCGTTAATCCTGACAAATCAAGATTACCACCAATAATCTTGGGCAATTTCAATCCTTCAGCCGTCGTTAATCCTGACAAATCAATATCCCTGCCAATGTTCTCGGGCAATTTCAATCCTTCAGCTGTCGTTAATCCTGACAAAGAAAGATTACCATAATGAAATTTAATTTCACCACTCACAGCTTCCTCATTTGTCAAGCTTATCTTATCCTTGGGAAAACCTGTCACCACCACCAAATCAGCCCTTATATCCTTTCGGTTACTCTTGATTTCTTCCAAACGCGGATCAGCCTCATAACCAAATCCTTTAATTTTACCGTCAAACTCATACAAAAATCTCAAATCACTCTTTGCCAGTTCTTGCCCTTGTCTATTTCTCTCCCAAACATCTGTCAATTGCTCCATATCTGCAGTCTTCTGCTTGTACTCATCTCCTTCCTTGCCAAATTCATCCATTTTCTTTTCCACCACTGGACCAATATATGGATCCAGATTCTGATCAGTCGCTATACCTCGGACTTCAGCGATTTTTTCTTTCCCCTCCATGCGTATCGCAATCCTAGGAATCACAGCTTCACCATCTTCATTATAGGAATAATAGACATAAAAATCTCCTCCTGCCAACTGTTTTCTGGCCGTCTCAATATCAGCTGTGCACCATTCTAGTGGATAACCCTCAAGGCTTTTTACCAACTCATCCGGTTTTGATTTCTGCGGGAAAATTTTCCACTCTCCTTTAATTTCCTCCAGTCCTTCAGTCGCGTATTCAGGAATTTCCAGTAAAAATTGTGCGTAAAGTTTGGCAAAGTTTTCCTTCGATAATAATTTAATAAATTCATTTTCCTTTAATTTCTTACTGTCATTTTTTATTTGCAATTTCAACAATTCTTCCTCTCTTTGTTCTTTGGGCTTTTGCTTTTCTCTCGCCACCCTTTCTTTTTCTTCCAAATAACCAATCATCACTCCGATTGTTTTTGCCAAGGCCCGAGAGTTCAAGAGTGGAAAGGTGTTTGTAGTTGAACCAGTTCTTCGCTGAAACTGCGCCTTGACGCTTCCATTTATGTCTTCTTTTTTCACCAACTTGCCCATTTTCAGCATTGAAGTAAACGCCCAATACTTGGCCCACATCGGATACTGGGCATCGTCTGAAGTCAGGTAATTGAACCAAGTTTCTAAACTTTTCGCTTGGTTGTTTCTCACCACCACCAACGACTGCTCCCTCATTTCTACCGGAAAAATATAGTTGACAATCTGCTCATCTGACTCATCTCTGATTACTCTTTTTTCCACCCCATTTTGTTCCAAATCTCCACCATATCCCTGACGAATCATTATTTCCGCCTGGTTATTCCAATATCCTTGAGGTATGTCATCAAGTGTTAGTGTCACATATCTCCGGTAATAATATTGTTTTAGTCGTTCCATCACTTTCGGATCATCTCTGTGCCCCAAGTGGGTTCGCTCCAGCACCTTCATCCAATCCGACAACTTTTCCGCTGGCTTTTGCGTAGTCTGCTCACCACGCCGTTTTTTCCTATCCTGTTCATGCATCGCCGGATCAGACAAATGAAGCTCTGTATCTTTTTGATGTAAAAATTTTTCTCCAAAATTTGTCATATTTTTAAAACTTTTAATAATGCCTCTTGTTCTTTTTTGTCTTTTAAAAATTTCTTGCCTTCCAGTAGTCTCTGTCTTGATATTTCATAAATAAATATCGCCGTTGTCACCGATACATTCAAACTCTGCACCATACCTCTCATTGGAATTATCAATTTCTTATCCAACATTGAAATTGCTTTTTCCGACAAACCCGCATGTTCATTGCCAATCAGCAATGCAATCTTATCATATTTTGTAAAAGCTTGATCATAAATTGACTCACAATCATCAGCCAGCACAGTCCCCATAATTACATATTTTTCTTTTTTCAATTCATTCAAACATTTTTCAGTTGAATCAAATTTCTGAAAATTCAACCACTTATTAGCTGATGCTGAACTAACTTTACCGATTTTACGAGGATTATATGATTCTTGTTTTTCAAAAATAAGATAAACATCCTGAATGCCAAAAGCTTCAGCTGTCCGAAAAATTGCCCCCGCATTGTGCGGATCATGAATATCTTCGAGCACCAGCACAATATTTTTCTGTCTTTTTCTTACAACATTTATTAATTTTTTCAATCTTTCTTTGGTCAACATAACTATTTCTTCCATTTACTTTGAGTAATAAATAAAACTCCAATTAACAACGGCAAAATTCCCACAAAAATAAAGACCAATCCTTCCCTATATGCCTGAAAAAACAAAGTAGAAACAATCGCTATTAATAAAAAAGCTATACCACCCAACCTTGATTTAAACCAAGAAAGAATCAATATCGCGATTAAAACAAATGCCGGTATCATGTGAATCAAAAACCCTGCGATTAACCTCCAAACAGAAACGTCCGCAAAGTCGTCACTTTCAAAAACGTCAAAAGACATAACTATAAAAAACAAAATACCAATTATCGCTAAAATTCTCGGCGTCCATTTTACAAAATTTTTCATACTTAGTTTTATATTTATTATCTTTGTAATTTCCGTAATTTTTTGTAATTTTGTATCTACAAATATTTCTCCTCAAAATCCTTCTCATCATTATACTTAGCAAATTTCTCATGATGAGGCGGGACTTTGAATCCTTGTTTCTTGGCATGCTGAATTCCGCACCAATAATATTCTGTCTCCGCCGCAATCTCTGACCAATATCTCACCACCCCATTACCATAACCGCAATAAACACAATATATCTTTTCAAAAATATTCAAATATTTCAATTTATGACGATCAATCAAAATATAATTGCTTCTCTTAACATATTTTATGCCACATAAAGGAAAACAAATTCTATGGTAAATCTCCATCCAAATATCCATGATTACCATCGGAATTAAAACAGAAGTAATTATCGGCATTACAAAAAAATGCTTTAGCATCCCCCATTTGGTTTTTATATATTTCACATCAAATTTTTTATTTTTTCAAATATAATTCATGCCTGCATTATAGCAAAAATTTTATCATAAATTAAATTTTTTATTCACTTGATTAACAATATTGACAAAAACAATTATTTGTTATAATATTAAACATTGAATCTTGACAACCTAGACAAAAAGAGAGGGGTAATGAGTCAATACATTTTCATCCCAAGCTGTGAAGTTGCTCCACTCAATTCTTTGGAAAACACCCAAACATTGAAAAGATTAAAGAAGGGATTAGCTATCTGGCAAAATCATAACCGTACTATCATTGTTTCTGGTGGAATTTATTTACCACCCAATGTTCAAACAGTCCCATCAGGTCAGCTTATGAAAATTTGGTTGATTGCTAATGGTGTACCAGCTGAACAAATTATCGCTGAAACAAATTCACGAGATACTTATGAAAATATTTCAGGAGCTATGCAACTCATTTCTTCAGATACAAACCCTCAAATCACCGTTGTTTCCCAATGGCAACATTGTTTCCGAATCTTCATAACCTTTTTCCGAGCATATCATATCAGAGTTAAAACCAAACCAATGTTTTATTCAATTGGTCTCAAATCAACCCTCCTTGAATTTATAATTATATTAATTCATCTTTTTGATAAAAATGGTACGGGAAAAATCAGTAGCCGAAACCGATCTAACCGGACTTACGGGAGACAAGGAAACAAACATGCGACCTGACCAACATCCTGATTTGGTATCAATGGGTGTGGGAAAAATCACATGCGACAAATGCATGTTGAATTTATTTCAAGGTGAACCCGATGAAACCTGTGAAGATTGTAAATTGAATATTCTAATCCATGGAACTCCATCTGAAAAACAAGCTCATATTCGAGCATTAGTTGATGAAATTAATTCTGCAGATACTCAAGCAGTTATTAAAAGCTACATAGATCTCATACCAACGAAACAGCAAAGGAGCTAAACATGAACTACCCGATCAAACCACATCACATTTTTATTGGTTTTGAAGATTCAGAACTACATTTCCGAAATGCAGAAGAATTAGAAACTATTGGTAGTCGTGAACCAGCAATCTTTGTTGCACTATTAAAAATGGCTCAATCTCGTGATAACTGGTCTCCTTTCACCTGCGAAGATTTTCAACCATTTATTGATAATAACCGTTATGACACCCTCGCTAAAATCCGCATAGAACTTGACTGGTTTACTTCTGATGATCTCGCCTGGCTTGGTAGAACCGAAGATGGGAAATACAGATTCACCCACGAATTCGTTTCAACCTGTTTCAAAATCAGCCCTGCACCAGATTGTATTGTCCAAAGCGAACAACAGGAGCAATAATAATGGACTACCCGATCACGCTTGATGATATCAATTGGGATATAGATTTCCGAGTATGCGTCCCGATGTTAGAAATACGAACAGCTCATCTTTTCAACAAACTACTAGCATTTGCCAAATCACGATATTCATTTGACAGCTTCCAAATCAAAGAATTCGCTGATTTTATCCGTGGATACCCCTTTATTCTAAGAGATTTCATAGAAGCTTCCCTTGTTGAACAAAATGAAGACGAAAGCTATTCATTCACCCACTGTTTTGTCGCGACCTGTTTCCTCGTGGCACCTGCTTGCAACCAAACCAATCACCAACCACATAGAAAAACAAACTTGCCAGACTCACTTGAACAAACCTTTGATCTATGTCATCAACTGTTGACAGATCTTCCAGCAAATTCAGACACCAGATTAGTCCAAAGACATCTTCGCTCAATTCGAGCAATCATCCAAGATATTACCCATTGGTACTCGCAAGGAAAAGAACAACACCTGCGTGATCTCAATGCTTGGGACAGATTTATTTGTCTTGAGACAATTATCGGACAACTCGGCTCATTTTGCTCGACTCACCTTCGTAATCCAAAACAATAATCAAAACGACTTCTAATCAAGCCGTTTATTTATTTGCAAAATATTTATTTCATGATAAATTATCCATTCATGATACAATATAATTAACATCAATAGACTCTTAGGAGCGTAGCGCTGTGAGAATCTACATTTCCCCCTATACTCTCATCTAATCCCTCTTACACTTCTATTATGAACTTCAAATTACACTCAAACTACAAACCAGCCGGAGACCAACCTCAAGCCATTGATGGTCTTGTTTCAGGTATTGAAAAAAACTTTAGCAAGCAAACCCTACTTGGAGTTACTGGCTCTGGTAAAACCTTTACCATTGCTAATGTTATTGAAAAAATCCAACTTCCAACTCTTGTGATTGCTCACAACAAAACTCTGGCAGCCCAACTGTGCAATGAATTTCGTGAATTTTTCCCAGACAATGCAGTTGAATATTTTGTCAGCTACTATGATTATTACCAACCTGAAGCCTATCTCCCCAATTCAGATACCTACATTGAAAAAGAAGCTCAAATCAACCAAGAAATTGATCGACTTCGTCATGCCTGCACCCAAGCATTAATTACCCGCAAAGATGTAATCATTGTTGCCTCTGTTTCAGCTATTTATGGTCTTGGTTCACCTGATGAATATGAAAAAGTTGTTATTGAATTCAAACAAGGTCAAAAATTAAATCGCCGACAGCTGATGGAACAACTGGTAAACATGCAATACACCCGAACTGGGGTTGAACTCCGTCGCGGTTTATTTCGCATGACCGGTCAAGTATTTGAAGTCATGCCAATCAATGAAGAAACTATTTATCGTTTTGAAATATCTGACAAAATTGACAAAATCGAAAAAATTGAACCCATCACCAGAAAATTTATTGAAGAAATAAAAAATGCTTGGCTTTTTCCAGCTAAACATTATGTTTTGAATGAAGACCTCAAACAAGACGGGATTACAAAAATTAAAACCGAACTTAAACAACAATTAGCTAAATTTAAAAAACAAGACAAACTTCTTGAACACGAAAGATTAAAACAAAAAACTCGCTATGATATTGAAATGATTGAAAATATTGGTTACTGCAATGGTATAGAAAATTATTCCCGACATTTTGATGGCCGATCTGCTGGGCAACCACCATATACGCTTCTTGATTATTTTAAATATGGAACAAGAAAATTTCTGACCGTAATCGACGAATCTCATGTTACAATCCCGCAAATTCGCGCTATGTATAATGGAGATAAAGCCAGAAAAGACTCCTTAATAAATTTTGGGTTTAGAATGCCTAGCGCTCGGGACAATCGACCACTAACCTATGATGAATTTAATGCTA
Source organism: Candidatus Falkowbacteria bacterium RIFOXYC2_FULL_36_12 (assembly GCA_001778235.1). Classification (GTDB taxonomy): domain Bacteria; phylum Patescibacteriota; class Patescibacteriia; order UBA11705; family UBA11705; genus XYA2-FULL-35-8. The sequence continues at coordinate 171,701 of MFGJ01000008.1, forward strand.
AAACCGATTTTACAATTTATACTACAGCTACTCCAAATGATTATGAATTAAATAATTCAAAACAAATTGTTGAACAAATAGTTCGACCGACCGGACTTGTTGATCCTGCAGTCATTATTCGTCCAATCACTGAATCAAAAAATCACCCCTCACAAATTCAGGATTTAATTTCAGAAATTGACAAACAAATTAAGAAAAAAGAACGAACATTAGTTACCACCTTAACCAAGAAAATGGCCGAGGATCTTTCCGACTATCTAAAAGCCAAAAATATCAAAGTCTCTTATCTTCATAGTGACATTGATACCTTGGAAAGAATTGAAATTTTAACTGAACTGCGTAAAGGTAGCATTGATGTTCTAATTGGTGTAAATCTTCTCCGTGAAGGACTAGATATCCCTGAAGTTTCCCTGGTCGCCATTCTGGATGCTGACAAAGAAGGTTTTCTCCGAAGTGAAACCAGCTTGATACAAACAATTGGACGAGCAGCCCGAAATGCTAATGGCCGAGTAATTCTCTATGCTGATCAAATAACTGGTTCAATCAAAAATGCTCTTAGTGAAACTGATCGTCGCCGAAAAAAACAACTAGCCTACAATAAAAAAAATAACATTACTCCAAAAACCATTGAAAAAAATATTCGTAATATTCTTGAAGAATTTGGTTTGACCGTAAATAAAAATAAAAAAAATAAAAATGGTAAAAAACAAATTGATAAAATTCTTCAGCTTGAACTAAAAAATGATACAAGACCGATTGAAAAAATTATTGCAGAAAAAGAAACAGCTATGCGTCAAGCAGCCAAAGATTTGGAATTTGAGTTAGCATCAATTTTACGAGATGAGATTAAACAACTAAATAAAAAAAGATCAAAAAGAAAAAAATAACACAGAACAAAAATCGACTTACCAGTCGATTTTTAAATAAAAAAATGACACTTTTATGTCAAATTTTGAATAATATTTCTTTATTATCTATCAGTTTTCTTCAATCTGTCTCAAAGATTCTCGACGATCTTCTTCAAACTGTTTTAGTGAAAATTCACTTTGCTTATACGCACCATTGAAAACCGGTCGAATTTTCAGAGTTGGCACAGACAAACACACCAGAAAATGCCAATAAAAAGTTAAAATCTTCTGCCTTAACTCACTGACACAACTGTGTTTCCAGTTATCTTCGCCAACATCATCACCAAAAACATACCAAATCAAATCCGATTCATCCAAAGAATTTTCACCAACATATTGATCGAGCAACTGTTCACATTGAAACCTCCAACTTTCTACTCTATCAAAGAATTCATTCACCCATGTGATAAAATCAACTGAAACTAGCTTTACTCCAGACAGAAACGGCACCTCATCTCGAATTGCCTGCAACAGAGGACCGACCTTCCAAACTCTATAAAGAATAACTTCAAATTCCAATACTACTAACTGATCTTTTGGCAATCTTTTTAAAGACTTCACACTTTGAAGTATTGTCCAGTATTGCATCGTTTCTCCTTTGCGGGTGCCAAAGAACAATTAGCTAAACCAATAAAAGTATACACTATTACCAAAGATTTGTCAAGCTTAAGCTAAATATACACAATTATTGACAATTCAGACAAAAATTCATATAGTTAATATTAGACAACCCAAATATGCTTGAATACCCTCTAGAAACTTTTTCTAGCGGGGATATTGTAATCTACAAACACACAAAAACTATAATCTAACAACTTACAACTAAAACCTAATTACTATCAACTCAAACCAAATATGCAAGACAAAATAATCATCACTGGCGCCAAAGAGCACAATCTAAAAAATATAAACCTAGAAATCCCCAGAAATAAAATGATAGTTTTCACAGGTTTGTCTGGTTCTGGCAAATCCAGTCTAGCTTTTGATACTATTTTTGCCGAAGGCCAAAGACGCTATATTGAAAGTCTGTCAGCTTATGCTAGACAATTTCTTGGTGGACTGCAAAAACCCAATGTTGATGAAATTACCGGACTTTCACCCGCCATTTCCATTGACCAAAAAGCTCACAGCGCCAATCCCCGATCAACCGTTGCTACCATTACTGAAATTTATGACTATCTCCGAATTTTATTTGCCAAAATCGGTACACCCTATTGCCCAATTTGCCAAACAAAATTGGATAAAACCACTACTCAAGAAATGACCGAAACAATTTTAACGAAAATAACCAAATTTAAAAATAATCAAGACAATGAATTAAAAATTTTCGCTCCAATTGTTCGCGGACGCAAAGGAGAATATCATCAATTACTCTATGATATTTATAATTCTGGATTTCTCGAAGCCCGAATTGATAACAAAATCTACAAACTAAAAAATCGCATTGATCTTTCCCGCTACCAAAAACACACCATTGAAATTGTTATTGATAAAGCCTGGGTTGATGAATTTTTACTTCAAGAATTCAAAAAAGGCACAGAGCAACGACTGGCTGAAGCCATAGAAAAAGCCGTTGATCTGTCCAATGGACTTTGCACTGTTATTTATCCTGATTTATCTGAAGAAACTTTTTCTACTGAATTTACTTGCCCCAAAGACGGTTATAGCTTTCCTGAAATCGAACCTCGTCTTTTTAGTTTCAACAGTCCCTATGGCTACTGTGAATTTTGCACTGGACTTGGAACTAAAGAATTGTTCAGTACTGAACCATGCCCTGTCTGTGAGGGCAAAAGATTAAACAACAATGCTCTTCATGTCAAAATTGACAATAAAAATATTTGGCAGATTACCAATCTATCAGTCAAAGATGCCAATCAATTTTTCAACCAACTAAAACAAAAACTAACCAACCAACAGAACGAAATTGCTGAATTAGTTATCAATGAAATAAACAATCGCCTGCAATTTATGTTCGATGTTGGTCTACATTATTTAACTCTAAATAGAAAATCAGGTACTCTCTCCGGTGGCGAAGCCCAGAGAATTAGATTAGCATCACAAGTTGGACAACGATTAGTCGGAGCACTTTATGTTCTTGATGAACCAACAATTGGTCTGCATCAAAAAGACAACGAACAGCTAGTCAATACCCTGCGCAATCTTTGTGATATTGGCAATACTATTATTGTTGTTGAACATGATGAAGACACAATTCTTTCTAGTGATTGGGTGGTTGATATTGGCCCTGGTGCTGGTAAACATGGCGGTGAAATAGTTTTTTCAGGACCTTTAGACAATTTATTGAATAGTAAAAAAATTCTTGAACAAGTATCCTTAAACTGCCAGACTGCGGGTCAAGCAAAAAATTCTTTAACCGGTAAATATCTCCGATCTGAAGAAACCATTCCCACACCAAAACAATACCGAAAAGTCGACAAAAAAACTCCGACAATAAAAATTATCGGAGCATCACAGCACAATCTTAAAAACATTGATGTTGAAATTCCTCTACGCCGGCTTGTTTGTCTTACTGGTGTTTCTGGCTCTGGAAAATCAACACTAATGAATGATATTCTCTATCGCGCAGTTCAAAATAAATTATTTCGCACCAGAAAAAAAGTCGGCGAGCATAAATCAATCAGCGGAACAGAAACTTTAGACAAAATAATTCGCATTGATCAAGGTCCGATTGGCCGTTCACCTCGTTCAAACCCAGCAACCTATACCTGTTCATGGACATTTATTCGTGAATTATATTCAGCCACACCTGAAGCCAAAATCAGAGGCTACAAACCAGGTAGATTTAGTTTCAATCGTCCAGGTGGCCGTTGTGAAGCCTGTGAAGGTCGTGGTGTAAAAGAAATTGAAATGCATTTTCTACCTAGTGTAGAAGTTATTTGTGAAATTTGCCACGGCAAAAGATTTAACAAAGAAACCCTACAAGTTCACTACAAAGGCAAGGATATTTCTGAAGTTTTAGACATGACAATTGAAGACGCTGAAATTTTTTTCCGCGATATCCCAATTATTTATTCAAAATTAAAAATATTAAATGAAGTTGGCTTGGATTATTTAACACTTGGCCAATCAGCTAAAACTCTTTCCGGAGGAGAAGCTCAAAGAACAAAACTAAGCAAAGAACTTGCCCGAAAAAGTACAACCCAAACACTTTATCTCTTGGATGAACCAACAACTGGCCTGCATTATGCTGATGTAAAAAAACTACTTGAAGTACTTCAGAGACTGACCAGCCAAGGCAACACCGTCATGATTATCGAACACAATCTTGATGTTATTAAAAATGCTGACTGGGTAATTGATCTCGGACCAGGCGGAGGCGAAGAAGGCGGTCATCTTGTTGCCATGGGAACACCAGAAGACATCGCCAGAAAGTCAGCTAGTTTTACCGGAAAATATCTCAAACCATATCTAAAATAATCTTCCAAGCAGGTGGTATTTGAGAATATCACCTGCTTTAATTATACTTTTTTAATGTAATTTTTCATCTTATTTCACCTAATTTTAGCCCAATCATTGACATTTTTATCAAAATATGCTATAATTCATTGTTAGGCCTGTACCTTCAATGGTCCAATCTGGACCCGAAACGAGAGGAGACTCCCATGGGAATCACCCTGCTCCAGCGCATCATCAACCCCAGAGCCAAGGGGACAGTGGATGATCCGGAAGAAATTTGGCCAGAGAAGTTCAACAACAACCCCAGAGCACTGATCGCCATCTGGAACTTCATTCCGAAAGTCAACCATGACTGCCCGCTGTGGCAGGCGGTCATCGCCATCTTCAAGGAACTCGAAAAGTTCGACATTGAAGACAACTACTGCCCCACCATCGAGGTCTACAACGGTCAGGACCAGAAACCCCAAGTCCTGATCATGGTGGACCGCCCTATCACCACCGGCTACATCGCCAAAACCCAGGTCTACGGTCCGGCGGATGAACTGATCGCGATCTACAACTCTCTCATCATCTTCACCATCGACATACACAGGAGTCGCTGCTGGCGTAGCCGGTCATGGATCACTGCCTGGCTCTGCGCCCTCGGCTTCACAGAGGACGAGGCACACATGCTGGCTTCGGACAGAGATTTCCACCTGAACACCACCGCCTGCTACTTCCTCACCCGCCTCGGCCTCCAACTCGGCCACGATGTCGAGGAATGCCTCGAACTTGCGAAGCAAATCAAACGCGAAGCCGATGTGGACGCGATCATCGAACTACTGCTCGAAGACCGCTCACTCGGCCTCGACGACGCCGTCGCCCTGGCCTGTCCGATCCCCCGCCCGATCACCCACACCTGAAATCCACCAACAACAAGTAAACAACAACAACAAACCGACTCATAAAAGTGAGCGGTTTTCAGTTTAAATTTTATTCAGTTATAATATAATTATCAATTAAATTTTATCCTTATGCTAAAAATTGACTGGACAAATAAAAATTTATTCAACACCACAAACACGATAAGCCTCGGGGCTTGTCTGCCGTAATCTTGATGAAGGCAGGTCTGGGGGGATTCTTAACATCAAAAAGCACGCCATAGACTTGATCAAGGGTACCACGCAGAGCGTAATCAATCACTTAATCTCAAAAAAACTTGCTTTAACAAAACTTATCACCTACTTTATATATTAAATTCCACAAACACGGCAAGCATCGGGTCTTGCCTGCCGTAATCTTGATGAAGGCAGGTCTGGGTGAACAAGCGCGTCATCAAAACCACGAACTTGATCAAAACAATTCGCATTTGTTCACCCAGTGGTTTTTGCATACTTTTTGCCATCAAAAAGTATGACGCGAAGCGTAATCAATCACTTATTCTCAAAATAACTTACTTTAGCAAAACAACAACTTACATTTAGATTACACTAGTGATCACTACATTCATTTGTTTCGCCTTTAAACCTATATATCAGCTGTCGCTGTTGGTTTATGTTTAAAACAAAAAAATCTTCACTTAGTTTAGCAAAGATAAATTAGTTTTGATTATTCACCATTCTGCTTCGGAGCACGCCGATTGCAGGGCATCAGACGACGAGTCAAATTACTCGGCCTCTCACACTGATTTCTGAATGTCAAATCAGGGTTAAAATTTCTTGGTGTTCCATCATTCTGATCCAAAATCCTCTTATGTTCCTGAAAAACTTCATCCGAATTGAAGGTCGTAGGAAAAGGATTGAACAAGTTCGGCATGATTTCCCTCCGTCTGGGTTGGTCTCGAACAACTTGACAATAACAAGATTATATCATATTAATCATACTATGTCAACAGTAAACTCAAAAATAAAACAATTACTGAAAAAACTCCCTTCTACACCCGGAATATACTTTTTTTATAATAGCCAAAAACAAATAATCTATATTGGCAAAGCCACCAACCTTCATACTCGAGTAAAAAGCTATTTTCAAGCTAAAAAAACTGATCGTCCAATTGAAACCATGATTTCTAAAATTAATAATATAAAATTCCTCCAAACCGACTCTGTGCTTGAAGCAATTATATTAGAAGCCCAACAGATAAAAAAACTGCAACCGATTTATAATGTCTTAGGCAAAGACAATAAAAGCTGGATCTATATTGTAATCACCAATCACCAATATCCACGAGTTGAAACAATCAGAGAACATGAGCTAAATCAATTATCTGAAATAACCAAGAAAAAAGTCTACAACAAAATCTTTGGTCCATTTCCAAATTTACGAACAAAAGACACCATAAGAATTCTGCAAAAACTTTTCTCTATTTCCTTTTGTCATCCTGATCAGAAAAAAGCCTGTTTTTATCGTCAACTAAATCAATGCTTGGGAGTTTGCACCAATGAAATTTCCGACAAGGACTATAAAAGTAAAGTTATTAATCCTTTAATTCAATTTTTATCTGGAAAAAAATCTTCAGTCATTCAAAAATTGAAAAAACAAATGTTTCAAACTTCAAAAGCTGAAAATTTCGAAGAAGCTGGTCGAATACGCAACCAAATCAATAACTTAAAACATATCCAGGATGTGACGCTAATAGATGAAAAATTTTTCCAATCATATCGTGCAGACTCCAATCAACATTTATTTAAAATTGAAGGTTATGATATTTCCAATCTAGGATCAACTGGAAAAGTTGGCAGTCTTGTTGTCTTCGATCAATCAGGTCCGATCAAATCTGAATATAAAAAATTCAAAATCAAAACTGTCAGCGGTCAAAGCGATGTTGATTGTCTAGCTGAAATATTTGAACGCCGATTAAAACATCAAAATTGGACTTTGCCAGATTATTTTTTGGTTGATGGTGGCAAACCACAATTAAACAAAATTAAAAAAATCCTTATTTCTAAGAACATTGATATTCCTATTATTGGAATTGCCAAGGGTCAAGAACGAAAAAAAAATGAATTCCATCTCACCACTAGAAATCAATCCATTCTCGATTTCATAAAGCAAAACAGCAAACTTTTGATCCAAGTCAGAGATGAAGCCCACAGATTTGCTATCAGCTACCAACGCAAATTAAGAAAAATAAAGAAATAACCACATATGGTTATTTCTTTTGATTTATTGGATTATGTTTTATATAAATTCTAATTTGGTCTAATGATTCATCGTTGCGAATTATGTGATCATAATATTGTTTCTGCCAAAATTGGACACCAATGGAATTATTCAATTTATTAATTTTTCGTGCGGAAAATGTTTTGAACCCGCGGATTATCTCACACAATTTGTATTTTTTATCATAAACATTATTTGTAGGTGACGGTTTGAAACCGTCACCTACCGTTTCATCATCAATTAATTGCGGGTTCAAACCGTCACCTATCGATTCATCATCAATCAATTGAATAATGCCATGCACATGGTCGGGCATAATAATAAATTCGTCCAAAACACAATTTTTATAATGATTTGGTAGATCATACCAACAATCTCTAACAATTTTTCCTAATTCATTTAATAACATTTCATTATTTTCCACCGTACCTAGACAACAAAACCTGTTCTTTACACAAATTGTTATAAAATAAAAACCAGGACTCGAATAATCCCAATTTTTTAATCTAAAAATCCCCTTATATTTCCCCCTATATAATTCCTTCTCATTCATTATCCTGAAATAAATTTCATTACTTTGCCCAAATACTGCTTCACATCACTCGGTGCTTCAAAATCATGATCAGCTTTTCTCAAAATTATTTGTTTAATTTCTTTTGGGACTTTATTATTACTTACGATTGGCACTTTGCTGTCAACCAAACTCTGAACTACCAAAATATGATTAAGCGGGATTGTTACAGTTGACAACAAATCCTGATAATCCATTTCAATATTTTCAATAAAATAATCATTTTTTAACCAATGAGCCTTGCGCTCATATTTTTTTTGTTTAATGAAAAGTTTATATTTTAATGGACTGAAAAACCTTTTATAATTATCCCAAGTGATTGTCTTTTTATCTTTATACATTCCTCGAACAAAATAATATTTCAAAATTTCTTCCTGATTCCAAGCAGGAGCAAACAAGACTACTTTTGAAATAAATTTATTTTTTTCCTGAAGGGAATTTACAACCATACAGCCAGCAATACTATGACCAACAACAACTATTTCTTTTAATTGCGGACAGACTCTTTTAAATGCTTCAAGAGCTGAATCAAATTCTAAAGTTGATTTTTCAACCGTAAAATCTTCAAATTTACCTTCAGACAAACCACAGCCAGAAAAATCAAACCTAAAAGTGGAATATTTATCTTTTATTCCCTGAAAAATATTTCGAAACTTGTATTCATAACAATTCCTCTCAAATCCATGAACGAAAATTATCCCTTTTGAGCCAGAGTGTTTAGTCACAACTCCTCGGAGTAAATCTCCACGAAAATTTTTGAACTCAATTATCTGCATATTATAAATATTTAAGAATACTTTTCATATCTCTACTGTTTATTATTACATCTGCCTCTTTTTCCAATTCTCCATTTTTTGGATTAAAAGCAATAAATAAGCCTGCAATCTCCCCCATTGGAATATCTGTGATAGAATCACCAACGACCACAACATCCTTACCTGACACCTTATATTTCTTCATATAATTTTTTAATACTTCTGGTTTAACATACCGATCAACTTTCCTTTTTAATTTTCCTGTTGCAATATTATGCTTGTATTGCAAAATATTTCCTGCCACAAAATCCAAATTCAACTTCTTGGCTAAAACCTCTAAAATAAATTGCGGATTTGAACTTATTGCTCCAACAATAATTTTTCTTTGTTTTAGCTTTGATATTACTTGCTTCACATTCTTTGCCAACCGAACATCAATATAACCAGAAGCGATTTGTAAAAGATATGTCTTTTTATAATTTTTAAATAATTCAGCCAATTGTTCGAGCCCCCATGGCCCTTTATTTTTTCTTTTTTCATATTCTGCATGCAATTTCGCGACTTCCTTTTCTTTTCCCAAAAATTCAGCCACTTCTTTAAATCCACCTTTTTCAACCTCAAGTAAAACCCCATCAACATCAAAAACAACCATCTGTTTTGCTCTTTTAGTCATAAATTGAATTTCGTGAATTAATAGCCATCTTATTATAAATTATACCTCATTTGAAAAAAATATACCTTTTTGATTACAAATTCAACAATTTTTATCCACATTTAATTAATTTGACAATATTTTCATAGATGATATATTATTAGTAATGATTATCATTAATATTTATGCTCAATTATACTGATTTAAAAACTAATATCAATAAATCAGGACAAAGACTCACACCACAAAGATTAACCATCCTGAAATATTTGCAAAGTGTTACCTGTCATCCAACCGCTGAAAAAATTTATCATCATGTCCGTCAAACAATTCCAAATGTCAGTCTAGGTACAGTCTATCGCAATTTAAATTATTTAGCACAAAAAGGTTTAATCATCCAATTTCAAAAAGACGCTAACCTTACATGCTTTGATGGTAATCCTTCAGATCACCTGCATTTCATCTGCCAAAAATGCCACAAAGTTTATGACATTTTCGAAAACTCACCAATTGATGAAAAAAAACTGAAACAAATTGGTCAGCCACAAAAAATTGAATGTAAAATTTATGGGACTTGTAACAAATGTTTAAATAAATAATTAACAATTTGTAATACTATAATCTCTGTCCCTGCATTTCGTAAAAATAACCCACCCAAATTATGGAAACACAAAATTATTCACTCATAAATCAACCACTTCCTGACTTTGAGGTTGATATCTACCACCAAGGAAAAGAAAAAAAAATCAAACTTTCAGATTACCGAGGTAAATGGTTGATTTTATTCTTCTACCCAGCAGACTTCACCTTTGTCTGCCCAACAGAATTAAGAGAACTTGCCCAAAATTATGAGGCAATTAAAAATGAAAATGCCGAAGTTATCAGCTTCAGTACTGACACCGTCTTTGTTCACAAAGCTTGGCATGACAATTCTGACGCTATTTCTGGAGTTCAATTTCCTATGGCCGCTGACCCAACCGGCAAAGTTTGCAAAGCCCTAGGAACCTATATCCCGGACGAAGGACTCTCACTAAGAGCAACCTTTATTATTGATCCAGAGGGAATTATTAAAGCCATTGAGATTCAAGACAACAATATTGGTCGAAGTGCCTCTGAAATGCTTCGTAAAATCCAAGCAGCAAAATTCGTAGCTGAACACGGAGGAGAAGTTTGTCCTGCTAGCTGGAAACCAGGAGACAAAACCTTAAAACCAGATCTTGATCTCGTCGGCAAAATCTAACCTAACTAAACTAATTCAGCATTATCAAGAAATAAAGCAATCACCCCTATCACATCATTCACACCAATAACAACTTTACTTGCTTTATTCTTATCTCGCTGACCTCGCTAAAAAAATATGTTTGAATTACCAAAATTGGATTATCCCTATGATGCGCTTGAGCCACACATTGACGCGCATACAATGGAAATTCATCACTTAAAACATCATCAAGGCTACACTGACAAATTCAACGCTGTACTAGAAAAATACCCCATAATTGGCTCAATGCCTCTGGAAAATATTTTCCAAAAATTAAATGACCTAGAAATAGCTGAACCAGACCGCCAAGCAATCCGCAACAATGGAGGCGGTTACATCAATCACAAAATTTTCTGGCAATCAATGGCGCCCGAAAAACAAATTGATCATGAGCTTATCAAAGAAATTGAAACTTCTTTTGGTTCAGTCGAAAATTTCAAACAACAATTTTCCGATATTGCCAAAAATCAATTCGGCAGTGGCTGGGCTTGGCTTGTCAGAGATCAAAATAATGCCTTAAAAATTTATTCCCTACTCAATCAAGATTCACCTTATACATTAGGACATACCCCTATTTTCAACCTGGATGTTTGGGAACATGCCTACTACCTTAAGTACCAAAACAAACGCCCAGACTATGTTGAAGCTTGGTGGAATGTATTGAAGTTTTTATAAACAAACTTCATTTTAAAAGATCCTAAGAAATTTAATATAAAAATAACTTGCGTGATTGGCCTCATGCGAGTTATTTTTACCAGCTACTATGCAAATAAACACAAAAATTAAAAAAAGAAATGGTAATATTGTCGAGTTTGATAATCAAAAAATAAAAACTGCCATCAGTAAAGCAGCTGAAGCATCAGGAGATAAAATTGAAAATGGATTATTACAAACAATCTCCCAGGAAGTAATCACTGACCTAGAACTTAAATTTTTCAACCAAGACATCATACCCAATGTCGAAGATGTCCAGAATTTTGTTGAAAAAAAATTAATGGAAAAAGGCTTTTTCCGAACAGCTAAACACTATATTATTTATCGCTATGAACATTTCAAGACACGAGAAGAACATAGACAACAAATCCAACAAAAATTAGACAACAATCAACTCTATGTCATCAAAAAAAATGGCAATAAACAACTTTTTTCAATTGAGAAAATAAAAAAATTCATCTTAAACTTTACTCAAAACAATCAAAGCCAAATTGATATTGATTCTATCGCCAGACAAACACAAAAAGAAGTTTTTGAAGGCATCGACACCAAAAAAATCCAAGAAACCATCATTCTGGCAACCAGAGCTAAGATCGAACAAGAGCCGAGTTACTCCACTCTGGCAACAAAGATTCTCTCCGACTCTATCTACAAAGAAGTGATACAAATAAATCGTAAAACTGAAAACCTTGAACAAAAACATCAACAAGCTTTTATAAATTACATCAAGAAAGCCGTCAAACTAAAAATTCTTGATGTCAGAATGTTACTATTTGATTTAGAAAAACTTGCAAAAATCATTAATATTGAGAGAGATGAACTATTTGAATACATGGGACTTCAAACTCTCTACGATCGATATCTGATTCGTAATCCCCAAAATAATATTCTACTAGAAACCCCACAATTTTTCTGGATGCGTGTAGCCATGGGTTTAGCAATCGAAGAAAATAATCAAGATCAAAAAGCCGAAGAATTTTATAATATTATTTCTACTTTGCATTATGTCCCCTCAACACCAACACTCTTTCATGCTGGGACAATTCACCCACAATTGAGTTCCTGTTATCTCACAACTGTTGAAGATTCACTTGAACACATTTTCAAATCCATTGGTGACAATGCTCAACTTTCAAAATGGTCAGGCGGAATAGGCAATGATTGGACCAACATTCGTGGTATGGGTGCTCTGATCAAAGGCACCCGGGTTGAAAGTCAAGGTGTAATTCCTTTTCTTAAAATCGCCAACGATACAACCGTAGCCATAAATCGCAGTGGTCGAAGACGCGGAGCCACTTGCGCTTACCTTGAAGCTTGGCATTATGATTTTGAAGACTTTTTGGAACTCCGTCGTAATACCGGTGATGAAAGAAGAAGAACTCATGATATGAATACAGCTGCTTGGATTCCAGACTTGTTTATGAAAAGAATTGCCGAAGACAAAGATTGGACTTTTTTTTCACCAGATGAGGTCCCAGACCTTCATCACATCTATGGCCAACAATTTGAACAACAATATGAGCACTATGAAAAACTGGCTGAACAAGGAAAAATGAAATTATTTAAAAAAATAAAAGCCAAAGAACTCTGGAGAAAAATGCTCACCATGCTATTCGAAACCGGACATCCCTGGATCACTTTCAAAGATCCTTGCAACCTCCGTTCACCCCAAGATCATGTTGGAGTAATTCACAATTCTAATTTATGCACTGAAATAACTCTAAATACTTCAGTTGAAGAAACAGCCGTTTGCAATCTTGGATCAATAAACCTCGCCAGACACATTTCAAATGGACAACTTGATAAAGAAAAACTCCAATCAACAATTGATACTGCCATCAGAATGCTCGACAATGTTATTGATATCAATTTCTATCCAACAAAAGAAGCAAAATTTGCCAATTTGAAACATCGCCCGATTGGACTCGGCATCATGGGTTATCAAGATGCTCTATATCAAATGAACATAAATTTTGATAGTGATAAAGCCATCGAATTTGCAGACCAATCAATGGAATTTATTTCATATCACGCTATTTTAGGTTCATCAAAATTAGCAGAAGAAAAAGGAGCTTATAAAACATTCCCAAATTCCAAATGGGCCCGTGGTATCTTGCCCCATGACACAATTACACTGCTTGAAAAAGAACGAGGCCAAGAAATCCCAATCAACAAATCTCAAACACTTAATTGGGAATATGTTCGACAAGAAATTATGGCAAAAGGCATGAGAAATTCAAACTGCATGGCAATTGCCCCAACCGCCACCATTTCAAACATTGCCGGTTGCCTGCCAAGCATAGAACCAATCTATAAAAACATCTATGTCAAATCAAACATGAGTGGTGAATTTACTATTGTAAATCAATATCTTATAGAAGATTTGAAAAAAATAAATCTTTGGAACGAAGAAATGCTTAATCAAATCAAAAAAAATGATGGCGATATTAGTAATATTGAATTCATTCCAAAAGATCTAAGAACAAAATACAAAGAAACCTTTAGCATTGATGCGGAATGGCTGATTAAATCTGCTGCCCACAGAGGTAAATGGATCGACCAGAGCCAATCACTCAATATTTACCTAAAAACTACTTCTGGAAAAAGAATTTCTGAAGTCTACCAATACGCCTGGAAGCTTGGACTGAAAACCACTTACTATTTACGCACATTAGCTGCTTCGGGCATAGAAAAAAGTACTTTAGAGATAAAACAACAAAACATTACTTCCAAAGATAATATTCAAGTCGCCAATGTCTCTGACAAAATAAAAGCACAGGCATCTTCTCAAGATACCTTAACCAAGCAACAACAATTTGCTGAATCCAGTTCAGTAAAATTATGCAAAATCAATGATCCAGAGTGTGAAGCTTGCCAATAAACTATAAATTACAAAAATATGAATCAAAGAAAAAAAATTATCAATTGCAATCTGACAGATCCCAATAAAATTCTGCCCTTTCAATATCCTTGGGCTAGAGTTCATTACAAAACAGGTGTTGCCAACAACTGGACACCAGAAGAAGTTCCAATGCAACAAGACATTGAACTCTGGAATAAGCAAGGAACAGGCTCTCTAACCGATAACGAGAAAAAAATGATTCTATGGAACCTTGGATTTTTTTCAACTGCCGAAAGTCTAACCGCCAACAACATAGTTCTAGCAATTTATCGCCATGTTACCAACCCAGAATGTCGACAATACCTACTTCGACAAGGCTATGAAGAAGCTATTCACACTGACACTTTTATTTATATCTGTGATTCCTTGGGGTTAGACCCAGATGAGGTATATAATATGTATCAAAATACCTCCAGTATAAAAGCCAAAGATGATTTTGTTGTAGCAATCACCGAGTCAATACTAGATCCAAACTTCAAAACTGATACAGTTGAAAATATTCAAAAATTTGTTTCTGATTTAATCGGCTATTATATCATTATGGAAGGAATATTTTTTTATGCTGGCTTTGCAATGATGTTGTCACTACTTCGACAAAACCGAATGATAGGTATTGGTGAACAATTTCAGTATATTCTGCGTGATGAAACAACCCATTTAGCTTTTGGTGCGGATTTGATCAATACTATTGTCGAAGAAAATCCTGAAATTTGGACCGATGAATTCAGACAAACAATTGTCGAAAATATCCAAAAAGCAGTTAAACTTGAAGTCGCCTATGCCGAAGATGCACTGCCAATAGGGATTATGGGATTAAACTCTGAAATAATTAAAGAGTACATGGAACATATTGCTGACCGCCGACTAGAAAGAATAAATCTTCAAAAAATTTACAATGCTGGAAATCCATTTCCTTGGATGAGTGAAATAGTTGATTTGAAAAAAGAAAAAAATTTCTTTGAAACCAGAGTGACAGAATATCAAACTGGCGGTAATCTTGACTGGGATTAATTTCATTCAGCTTTCCACCCAAATTTTACAAAAAAACTGCTTATTCACTTAAGCAGTTTTGACATTATTTCATTTTTATATTAAGATACTTTATTGTTCCTTCAATCACCAGGAGGGAACCATGAGTCTAAACTTCTTTGACCCAAACAGTATTACATCCTTGCATGCAGATTGCCAAAAAGCAGTTGAAGCCTTCTACCAGAAAATTTTCACACATATTGTTGGTCTTGACCGAAGACATTACCAGGACAATATTTATGCTTTTACCAACATTTTGTTCAAAATCTGCCTGCGAAGAAACTGTAATCTAATTTCGCTTCATAGAGGTTATAACTATAAACAAAGAAAATCTCTTGAAATATATTGCATGAAGCAAGTCAGACGAAAACTTGAATCAAAGCTTGTGACTGATGGATATAATCTCGATGATGCTCTTCGAATTATTGCTGGAACATTCAAACTACAGATGGCTTTATATGTTCATTTTGGTCTTCAAGTAGAAGATTTTAGTCTGATCGAAACAGGTCCAATTAATTAAGCGTGGAAACTACCGCGTTTTTTTTATTTCTGCTTGCAAGTCTTTCAACACCTGTTTAGCATGTTCAGCTGGTTTAACCGACCTATATATTTTGAAAATTCTTCCTTTTGGGTCAATTAGGTATGACATTCTTTTTATTCCAAGAAAACTTTTACCAAACATTATTTTCTTTTGCCAAACACCATATTTTTCTAATATTTTTTTCTTTTCATCTGACAAAATAGTAAATGGTAATTTATGTTTCTCTGAAAAATTATTATGACTCTCTATACTATCAGCGCTAATCCCCAAAATCACAGCTTTTATTTTTCCAAACTCTGAATAATTATCACGAATAGAACAAGCTTCTTGAATACAACCTGGAGTATTATCTTTTGGATAAAAATAAATTAAAACCCATTGATTTTTATAATCACCCAAACGATGTTTTGCCCCCATTTGATCAGGCAGGGTAAAATCAGGTGCCACATCGCCAATTTTTAATTCAGACATATATATAATTTATGATTTATATACTTTATCATAACCTATTTTAACAATATTTAAAACAAAAAACCGCTTGATTATGCCACTATCTCAAGCGGTTCAAATTTAGAATCTTTATATCTTCTAGCCTATTCCATTGAAACTTCATCCAATAAAGTTTTTAGCGCCTCTTCACTGATAACCGGCGGAACTCCAGCTTCGGTTGGAGGTAAAGCTAAACACTTGGTCTTATAATCAAAAAATTCTCCGTCAGGAACAGCCACTGAAACAGTTAAATAATCAGCCTTGTAAGTTTGTGTTAGCTTAAGATATGAGTTGATGCCACCTTTAGAGTTCTCCAATTTCTTCGCACTCAATTGAAATGTTATAATCCCACCAGCTTGTTTTTTCCTCCTTTGGATATCTGCAATCACTTCAAAATCAGAAAACCCATATTTTGCAAACAACTTATTGATTGAGTCCAACTTCTCAACATTTTTTTCTTTTATCTCTGATTGTTCCCGTTCCCACTCCTGATAACTCCCATAAATCTCATTCGCTTCAGTTTCAGGTTGCTTATCTGCATCAAGAGCTAACTTCTCCAACAAGTCTCTACCTTGTTCACTATCAAGATCCAACAACTCTCCAATCCCTCTATTTTCCGCAAAATCAATAGTCTGCGGTTCAGCCATTTTAAAATCTTTAGTTCCATCTTTTTTAAATAATGTTATAGTCCCACGACCATGACGAACAGCTTCGGTTCCATATGAGAAAAAATAACTTTTATTATTTATTTCAATTTCTCCTCTCACATGAAAATTCACGCGATCGCTAATACCAGCAGGGGTCATTTCTATCTTCAAATTTGATAAACCAATTTTTTTTAACACTGTCTTTACATCCTCTATCACTTGTTCCTCTTCTGTTTCAAATTTGAGCATTGTTTCAGCACCACCACACTCATACTCAATCCTCTGAACTATTTGTGTTTTATCTATTGATGAAACTGATTCTGAATAAATAAAGTTAACAATCATATCATCAACACTTCTAGGCCCAGAATCTTTTTTTGGGACACCAGCTATAAGTGACTCTACATAATCAGAATCAAAATCATTTATCATTTGATCAACACTTCTATACCCAGAATCTTTTTTTGGGCCAGCAACTGTACTGACTTCTAAATGATCAGAATCATCCATCATTTGATCAGCACCTGTATCCCCAGAATCTTTTTCTTGGTCAACTCTAGCAGGAACATCTTTATCCGCCATTAATGCCGTAGCCACATTTTCTTGTGATGTTGCCTCTGCGAGTTCCTCTGCTCTACTTGCTTTTTGTTTGTCATAATACTCTTGTCGTTCATCTTCGGTTAATTGTTCTTCAATTTTTTTCTTACCAAACATGTCAGCCATTCTGCCGGCAAGACCAATTGGTTTTTTGTCTGTCATAAATTTATTATTAATTATTTTATTCTCTACTACCTGATTTTGATCCAACTATTGAGAGTACTCCAAATAAATCATCTTCTTATAATTTAATATCTCTAAATTTAGGTTTATTACCATAAGGTGTCAAAAAAGTGCTGGTTAGTTCAAAAATTTGTCTTTTCTCAAACTCCGACATCAAAACAAGCAGTAATGACTTAAAATTGGACATAAATTTTTCAATCTTGAACTTATCAAAATTGAAAACACACTTATCATCAATGCATCTCTTTTCAATCAAATTAATTTTGCTTTTAGCCTTATAATACTCCTCCAAAAGATTCTCTCTGCTTTCATCATTTAGAATCAATAAAACAAATTTCTGCAAAACTTCATCCTTGTTAAAATCATGCCACAATCCTGATAATTTTGCGAGTTGAATATCCACAAGTTCTTTCGTCAACAGCTCAATTTTTTGTCTCTCATTATCAAAATCAACCAATAATCTATACATCGTCAAATAATATTCAAGCACATACATCATTCCTTCTGTCTTAAACAAACGATGATCATATTCATTTTGATCCGACTCGGTTTTCTGTTGCTTCAAATATTCTCGCTTTGATTTCATTGAATCAAAAACCAACGCTCGATCATAAAATCCGTTCACTGCCTGATGGAAATCTTTTACTTTTGGTTCACTCGCTTTATGCTTCAAAACAAATCTGCTGATAAATTGTAACAACTTTGCTATTTTCAATTCATCAAAATCCTTACCTTGCAACAACTCAATCAATTCCAGCAAATTTGATTTTGTTTCACCTTCTTGAGGTAAACCATCTGTAATAATTCTAACCGCATCTATCGCTTCATCAATAATTACTTTATTTGTTTCATCAAATAATATTAATGGCTTTTCCTCTCCAATTTTCGCTAAAGCAATTAGCTTGTCTATTTTCATAAAAATCTAATATTAATTATTATATCAAATTTTAGACTAATTTACCAAAACAAAAAACCGAAGCAAATTTATACTTCGGAATTCTTTTAATAATTTTTTTAATTCCTATTACGATACTTATTCATTTCTCCACTTCGACTCAAATGCTCTTGTGCCAAGGCAAAAACCTCTTCAGGCGTAATCCCAAAATCACCATTGATATAAATCACAAAATCATTCTGATGGATAAAGACCTCTTCTTCAAGTGGCTCTCTACCAATCACTTTTGCTACCATTTCACGAAGCACTTCAACCAACCTTCTCATCCCTGACACATGACCACATTCATTGGTAATAGTGATACCAATTGTTGGCCGTTCAGGATTTGAGGAGATAAACACATCCCAATGCTTTTTCCACTGGTTAACATAACCACGAAGTCTTTGAGATTCATTGCTATCAGACCCAATCAGAGCAAACATCAAACCATCTTTTTCAACTTCTTCAGCATCATCAGTCAGATACTGAAAACCTTTATTAATGGACAATGCCGAGAAAAACCCTTCAATCAAAACATAACCAATCTTCACAATCTGAACCGCTCTCATAAATTTCGGCATGTTTTCAATTGCCATAATAAAATGATACGGTGCCAGATGATTCCACTCAAATCTGATGACCTCTCCAATCTGATCACAAACATCCTGATAATGAGCTTCCAAAGCCTCACACACACTCTCAACCACCGCAAATCTTCTCACTCCACCATAAATATGATTCACCATCATCAGCATATTCTGCATCTTGGCTCGAGTCATTTCCGGCAAATAAAAATATTGATAAATACATTCAGTCAATGTCCAAAACGGGAAATCATTTGCATTCTGATCAAAAACCAAATGTTCAGCGCTGAAATATCCACCAGTACCCAGATGAATAACCAAATCATCTTGCTCTGGCAAAAATTCCTTGTCATAATCCCAAATTGTTTTTCCACCAGATACTTCTATTACCGTTACACTTTCACGATCAAGAGGATTCAAATGCATAATTCTGCAGATAAAAGCAAACGCCGAGGCAACATCTCCATCAATCTTATCAGGAACAATGATATAGGTATGTAGCACTTGCATCATTTGTCCAATTGGCAATCTCTGATTAATGCTCATTCTTGAAGGATATGCTTCATCAACCCGATCATTGATAGCCATCAATGGTTCGAGCTTCAGGAATTGAATCATATTCTCGTTTTCATATTCCTGACAAACCGGATCTTCCACTACCACTTCTCTCAAGTCAGCCAGCCGATCTCTTGTGTTAATTTTTTCATAATTATCAATATACCCTTGCAAAACCGACAAACCCACAATCATCTTAAAATAATCACTAGTGCCTTCAGGCAACTGGCGGATAACTTTTTCCAAATATTCAATCCCGAATTGCGCTGGGACAAAACGACCAGTACCATTTGTCAAACGCTTTGCCACACGACCAAGCTGTTTGACCAATTCATAATTTTCACCAGTCATTCTACCAATCTTACTATCCACCAAATTAACATAATCTCTGATTTCAATGATATGCGGTGGGATATAACTCCGATGAGAATAAAAAACTTCAACCATTGCATGAGTTGCAGAATGTACAGGACAACCAACAAAATGATGATCAAAAAATCCATTTTCTGGATCAAGTCTTCGACCAGTATCACAATGAATCACAATTCTGCCATTACTTTCACCATCATAGGTCATTCCATGTGAAACAAACATATAAGTCACTCTATCACTTCTGATATCAACCTCATTGGCTTCACAAAAAACCTGTACCGGTGCAACACAATCACGATCAATATCAACATGTACTACAAAAAGAAAGTTAGCATCAAATGGGTATGAAATCCTAATCCTACGAAGTTCTTCGAGTGTCATAATATTGCCGGACATCTTTCACCCTCTTTCCTCCATCTGCTGTTTGCAGTTTTCCCAACCTAGATTTTCAAGGTTCTTTCTAACAACCAATTTTAACACAAGAAACAAAAAATGTCAAGTATTTAACTAGATTTACACAAAATTTAACTAAATCTAGCCTATTTTATTTTATATTGCACAAAACCAGTTTTTGTAGTAAAATTAGTTCATTATGAAACAAATTAAACCTGAATTATTAGCTCCAGCTGGCAATCTGAAAAAACTTCAATACGCTATTGCTTATGGTGCTGACGCAATTTACTGCGGTCTGCCAGAATTTTCCTTGAGATATAGGATAAATATGTTTGATTACAAAACCCTAAAACAAGGAATTGATTTTGCCCACAAACACAATAAAAAAGTTTATATTACCGTCAATATTTATCCCCATAAACAACATCTGACTAAACTGGCTAAACACATTACAAAATTAAAAACCATCAAACCCGATGCTCTAATTGTCTCCGACCCAGGAATTTTATCCTATATAAAAGAAGTCTGGCCAAATATCCATATTCATCTTTCAACCCAAGCCAACTGCACCAATTGGCGATCTGCAAAATTCTGGTTTGAACAGGGTGTTAAACGAATCATTCTCGCCCGTGAAACTACCTTGGATGATATAAAAGAAATTCATAAAAATGTTCCCGAATTAGAACTGGAAACTTTTGTTCATGGTGCAATGTGCATGTCATATTCTGGTCGTTGTATCTTATCAAAATGGTTTACTGATCGTTCAGCTAACCTTGGTGACTGTTCACAGCCATGTCGTTGGAATTTTAAACTTCAAACCGATCCTCTAGTTATTGAAGAAAGCCAGAGAAAAGGCTCTTATTTCCCAATTGAACAAGATGCCCATGGCACTTACATTATGAATTCTAAAGATTTAAACTTAATAAAACACTTAAAGCAATTACAAAAAGCTGGTATCAGCAGTTTCAAAATAGAAGGACGAGCCAAAAGCATTTATTATCTCGGCAATACCCTTCACGCTTATCGTGAAGCAATAGACAATCAAAAATCCGATCTTGATAGTCTTTTTCACGAATTAGAAAAAGCTCCAAACCGCGGATTCACCCAAGGTTTTATTTTTGGTGAAAAAGAAGTCAGTCACAGATTTGAATCTTCCCATGAAAACAGTGCTTGGGAATTCTGTGGTGAAGTTGTTGGTTATGATAAAAAAAATGAATTCTTAGAAATAGCAGTACACAATGCAATTAATCAAAAAGATCTCATTGAAATTATTGTCCCATTTGAAAAAAATATCACCCTAAAACTATCAAAAATTTACAACCATAAATTTGAGTCAATTTTAGAAGCTCATGGCGGTCAAGAAACAAAAATATATCTCCCATACAAAAAACCCCTGCCTCTCAAATCTCTGCTCCGTCGAAAAAT
>MFGJ01000008.1:193786-197676 GCA_001778235.1 Candidatus Falkowbacteria bacterium RIFOXYC2_FULL_36_12
AGCTTATATCAAAGGCACAATTATTGATCTTGGGAATAATTTTTTAATTATAGAAAATCAGGGTTTAGGCTATAAAGTATATTCAACCAATCAACTAATTCAATCAAGCCAGCTTGGCCAAGACATTGCCGTATTTCTTCATCACAACCTAAAGGAAGACTCTTCTGATCTATATGGCTTTGTCACCAAACAAGAACTTCTATTATTTCAACAATTAATTTCTGTTTCTGGGATTGGTCCCAAAACCGCTCTTGGTGTTTTTGCCGTTTCGAGTGTATTGGACATTCATTCAGCTATTGCCAGCCAAGACTCTTCTATGCTAAAAAAAGTCTCCGGCATCGGCGCCAAGACTGCTGACCGAATCATACTAGAATTAAAAAATAAAATCAGTTTTCTCGATGACAGCAGTCTCAAAAGTTCTGCTCAAATGGAAGCTAATTCTGATGCAATTGATACCTTGACCGCGCTAGGCTACTCAACTGAACAAGCCAGACAAGCTTTGTCTCAAATTCCTAATGAAACATCAGATCTATCTGAAAAAATTAAACTGGCTTTGCAATATCTCACAAAATAAAAATTTTTTACTTAAATTATTATATATCTTTAATTCATCAATTTATTCTATGGACATCCGCCTTGCAACCATTGCAGACAAAAATTCTTGGGATGAGTTTATTGCCAATCAAAAACTTGGAGCATTTACCCAATCCTGGATTTGGGCTGAATTCATGGCAACCCAAAAAGAAAAAATTTACAGACTTATCGTGACTGACAACAACCAATGGTCAGCTGTTTGTTTTTTATTTGTCTCCAAACTAAAAGGTGGCTTTCGCATTCTTTACGCTCCAAAAGGGCCCATAATAGCCGACGATGCAGATATTGAAAAAAACTTTGAATTTATAATGAAAAAAATTGACCAAATTGCTGTACAAGAAAAAGCCATATATTTTCAATGCGACCCAGAAACTAATGATACTGATTTCCAACAAATCTATGATCAGCTTGAACTAAACAAATCAGAATTTGACATACAACCAAGACATACCCTGATATTAAACATCCAAGATTCAGAAGAAAATCTACTCAACCAGATGCACAGCAAAACCAGATACAACATTCGTTTAGCCCAAAAAAAAGATGTCTCTATTGAAATTGATAATTCTAAATTCAAACAATTTAATGAATTACTAAAACTTACAACCGACAGGCAACATATTACTCTTTTTGGTGAAAAATATTTCAAACAACTTCTCTCTCTACCTTTCGTTAAACTTTATTTAGCCAAATACGATGGTCAGTACATTGCAGCCAATATTATGATTTTCTGGAATCACACTGCAACCTACTTGTATGGAGCTTCAGACTATAAATTCCGCCCTGTAATGGCTCCATACCTGCTCCAATGGCAGGCAATCAAAGATGCCAAAGATCAAAATATCTGGTCCTATGATTTTTGGGGTGCAGCACCACAAAACATTACTGGACACGAAGAAAAATGGTTTGGTTTTACCAAATTCAAAATGGGTTTTTCGCCAGAAGCAGAAATTACCGAATATCTCGGTACTTATGAAAAAATCTATAATCCAACCAAACTAGGAATTTATCGCTTCTTAAGAAAATTTATAAAAAAATAATCACCAAATTTAAAAAAGATACTTGCCCAAACTAGTATCTTTTTTTATTCAAAATAATTGTCAAAATCGGATAACATTTTCCTTAAATTATTATCTTCAATTTCTTATAATTTCTTATATGACTAAACCACTGATTTACCAAACTGATTATCCGTATTTTATTACTACTAATGTAATTAATAAATACCCATTGTTTTGCAATAAAAAATACGCAGATATTTTATTTAATCAAATTTTCTTCTATCAGCACAAATTAAACATTGACATTCTCTGTTTTTGCCTGATGCCTACCCATCTTCATATTGTAATAAAACAAAATGAAGACATAACAATTTCAAAATTTATGCAACAAGTCAAGTATAGAACCGCAAAACATATAAAAGTCCCTACTCCCCGAACTGACAGCCTGGCTGTCAGTTCGGGGCAAGGAAGCAACTCAAAAAGATGTAAAAATTCAATCTGGCAACAGAGTTTTTATAGAAGAATTATCAACACTGATATTTCTTTATTAAACACTATCACCTACATCCATTTCAACTGGCAAAAACATCATTTACCTCCAAAATTTTCTAAACCACCTTACACCCATATCAACCAAAATTTAATCAACAAATTCCTCTAACATGCTCAAAAAACGCCAAAAAATCTTTTATTGCCTATGTTCATTTCTATTCGCGATAGCACTCTACTTTGTTATTTCATTGAAAATTTCAATTTCCCTTGCAATAATTTTATTTATTTTTTCATCTACAATAAAAAACACTCGTAGTATCTCAATTTTTTTATTAATATTTTTCTTTTTTGGTTTAATAGTCGCCAATTTTAATACTCCTCCAAAAACTCCAAGCGTTATTCAATATTACAACGAGCAATATGTCACAGTTGAAGGCATAATTACCTATGTTGATGAAAGGCTCGATCACACCAAACTGACTTTCAAAAGCCAATCAATCAAACTTGATTTTAATAAAACAAAAATTACAGGGAAAGTCCTTATAAAAAGTCAGCTTTATCCAAAATACAATTACGGCGACTTCATCGAACTCTCCTGCAAACTTACAAGCCCGGAACCAATTGAAAAATTTCAATACGATAAATATCTGGCTCGTTACAATATTTATTCACTTTGCTATTCACCAAAAATTATTTTGCTAAAACACAATCAAGCTAATTTAATTTTACAAAAAATATTACACTTCAAAGACTTTACCAGCCAAACAATCAATCAAACCATTCCTGAACCTCAAGCATCATTTCTTGCTGGCATATTACTCGGATCAAGAAAAGGAATACCTGACAAATTATTACAAGACTTCAATCGAACTGGGGTTACTCATATCATCGCAATTTCTGGGTATAATATCACTGTAATTTCAGTTATGTTATTAAATCTTTGTCTTTCATTAAATATCAATCGAAAAAAAGCCTTCTGGCTAGTTACCTTTGGCATCACAATTTTTACAATTTTGACTGGAGCCAGCGCAGCTGTTATTCGTTCAGCTATCATGGGAATTTTAGTTTTATACTCAAAATATCTCGGGCGGGCAAATCACACTGCCAATATTTTAATTATCACCGCTTCAATCATGTGTTTAATTAACCCTAAAATTTTATTATTTGA
The DNA here is from genome assembly GCA_001778235.1 of Candidatus Falkowbacteria bacterium RIFOXYC2_FULL_36_12. Lineage (GTDB taxonomy): Bacteria > Patescibacteriota > Patescibacteriia > UBA11705 > UBA11705 > XYA2-FULL-35-8. The sequence continues at coordinate 197,042 of MFGJ01000008.1, forward strand.
TGCTGGATTTCAGCTCTCATTTTTGGCCACAATTGGTTTGATTTATCTTTCGCCAAAAATAAAAAAATATTTTCTCTGGCTTACAATAAAATTTTCAATTCAAGAAAATTTGATCTCAACTTTATCTGCCATCATCATGACAACACCCTTAATTCTTTTCCAATTTGAACGATTTTCTCTTGTAGCGCCAATTGTCAATTTATTAATTCTAAGTTTTATACCCTGGGTTATGCTAACCGGCTTTATTCAAGTAATCACAGGCTTTATCAGTCTCCAGCTTGGACAATTAATCGGATTCACCAGCTGGCTAATTCTTGAATACATTATCAGAACAGTTTCAACCTTTTCCAGTTTACCATTTGCATCAATAAATCTAAAAATTAATTGCGGGATTATGTTAATAATTTATTTTTGTTTGAGTCTATTTATCTTCTCTAAACAAAAAAACATCTTTATTAAGATGTTTAAATAAATTTTTCAACCAGAACCCAACTCTATTCCCGATGGATTTTCTTCAACAACCAACTGAACAATCAAGAAGAAATGACGATTATGCTTCCCACCATCATCAACAATGTAATAAGACATCCTTAGCTCTTCTTTCCATAATTCTTTGAGTGCCTTGAGCGCTGTTA